>WBTZ01000020.1 GCA_009026175.1 Zoogloea sp. | reverse complement strand
TGCTGGGCCTGGACGAGGCGGCTGCGGGTGGCTTCGGGGTAGGCGGCCAGGTCCTGGGCGGACAGGCGATACACCTGCGGGTAATGGATGGCCCAGGCCACCGCGTCGAGGGGGCGCACGCTGATCGCGGCGGGGGCGCTGCCGGCCCGGGCTTCGATGGCCTCGCCGGCGCCGATGCGCTGCTCGCCGGCCTTGTTGCCGGTGCGCACATGGCCTTCAGAGACCGCCACGCGGGACGAGGCGTCGTCGGCGGAGACGGTGAATTCGGTGCCGTCCACGAAGGCGTTGACGAAGGGGGTGATGATGCCGAAGCGCCGGTTGAAGCGGCTGATCACATGCACGATGCCCTTTTGCAGGCCCAGCTCGCCGCTGGCGGCGGTGGGCGGCAGGGTCAGGGTGGAGTCCCGGTCGAGCCTGATCAGCACGTCCTGGGACAGCACCACGGCGGCCCGGCCGGCGCCGCGGATGGCCACCTGGTCGCCGGGGCACAGCCCCTGGCGCAGGGTGGCAGGCTGCCATGCGCCGCCTGCCGCGGAGCGTACTTCGACACGTCCTTCCGTGGCGGTCAGGCGGCCAGCGGGTGGATCGCAGGCGAGCACGGGAAGTGACAGGCCGGCGAAGGCCAGTGCGATACCGGTGGCAAGTGGCCTGAGGGCTGTGCGCTTGGGCGAAGGGGTGGACGTTTGCATGGCGGAGGCGGCGAAATGGGCGGAAAACCAGGAACTTTGTTCCGTCAAGGATATTAGCTGTAAATGAATGTGACCTACATCATTGGTGTCGGTCAGCAGCGCTTTTTATTCCCTATTTTGTGTCGAGCACGATGCAGTCGGCCCGGTCGGGGAGGTTTTCCCCGGTCAGACGGTCGAGGGCGCGCTGCAGGTAGAAGCGGCTGGGGCCGTCGCCAGGGCAGTAGGTGAGGACTTCCTTGAGCCGGTCCCGGGCAGTTCCGGGGGTGCTGGGCAGTTCGCTGCGTGCGGCTTCGAAGAGTTGCGTCGCGTCGGGAGGCATGGGGCGGTGGCGGATCTCGTAGAGGTCCAGGGTGCTCTGCTTGCCGGCCAGCAGGAAGCGGCCGAGGGGGCGGGCCTGGCCGGCTTCCGGCGCCTCCCCGCCGGTGGCCTGGCAGATCTCCGCGGAGGCGAGGATGCGCGTGCCGAGGGGCTTGTTGGCGCCCTGGATGCGGCTGGCTGTATTGACGATGTCGCCCACCACCCGCAGTTCCCTATGCCCGGCGGAGCCCACGTCCCCCAGGAAGACCGGGCCCACGTGCAGGCCGAAGCGGGTCGGCAGGGCGGTGTCGTCGTCGAGGGGGGCTTCATTCATGCGCCGGTGCAGCTCGAGGGCCGCCGCGCGGGCCTGCCGGCAGGCCGAGGCGGGATTGTTGTCGATCAGCCACAGGCACATGGCGGAGTCGCCGACGATGTCCATCACGTGGCCGCCGTGAGCTTCGATGACCGGAATGAACACCGAGAAGTAGCGGTTCAGGGTCTCCCGCGTGCTGGCGGGGCTCATGCGTTCCGAGAGGCTGGTGTAGGCCTCGATGTCGCTGCACAGGCAGACGCCATGCACGCTGCGTCCCTCTGCGTGGCCGGCCAGCAGGGTGGCGAGCTTTTCGCTGCCCTGGCGGCTGAGGCCGAGCTCCAGGGCCTTCTCGAGCATTCTCTCGCGGCGCCGGTTGGCGCGCAGGTGGAGACCCAGGCCGAGGGCGCCGGTGAGGAGGGGGGCGGCGATGCCGGGGAGGATGACGGGCAGCCACAGGTTGAGGGTGCCGAAACTCCAGGCTGCTCCGGCAACCCAGGCTGCCCCCAGCAGGACGCTCAGCGCCAGGGCCGGGCCGGTGCGGGCAAGGTGCCATAGCAAGGCCAGGGCGGCGGTCCAGGCAAGGGCGGTGAGGATCTGGACGGCTTCCCCGGGCTGGCGCAGGCCGGTGCCGTCGAGCAGGTTGGCCACCGCGGTGCCGCATAGCTCGACGCCGCTCAGGTCGAGGCCGTCGGCGGTGCTGTAGGGGGTGTGGAAGATGTCGGCCTGGCGGGACTGGTTGAACTCCGAAAAGCCGATCAGCACGGCCTTGCCGCGGAAGGCGGCGTCGCCGGCGACCGGGTCGTCGATCAGTTCCAGGGCCCGGGCGTAGGGGATGGTGTCGAGGGTGCCGAGGGGGCCGTACAGGTTGAGCGGGCGCCGCCGGATGTCCGGCGCGGGTGAGATGGCGGCGGGCGAGCCGGCCGTCATCAGCTGGGCCATCAGCATGGGCAGGGACGGGTGGTCGCCGATGCTGGGTACGAAGCCCCAGAATTCGATCACGCCCTCCGGGGTCTTGGGCATCAGGAAGGGGCCGCTGGCCCAGGCCGCGTTGGCCAGCAGCGGCAGGGGGCGGGTGATCCGGTCCACGTGGGCGACGACCTTGCCGTCCGGGCCCGGGACACCCTCGCGGGTGACGCCTTCCATCAGGACCACGTTGCCGGCCTGTTGCAGTGCGGTGGCCAGGGCGCGGTCGGAGTCCGCCTCGCGGGCCCGCTCGAAGAGGATGTCGAAGCCGATGACGCGGGCGCCGCGGGCGGCGAGGCCCTCCACCAGGCGGGCGTGCAGGTGGCGGGGCCAACGTTCCGGGCGTTCCGACTGCCCCAGGGCCCGGGCCGAGCCCGAATCGAGGGTTATAATCACCACTTCGGCGGGAGGCTGGCGAGTCCCCCGCAGGGTGTACAAGAGATCGAGGCCGGCGCCCTGTTCAAGGTTCCGGACCGGCGACAGCATCAGGGCGGCCATCGTCAGGAGCGAGGCCAGCAGCAGTCCGGATAGGGTTTTGTTCAGGCGCGGCAAGAATTTAGTCTCTGCAGTGAACGGTCATCGAGGGGAAAGTTGTGAAGTATCTGGATCGGGTAGATCTGTTCGAGGGGCTGACCGACGAGCATGCCGAGTTGTTGATGGAGCGCTCGCGTGTGCGCACCTTTGCAGCCAATACCATCGTGGTGTCCGAAGGTGACGAGGGCAACAGCCTTTTCGTGGTGCAGAGCGGCGCCCTGAAGGCCTTTCTCACCGACAACGCGGGGCGCGAGGTGACGCTCTCACTGCTCGATCCGGGCGACTACTTCGGTGAGCTGGCCTTGCTCGACGAGGCGCCCAGGTCTGCGTCGGTGGCCGCTGTGACCAAGAGCGAAGTATTGCAGATTCCGCGTTCGGCGTTTCTTGCGCTGATCGAAGTTCATCCCGCCTGCATGCAGATGGTGGTGCGCAACCTGGTGGGACGCATCCGCACCCTGACCGAAAGCGTGCGCTCCCTGGCCCTGGTGGATGTTTTCGGACGGATCTCGCGGGTCTTTAATTCCCTGGCGGTGGAGAAGGATGGCGTCATGCAGATCGACCGCCGCCTGACCCAGCAGGATCTGGCCAATATGGTGGGGGCATCCCGGGAGATGGTGAATCGCATCCTCCGCGACCTGGTGTCGGGCGGGTATGTGGAGCTCGAGCAGCACCGCATCATCATCTGCCGCAAGTTGCCGCAGAACTGGTAGGCGGGCCGGTAAAGTCCCTACTAAAAACAGGGTAATTTTTCTCCCGGCGTCTACACTGGAAGTGGACATAAAGGGAGAGAGACCATGTCATTCATCGATTCGCCGATCAGCCGCTGCGAAGCGGTCCGCGAGATGGTCCTGACTGACCAGACTCAAGGCCAGTGCGCCATTGAACATGAGTGCCCGCCCGGGCGGCGATGTCCGCTCGACGGGTGTTTTGCCGACACGTCCGGCGTCACCGAAGAGGCCACCCTGCGCGAACTGGCGACGGCCCACCCCACTGCCTGAGATGGCCAACCGGACCCTTGGAACCCGCCAGAAGCTCGTTTTCCGTGGCCCCGACCAGGGGCCCGGGCGGGCTGCGCCCAAGGGGCCGCGCAATCCGCTGGTCGTGCCTGCGCTGCAGCGCAAGGCCGGCCCCCATGACAAGTCGCAGGGCGCCAAGCGCCAGGCCGGCAAACGTTCGCTGATCCGCCAGTTGCTGGGGAAGGAAGAGGCCTGAGCGGGCCAGGCCCGGCCATCGGGCTCCGGCGCGACTTCAGGACTTCAGGTTGAGCCGCTCCAGCAGCCCGTCCAGCTGGTCCAGGCTGCCGAACTGGATCGTCACGGCACCAGCGCCCTTCTTGTTGGCCTTGATCTTCACGGTTGCGCCGATGCGGTCGGCGATATCCTCCTCGAGGCGCAGGATGTCCCGGTCCGGCGGGGGCATTTCGGTTCTGGCCTTGGGGTTGAGGGCCTGGTGAACCAGGCGCTCGGTTTCCCGCACCGACAGGCCGCGGGCGGCGATCAGGTTGGCGAGGCCGACCTGGGCAGCGCCGTCGAGGGGGAGCAGGGCCCGCGCGTGGCCCATATCGATGTCGCCGGCCATCAGCAGCTCCTGGACCTGGGGCGCCAGCTGCAGCAGGCGCAGCAGGTTGGAGGCGGCCGGGCGCGAGCGCCCGACGGCGTCGGCGGCCTGCTGGTGGGTCATTTCAAACTCATCGATGAGACGCTGGATGCCGGCGGCCTCTTCCAGGGGGTTGAGGTCTTCCCGCTGGATGTTCTCGATCAGGGACATGGCCAGCGCGGCCTCGTCCGGAATCTCCCGCACCAGGCAGGGCACGCTGGCGAGCCCGGCGAGCTGCGCGGCGCGCCAGCGGCGTTCGCCGGCGATGATCTCGTAGCGCTTGGCGTCGAAGAGGCCGCCGATGGGGCGCACCAGGATGGGCTGCATCACCCCCTGGGTCTTGATCGACGCGGCCAGTTCTTCGAGGGAGCCCGGGTCCATGCGGGTACGCGGCTGGTACTTGCCGGGCTGCAATTCGGAGGCGGACAGGCTCTGCAGTTCGCCTTCGTCCTGGTCGGAATCGTTGTTGGCGGCAAGGAGGGCATCCAGGCCGCGGCCGAGGCCTTTGAGTTTGGGAGGTGCCATCTTGGGGTTCAGAGAGTCTTGACGCGCTCGATCATTTCCTTGGCGAAGGCCAGGTAGGCCTGGGCGCCCTTGGCGCTGCGGTCGAAGACCACGCCGGGGATGCCATGGCTGGGGGCTTCGGCCAGGCGCACATTGCGGGGCACGATGGCCTTGAACACCTTGTCGCCGAAGTGGCTTTCGAGCTGGGCGGAGACCTGTTGCTGGAGGGTTACCCGGGGGTCGAACATGACCCGCAGGAGCCCGATGATGGACAGGTCGCGGTTGAGGTTGGCGTGCACCTTCTTGATCGAATTGACCAGGTCGGAGAGGCCTTCCAGGGCGTAGTACTCGCACTGCATGGGGATGATCACGCCATGGGCGACGCACAGGCCGTTGAGGGTGAGCAGGGACAGGGACGGCGGGCAGTCGATGAGCACGAAGTCGTACTCGGACTGGTGCAGGGCCAGGGCGTCGCGCAGGCGGTTCTCGCGGCGGTCGAGGCCGACCAGTTCGACCTCGGCGCCGGCCAGGTCGCGGTTGGCGGGGATCACGTCGAAGCCGCCGGACTCGGAGCGGATCCGCGCCTCGGCCACGGTGCACAGGCCGACCAGCAGGTGATAGACCGACTTGCTCAGGCTGCGCTTGTCGATGCCGCAGCCCATGGTGGCGTTGCCCTGGGGGTCGAGGTCCACCAGCAGCACGCGCTGCCCGGCAGAGGCAAGACCGGCGGCCAGATTGACACAGGTGGTCGTCTTGCCGACGCCGCCCTTCTGGTTGGCAATGCAGAAAATGCGGGCCATGGGCTCAGGTCCGTTTCACGATGATGAGGTGGCGTTCCGCGTCCAGGCCGGGGACGGTCAGCGGCGGGCTGGCTTCCAGGGCAAAGCCGGCGGGGATGCGGGCGATCTCGTCGGCCGGATACACCCCCTTCATGGCCAGGATGCGGGTGTCGGGGCCGGCCAGGTGGGCGGTGAGGTTCACGAAGTCGGCCAGGTCGGCGAAGGCGCGGGAGATGATCCCGTCGGGCGCCTCCGGTGAGTAGGCGGGGCGCCAGTTTTCGATGCGGGCGTGATGGGCGCGGAAGTTGGGCAGCTTGAGCTCGATCTTCGCCTGGTTCTGGAAGGTCGCCTTCTTCTGCACCGTCTCGACCGAATCCACCTGCAGGTCGGGGCGGCAGATGGCCAGCACCACGCCGGGCAGGCCGCCCCCCGAGCCGACATCCACCAGCCGCCTGATGCCGTCGAGTTGCGGCAGCACGGACAGGGAGTCGAGCAGGTGATGGGAGATCACCTGGGCTTCGTCGCGGATGGCGGTGAGGTTATAGACCTTGTTCCACTTGATCAGCAGCTGGCCGAAGGCGAGGAGTCGCTCCGGCGCATCGGCGGGCAGGGTGAGGCCGAGGGCCGCGATGCCCTGTTCGAGGGTCTGGTGGGGGCTCATGCCGATTTCTGCTCCCGGCCGCGGGCCAGCTCGCTGCGCTTGAGCCACACCAGCAGCAGGCTGATTGCCGCCGGGGTGATGCCCTGGATGCGGCTGGCCTGGCCGATGGTCTCGGGTTTGTGCTGGTTGAGGCGGCCCTGGACTTCCTTGGACAGGCCGCGCACGGTGGCGTAGTCCAGGTCGGCGGGCAGGCGGGTGGCCTCGGCGTCGGCCTGGCGGGCGACCTCGTCCAGCTGGCGGTCGATGTAGCCCTGGTACTTGGCCGCGATCTCGAGCTGCTCGACCACCTGCGGATCGGTCTCGGGGGCTTCCGGTGCGCAGGGCAGGGTCATCAGCGCGGCGTAGCTCACGCCGGGGCGGCGCAGCAGGTCGAAGAAGGAATATTCCCGCTCGATGGACTTGCCGAGCACGGCCTCGGCGGCCTCGGCCGGCACCTTGACGGGGGTGGCCCAGGTGGCGCGCAGGCGTGCCGTTTCGCGGTCGATGGCTTCACGTTTGGCGCAGAAGGCGGCCCAGCGGATGTCGTCCACCAGGCCCAGGCGGCGGCCGGTTTCGGTCAGGCGAAGGTCGGCGTTGTCCTCCCGCAGGCTCAGGCGGAACTCGGCGCGGGAGGTGAACATGCGGTAGGGTTCGGTGACGCCGCGGGTGATCAGGTCGTCGGCCAGCACGCCCAGGTAGGCTTCGTCCCGGCGCGGGCACCAGGCCTCCTGGCCCTTGACCTGCAAGGCGGCGTTGAGGCCGGCCAGCAAGCCCTGGGCGGCGGCTTCCTCATAGCCGGTGGTGCCGTTGATCTGGCCGGCGAAGAAGAGCCCGCCGATGGACTTGGTCTCGAGGCTGGACTTGAGGTTGCGCGGGTCGAAGTAGTCGTACTCGATGGCGTAGCCGGGGCGCAGGATGTGGCAGTCTTCCAGGCCCTTGATGGAGCGCACGATGTCCAGCTGGACGTCGAAGGGCAGGCTGGTGGAGATCCCGTTGGGGTAGATCTCGTGGGTGTCGAGGCCTTCGGGCTCCAGGAAGACGTGGTGGCTGTCCTTGTCCGCGAAGCGGTGGATCTTGTCCTCGATGCTCGGGCAGTAGCGCGGGCCGACCCCCTCGATCACGCCGGAGTACATCGGCGAGCGGTCGAGGTTGGCACGGATGATGTCGTGGGTGCGGCTGTTGGTGCTGGTGATCCAGCAGGGCAGCTGGCGCGGGTGCTGGCTGGCCTGCCCGAGGAAGCTGAAGACCGGCACCGGGTCGTCGCCGGGCTGCACTTCCATGACCGAGAAATCGATGCTCCGGGCGTCCAGGCGCGGTGGCGTGCCGGTCTTGAGGCGACCCTGGGGCAGGGCGAGTTCCTTGAGGCGCTCGCCCAGGCTGATCGCCGGCGGGTCACCGGCACGGCCGGCAGAGTAGTGCTGCAGGCCCACGTGGATCAGGCCATTGAGGAAGGTGCCGGCGGTCAGCACCACGGTGGGCGCCTCGAAGCGCAGGCCGATCTGGGTGACCACCCCGGTGACCCGGTCGCCGACCACGGTGATGTCGTCCACGGCCTGTTGAAACAGGGACAGGTTAGGCTGGTTCTCGAGGCGCCTGCGGATGGCCGCCTTGTACAGCACCCGGTCGGCCTGGGCCCGGGTGGCGCGCACGGCCGGGCCCTTGCTGGCGTTGAGGATGCGGAACTGGATGCCGCTCTCGTCGGTGGCCGCAGCCATGGCGCCGCCGAGGGCATCCACTTCCTTGACCAGGTGGCCCTTGCCGATTCCGCCGATGGACGGGTTGCAGCTCATCTGGCCGAGGGTCTCGATGTTGTGGGTGAGCAGCAGGGTTGCGCAGCCGGCCCGGGCGGCCGCGAGAGCGGCTTCGGTACCGGCATGGCCGCCGCCGACAACAATGACGTCGAATCGGGTGGGATGAAGCATGGGATGAACCGGGAGAAGCGGGGTCGGGGGAGCCGAATGATACGACCTTGCGCTGCAAAAATACAGGGCCGGCTTGCTCTGGAAGGCGGAAAACAGGCGGATTTACAACGGCTTATGTTCCGTTTGGGGTCTCTGGAGGGGGTGTCCCGGAGTATTGGTACCGGGATGGCCTGATGGAAAATTGATATTTCTTCCCGTGGTGCGGAACATTCTTTTACGATTTTGCTTAAGTTTGGTATTTGGTGTCCGTAGAGCCTTGCAACAGAAGGGGTGCCGGACGAGGCCAGGATCGGCTCCTGGCGCCCATTTCATTCGGTTCCAGAGCATTGTCCCGGGGATGTCCAAGACAGGCCCCCGGCAGGGAGTATTTACGTGAAAACAATTATGCTGGTGGATGATTCCGCCACGGTTCTGCTGTCCATTTCGGGAATTCTTACCAAGGCTGGATTTCAGGTCGTTACCGCGAACAGTGCCGAGGACGGCCAGAAGAAGCTGGCAGGCGGGACCAGGCCCGATCTGCTGATCACCGATCTCAACATGCCGGGCATGAACGGGATCGAGTTCATCAAGGTCGTGCGGCAGAAGGCCGAGCTGCGCTTCATGCCCATCCTGTTCCTCACCACCGAGTCGCAGCAGGCGAAGCGCGCCGAGGCGAAGGCTGCCGGCGCCTCGGGCTGGATCGTCAAGCCCGCCACGGCGGATACGCTGCTCAACACGATCAAGCTGGTCCTGCGCTGAGTTGGCGGGCATGGGCGAGAGCAGCAAGTCCTGGCAGCGTATAGCCCTGCTGTCCGTCGTGACGGCGGCCGGGGTGTTCGCCGCCGTCTATCTTGGCGATACGCTTTACCACGAGCTTCTCGAAGGGCTGGGTTTCAGCCATTCCATGGGAGATGCTCTTGGGGCTTCGCTGGCGGTGACCCTGGCCTTCGTCGTTCATCATGCCCTGTCCATCGCGCGCTATCACGACGCCATTTATGGGGTCGAGCGTGCCCTGATCCAGGAGCGCGAGGTCATCGGGCAGCACCAGGTGGTGGCGGCGGAGGTCGGAAAGTCCCTCGATCAGGTGCCTCACCTCAACAGCATCCTGGTCGGCCAGTTGAACGCGGTGACTGAACAGACCGAGGCGGCAGCCCTGGGCATGGTCGAGCGACTGCAGGCGGTGGACGCCGTGGTGCAGCGGCTCGACGAGGTGGTCCAGCATTTCTCCGACGAATCGTCCCATATCGTCGACGAGGCCAACAGCCGGGCGGCCCGCAACCAGGAAACCCTCCAGGCCCTGCAGAGCTACATCCATTCGCGCCTCGAGAACGTGAGCGAGGAGCAGGAGCATGTGATGTCGGCCCTCAACGAGGCCAAGTCGCTGGCCCAGTTCGTCAATCTCGTCCGGGATATCTCCGGCCAGACCAACCTGCTGGCCCTCAATGCGGCTATCGAGGCGGCCCGCGCGGGCGAGGCGGGGCGCGGCTTTGCGGTGGTGGCCGACGAGGTGCGCAAGCTGGCGGGGCAGACCGACCAGGCGGTGCTGAAGATCAACGAAGGGATCGACCGGGTGGTGAATACCATCGAGTCGAAGTTCCGGGCGCAGCTGGATCAGACCATTTCCAACGCCGAGGAAGACGCCCTGCGGACCGTGGTGGTCCAGTTCGGCGAGGTCAGCCAGAACTACAACGAGCTGCTCACCCATGAAGGAAAGATGCTCTCCGTGATCCGCGAGTCCAGCGGTCACCTCGGCGCCATGTTCATGGAGACCATGGCCAGCGTGCAGTTCCAGGATGTGACGCGGCAGCAGGTGGGACATGTGATCGAGGCGCTGGAGCGTCTCGACGAGCACGTGCTGAAGCTGTCGGCCTGCCTGTCCGGTCAGGGGGCGGTGAGTGACATCCCGGCCATGACCGAGCAGATCGACCGCCTGTTCGAGAGCTATGTGATGCAGCGGGAGCGCGACGAGCATGCGCGCCGTAGTGGCCGTGCTGCGCCGGCCGTCTCCAGCGGTGCGGGTGATGGTCCGCCGGTCGAGTTGTTCTGAGCCGGCCCGGGCTCCAGATGGAGAGAAGCATGAATGTGATCCGCAAGGCCTTTCACGAGGATCTCACGATCTACCGTGTTGCAGAGCTGAAGCCGGCCCTGCTCGACGCGGTGGCTGAGGGGGAGCGCATCGAGCTCGACCTGTCCGGCGTCGAACGCATGGACTCGGCGGGTTGCCAGCTGCTGATGCTGGCCAAGCGCGAAGCCAGTGCGGCCGGCAAGACCCTGGCCATCGTGGCCCACAGCCCGGCGGTGCAATCCCTGATCGAGTTCTACAACCTCGCCGCCTGGTTCGGCGATCCTCTCGTCGTCGCCGCGCAATAGCGGCAGAACCATCATGGACGAACTCAAGCAAGTCTTCGTGCAGGAAAGCGGCGAGCAGCTCGACGCCCTGGAAGCCCTGTTGCTGGAGCTGGAGAACCGGCCCGACGACGAAACCACGCTGAACGGCATCTTCCGTGCCGCCCACACCATCAAGGGCGCTGCCGGCATGGTGGAGGCCGCCGCCGTGGAAGCTTTCGCCCACGTGGTCGAGAACGTGCTCGACCGTCTGCGCAACCACGAGATCGAGGTCACCACCGAGCTGGCGGCGCTGATGCTGGCCTGCACCGACCAACTGCGTGTGCTGGTGGCCGCCGAGGCCGGGGCGGCCGACAAGGCTGAAGCACAGATCGCCGAGGATTCGGCCCGCCTGCTCGAACGGCTGAATGCCTACGGCCCTGCCGGCCAGCACACGGCGGGCAGCCCGCGGATCGTGGAGCCGGACGTGCAGCGCATTCCGTCGCCCCAGGCCGGGCACAACTGCTGGCACCTCTCCGTGCGCTTCGGGCCGGATGTGCTGCGCCAGGGCATGGACCCGGAGAACTTCCTGCGCTTCCTCGAGACGGTGGGCAACATCCGTCACCTGGAGACCCTGGCCGACACCATGCCGGCCGCCGATGTGATGGACCCGGAGCTGTGCTACCTGGGCTTCGAGATCGCCCTCGAGTCGGCAGCCGACAAGCAGACCATCGAGGACGTCTTTGCCTTCGTCCGGGACGAATGCCGGCTCGCCATCCTGCCGCCCAACAGCAAGGTGGGCGACTACCTGGAGCTGATCGAGAGCCTGCCCGAGGACAGCCTGCGCCTGGGCGAGATTCTGGTGCGGGTGGGCGCCCTGACCGCCGATGAGCTGGCCGAGGGGCTGCGTACCCAGTCGGGGCCGGCCTCCGGCGAGGCGGCCCAGGAGGCCAAGCAGATCGGCGAGATCCTGGTGGCCCAGCAGGTGGTGCAGCCCGAACTGGTCGCGGCGGCCGTGGCCAAGCAGACCCAGGTCAGCGAAAAGAAGGCCCACGACGCCAAGCTGATCCGCGTGCCGGCGGACAAGCTCGATCACCTGATCAACCTGGTGGGCGAGCTGGTCATCGCCGGTGCGGCTACCAGCCTGCTCTCCCACAGCCGGCGCGATGGTGAGCTGATCGAGTCCGCGTCGCTGCTGACCCGCCTGGTCGAAGAGATCCGCGACGCCTCCCTGCAGCTGCGCACGGTGCAGATCGGCGAGACCTTCAACCGCTTCCAGCGCCTGGTGCGGGATGCCTGCAAGGACCTGGGCAAGGACGTGGAGCTGCTGATCTCCGGCGGCGAGACCGAGCTGGACAAGTCCATCGTCGAGAAGATCGGCGACCCCCTGATGCACCTGGTGCGCAATTCCCTGGACCACGGCATCGAGGCGCCGGCGGTGCGCGAGGCCGCCGGCAAGAATCCGCGGGGCAGCCTGTCCCTCAATGCCTTCCACGATGCCGGCAACATCGTCATCGAGGTGACCGACGATGGCGCCGGGCTGAACCGCGACAAGATTCTCGCCAAGGCCATTGAACGCGGCCTGGTGGATGCCGAAGCTCACCTGTCGGACCGTGAGGTTTATGACCTGATCTTTGCGCCGGGCCTGTCCACCGCCGAGCAGGTGACCAACCTGTCCGGCCGCGGGGTGGGCATGGACGTGGTGCGCCGGAACCTGCAGGCCCTGCGCGGCACCATCAACGTGGACAGCCAGCCCGGCAGGGGCACCCGCCTGACCCTGCGCCTGCCCCTGACGCTGGCCATCATCGACGGCTTCCTGGTCGTGTCGGCCAACCGCTCCTACGTGATTCCCCTGGACGCCGTGGTGGAGTGCATCGAGCGGCCGGTGTCGGAGCACGACCGCAATTATTTCAACCTGCGTGGCCAGGTCCTGCCGGCGGTGTGCCTGCGGGAGAGCTTCAACCTGCCCGGCGAGCGGCCGACCCGCGAGAGCGTGGTGGTCGTGCAGTACGCCGGCCAGCGCGCCGGCATCGTGGTGGACCGCCTGGCCGGTGAGCTGCAGGCGGTGATCAAGCCCCTCGGGGCCATCTTCCGCCACCTGCAGGGCATCGGTGGCTCGACCATCCTGGGTAGCGGCGAAGTGGCCCTGATCCTCGACATTTCCGCCCTCATCAAGATTTCGGGGCAGGCCGAGCAGCGTCTGCTGGCCCGTCCCGAGCAACGTAGCGCCTGACCTTTCTGCATTACCCGGAGATCAATCATGTTCAACAATCTGAAGATCGGTGTACGCCTGGGCCTGGGCTTTGCCTTCGTGCTGCTGATGCTCGCCATCATCTCGGTGCTTTCGATCACCCGCATCGCCGAGCTGGATACGGGCATCGACGATATCGTCGAAGGACGCCTGCCCAAGATCCTCCTCAGCAATGAGCTGGTCGAGAACACCCACATCGTTGGCCGGGCGGCCCGCAACATGATCATGACCACCGACAAGAAGCTGGAGAAGGAACAGCTCGATGTGATCGCCAAGGCGCGCGCGCGGAACTCCGAGATCTACGAGAAGCTCCAGCCCATGGTGAACACCGAGAAGGGCAAGGCCCTGCTCGGCAAGGCGGTCGAGGCACGCGCCCGGTTCACCGAGGCGACCGACAAGCTGCTGGTCCTGGCCAACAGCTCCTCTCCCCAGTTCAATGCAGAGAAGGCCACGGCCTATCTCTTCGAGGAATACCGGGCGGTCAACAATGCCTACATCGACTCGTTGAAGGCCTTTTCCGATTTCCAGGTCGAGGCGGCGAAGAAGGGCGGCATGCATGCGGTTGAACTGGCCAGTTCGTCCAAGACCCTGGTCATCACCTTGTCCAGCATTGCCTTCGTGATTGCGGTCCTGTTTGCCTGGTGGCTGACCCGCAGCATCACCCTGCCGATCAACCGGGTGGTGGACGCCGCCAAGAAGATGGCGACCGGCGATTTCAACTTCACCCTGACCAGCCAGGCCCGCGACGAGGTGGGGCAGGTGGTGCTGGCGGTGGGGGCCATCCAGCAGTCGGTCCAGGCCATGGCTTCGGATGCCACGCTGTTGTCCAAGGCCGCGGTGGAAGGCCGTCTGGCGACCCGCGCCGATGCCAGCAAGCACCAGGGCGATTTCCGCAAGATCGTGGAAGGGGTGAACGACACCCTGGATGCGGTGATCGGGCCCCTGAACGTTACCGCCAGCTATGTGGACCAGATCTCCAAGGGCGTCATCCCGCCGGCCATCACCGACAACTACAACGGCGACTTCAACGTCATCAAGAACAACCTGAACAATGTGGTCAAGATGATGGGTGACCTGCTGGCGCAGACCGACATCATCATCAAGGCGGCCGCCGATGGCGAACTGAAGAAGCGTGCCAACGCAGACCTCTTCGTCGGTGGCTGGAACCAGCTGGTCAAGGGTGTGAACGACACCATCACCAACATCGTCGAGCCGCTCAACGTCACCGCCGACTATGTGGACAAGGTCTCCAAGGGCGTCATCCCGCCGCTGATCACCGCCGAATACAAGGGTGATTACAACATCATCAAGAACAACCTGAACAACGTGGTCAAGATGATGGGTGACCTGCTGGCACAGACCGACATCATCATCAAGGCTGCGGCCGATGGCGAGCTGAAGAAGCGCGCCAACGCCGAGCTCTTCGTGGGTGGCTGGAACCAGCTGGTCAAGGGCGTGAACGACACGATCACCAACATCGTCGAACCGCTCAACGTCACCGCCGACTACGTGGACAAGGTGGCCAAGGGCGTCATCCCGCCGCTGATCACCGCCGAATACAAGGGTGATTACAACATCATCAAGAACAACCTGAACAACGTGGTCAAGATGATGAGCGACCTGCTGGCGCAGACCGACATCATCATCAAGGCCGCGGCCGATGGCGAGCTGAAGAAGCGCGCCAACGCCGAGCTCTTCGTGGGCGGCTGGAACCAGCTGGTCAAGGGCGTGAATGACACCATCACCAACATCGTCAATCCGCTCAACGTGACGGCCGAATATGTCGACCGGATCTCCAAGGGGGACATCCCGGCCAAGATCACCGATCCGTACAGCGGCGACTACAACATCATCAAGAACAACCTGAACACCTGCATCGATGCGGTGAACAAGCTGGTGTCCGACGCCAACACCCTGTCCGCGGCGGCCATCGCCGGCCGTCTGGAAACCCGTGCCGATGGCAGCCAGCACCAGGGTGACTTCCGCAAGATCGTGGATGGTGTGAATGGCACCCTGGATGCCATCGTCGGCCCGATCAACGAAGTGCGCCGCATCATGAGCGCCATCGAGCAGGGCGACCTGACCCAGAACATCACCAATGACTACCAGGGCGATTTCAAGGCCCTCAAGGAAGCGGTGAACAACACCGTGTCCAAGCTCTCCGACACCATCACCCAGGTGCGCACCGCAGCCGACGCGCTGACCAACGCCTCCGGCCAGGTCTCCGCGACGGCCCAGAGCCTGTCCCAGTCCTCGTCCGAGCAGGCCGCCAGCGTGGAAGAGTCTTCCGCGTCGGTGGAGCAGATGTCGGCCTCCATCAACCAGAACGCCGAGAACGCCAAGGTCACCGACAACATGGCCTCCAAGGCGGCGGTGGAAGCCACCGAGGGCGGCGATGCGGTGAAGAACACCGTGGATGCGATGAAGAAGATCGCCCAGAAGATCGGCATCATCGACGACATCGCCTACCAGACCAACCTGCTGGCCCTCAACGCGGCCATCGAGGCGGCTCGCGCCGGCGAGCACGGCAAGGGCTTCGCGGTGGTGGCGGCGGAAGTGCGCAAGCTGGCCGAACGCAGCCAGGTGGCGGCCCAGGAGATCGGCGGCCTGGCCGGCGATTCGGTGGGGCTGGCCGAGCGGGCCGGGCACCTGCTCGACGAGATCGTGCCGTCGATCCGCAAGACCTCCGACCTGGTCCAGGAAATTGCCTCGGCCTCCCAGGAGCAGTCGTCCGGCGTGGCGCAGATCAACAACGCGATGAACCAGCTCAACCAGGCTACCCAGCAGAATGCCTCGGCCTCCGAGGAGCTGGCGGCCACCGCCGAGGAGCTGGGCGGCCAGGCCGAACAGCTGCAGCAGCTGATGCAGTTCTTCACCATTGACGAACGCAACATGGGCCGTGGCCTCGCCCATGCGCCGTCGATGGCCGGCGCGCGCCCTGCGGCGAAGCCCAAGGCGGCGGCCCGGGTGGCGGGCTTTGCCTTCAACGAGAGTGACTTCGAGAAGTTCTGAGGGGTGAAAGGAGTCCGGCCATGAGCATCTCATCCACCCCGGCGGGCCTGCCCGCCACTGGTGCCGCCAAGGCGCCGGTGGCGGTCGAGGCCAGCCCTGCCCAGTACCTCACCTTCCAGCTCGGCGGCGAGATGTTTGCCGTGGGCATTCTCAACATCAAGGAAATCATCGAGTACGGCTCCGTTACCGAGATCCCCATGGTGCCGCCCTTCATCCGCGGGGTGATCAACCTGCGCGGCGCGGTGGTGCCGGTCATCGACCTGGCCAGCCGCTTTGGCGGGAAACGTTCCGAAGTGTCGCGTCGCACCTGCATCGTGATCATCGAGCTGGCCGAAGGCGAGGAGCGCCAGGACATCGGCGTGGTGGTGGATTCGGTGTCCGAGGTGCTCGAGATCCCGGCCTCGGAGATCGAGCCGCCGCCGGCCTTCGGGGCGCGCATCCGGGCCGATTTCATCAAGGGCATGGGCAAGGTGAATGGCAAGTTCGTGATCATCCTGGATGTGGCCAAGGTGCTGTCCGTCGACGAGATCGCGTCCCTGTCCCACCTCGCCGGTGAGGCCGGGACGGATGCCATCGTCGGTAACCCCGGCCAGGCTTGAGGACGCTGCCGGCGGAAACTGCCATGGACTATGCAAGTCTGCCGGCCCGTGAGATCGAGCGCCTGTCCCGCAACGTGCCGCCCGGCGCCTGGGCGGTGGAGCGGGAGAGACCCCTGTCCACGCTGCTGGGCTCCTGCGTGGCGGTGTGCCTGTTCGATCCCCAGGCCCGTATCGGGGGGTTGAACCACTTCATGCTGCCCAACCTGCAGCGCAGTGCCCACAGCGAGGTGGATTCACTGCTCGCCGGCGACTACGCCATGGAGGCCCTGCTCAACGCCCTGCTCGCCCAGGGGGCGCGCAAGCCGCGGCTCCAGGCCAAGGCGTTCGGGGGCGGCACCATCATCGAGACCTCAGGCCAGTCCCTGGCCATCGGCCAGCGCAATGCCAGCTTTGCCCGCGAGTGGCTGAAGCGCGAGGGGATCCCCGTGGTCGCCTCGGACTTCCTCGGTCCGTGGTCGCGCAAAGTGCTGTTCCTGCCCTCCGTCGGTGACGCATGGTGCAAGCGCATCGTGACGTCGCACGCCACGGCGGAGGTGATCGCTCGCGAGGAGCGGGCCTATGCTGCCACGTTGGTGACCCCGAAGGCACCGGACGACAACGTGGAACTGTTCTGAGACTGCCATGCCTGCACCCGTCGCCGGGCGCCCGACGGGTGCCGCCATCACCGACGAGGAGTTCAGCCTCTTCCAGCGCCTGATCTACCGGATCGCCGGCATCAGCCTGTCGGATTCCAAGAAGGTGCTGCTCGTGGGGCGGCTCTCCAAGCGGCTGCGCCACTACGATTTCACGACCTTCTCCCAGTATTACCGGATGCTGGCCGGCGGGCAGCACCCCGACGAACTGCAGGTCATGGTGGACCTGCTCACCACCAACGAGACTTATTTCTTCCGCGAGCCCCGCCATTTCGAGTTCCTGCGGGACGAGATCATCCGGCCCCGGCGCAGCCCGGCGCCCTTCCGGGTATGGAGCGCAGCCAGCTCGACGGGGGAGGAGGCCTACACCCTGGCCATGCTGCTGGCCGACACCCTGTCCTCTTCGCCCTGGGAGATCGTCGGCTCCGACATCAGCACCCAGGTGCTGGCCAAGGCCGAGGCGGCGCATTACCCGATGGAGCGCAACGATGGGATTCCACCGGACTACCTGGTCAAGTATTGTCTCAAGGGTGTGCGCGCCCAGAGCGGCACCTTCCTGATCGCGCCGGAGCTGCGGCGCAGGGTCCGCTTCGTGCAGATCAACCTGACCCTGCCGGTCGAGGCCGACATCGGCGAGTTCGACGTGATATTCCTGCGTAACGTGATGATCTATTTCGACATGGAAACCAAGCGCAAGGTGGTGGCCAATCTCCTGCCCCGGCTCAAGCGGGGCGGCCACCTGATCATCGGCCATTCCGAAACCCTCAACGGTATCCAGCAGGGCCTCGAGGCGGTGCGGGCGACCATCTATCGCAAGCCGCTGGCCGGATGATCGAGACCGGCGACGATATCCGAGAGGTCTTCCTGCAGCCCGGCGGCTTCCACTTCGGCGGCGGCCGGACACGCGTCGCCACCCTGCTCGGGTCCTGCGTATCCATCACCCTCTGGCATCCGCGCCGGCTCATCGGCGGCATGTGCCACTACATGCTGCCGTCCCGGGCCCGCCGTCCGTCGGACCCCCTCGACGGCCGCTATGCCGACGAGGCCCTGGCGCTCTTCGACCGGGAGGTGGCCCGGGCCGGGAGCACGCCGCGCGAGTACGAGGTCAAGGTCTTCGGTGGCGGCAACATGCTGAGCCGGAGCGACGCGCCGCCGCCGGTCATGGACATTGCCGCCCGCAATGTGGACAGCGCGCATGCCTTGCTGGCCCATCACGGTTACCGGCCGACGGTCACCCATTGCGGCGGGCACGGCCACCGCAAGCTGATCTTCGAGTTGTGGACGGGCCATGTCTGGCTGGCCCACCGGCCCCTGGGCAGGGACGGCTGATGGGCGGCAGGATGATCCGGGTGATGATCGTCGATGATTCGGCGATCGTGCGCCAGGTGGCCAGCGAGGCCATCGCGGCGCAGCCCGACATGAAGGTGCTGGCCACTGCGGCCGACCCCCTCTTTGCCATCGAGAAGATGCGCAGGGAGTGGCCGGACGTGATCGTGCTCGACATCGAGATGCCGCGCATGGACGGGCTGACCTTCCTGCGCAAGCTGATGGCCGAAAGGCCGACCCCGGTGGTGATCTGCTCGTCCCACGTCGCGCGGGGGGCCAAGGCCAGCTTCGAGGCGCTCGCTGCCGGTGCGGTCAGCCTGGTGACCAAGCCCAAGGTGGGGCTCAAGCAGTTCATGCAGGACGAAAGCGAAAGCCTGGTGGCGGCGGTGCGTGCCGCGGCCTCCGCGCGTCTGCGCCCGGGCTTGCAGGCGCCGCTGCCGCGTCCCAAGCTGACCCTCGACGACATGCCCCGCCCGCCGCGCCTGAAGGGGGGGAGCGACGGCACCCAGGTGGTGGCGATCGGTACCTCCACGGGGGGAACCCAGGCGCTCGAGGCCGTGCTGACTGCGCTCCCCGAGGCGGTGCCGGGCATCGTGGTGGTGCAGCACATGCCGTCCGGCTTCACCGAGATGTTCGCCCGGCGCCTGGACGGTCTGTGCCGCCTCCGGGTGCGGGAGGCCCGTCATGGCGACCGGGTCGAGGAGGGGCAGGTCCTGATCGCGCCGGGGGGGCGTCACCTCCAGTTGATGCGGGATGCCGGCGGTTACCACGTGGGGGTGGTGGACGGGCCCTTGATCAATCGCCACAAGCCGTCGGTGGATGTGCTCTTCCGTTCCGTCGCGCGGGCCGCGGGCGGCGATGCGCTGGGCATCATCATGACCGGCATGGGGGACGACGGCGCCCTCGGACTGCGCGAGATGTTCGATGCCGGGGCGGCCACGCTGGCCGAGTCGGAAGAGACCTGCGTGGTCTTCGGCATGCCCAAGGAGGCCATCCAGCGCGGGGCCGCGCAGAGCGTGCTGCCGCTGCATGAGATCGCCGGTGCCGTGCTCGCCTGGGCCCGCAGTGGCGGCGGGCGGGGAGGATAGAGGGATGCGGGTGACTTCCCTCAACCGGCAGCCGATCCTGCCGTTATGATCATGCTCTTGCCGTGCCGCCGCCTTTCCCGGCGGGCTTGAGGCCCGAATGCCCTGACGACGTTTACCCCGGAGATCCACCGCATGTCTCGTCCGCCTCTATCCGACCGGTCCGGATCGCCCGGCAGTGTCGCGGGCGTCCCGCAGCTGGGAGGGGAAGGGCAGCCGCCCTTGGGCCCGGAGGACGCCCTGGCGCGGGAGCATGCCCTCCTCAAGATCCTGGTCCGGACCCTGCCTGACCTGGTCTGGCTGAAGGATCCGGATGGTGTCTACCTGGCCTGCAATCCGCGCTTCGAGCGGTTTTTCGGTGCCCGCGAGGCGGAGATCGTCGGCCGGACCGACTACGACTTCGTGCATTGGAGCCTGGCCGACTTCTTCCGGCGCAACGATCTGGCGGCCATCCATGCCGGGCGTGCGGTCAGCAACGAAGAAGAGCTGGTTTTTGCCGACGATGGTCACCGGGAATGGGTGGAGACGCTCAAGACGCCGATGTTCGACGCCAGCGGGCAGTTGCTCGGTGTGCTTGGCGTGGCCCGCGACATCAGCGACACCAAGCGCACGGAAGCCAGCCTGCGACGCAGCAACCGGGCGCTGCAGACCTTGGGCCAATGCAGCCAGGTGCTGGCGCGGGCCACCGAAGAGGCGTCCCTGCTCCACCAGATATGCCGCGTGCTGGTGGAGTTCGGTGCTTATCGGACAGCCTGGGTCGGCTACCGGGAGTTCAATGAGCAGTGTTCCGTGAGTCTCATCGCGGGCTTTGGCGCCGGCATGGATTATGTCAGGGGGCTGCAGCTCTCATGGGCGGACAGTGATGCCGGCCGCGGGCCCACGGGGCGTGCCATCCGCAGTGGCCGGCCGGTCCGCTGCCGCCACATCCTGACCGATCCGGAGTTCGCGCCCTGGCGCGAGCCGGCGCTGAAAGCCGGCTACCAGTCATCCTGTGCCCTGCCGCTGCTCGGCCTGGACGGGCAGTGCTTCGGTGCGCTCAATGTCTATTCGCCTGACGAGGATGCCTTCGACGAGACAGAGCTGCAGTTGCTGAGGGACCTGGCCAACGACGTTTCCTTCGGCATCCGCGGTCTGCGAGACCGGATGGGCAGGGAAGAGGCGAAACGCAGCCAGCTGGAGGCGGAGCGCCAGCTGAGCCATCTCCTGGAGGCCAGCCCGACCATCTTCTATGCCCTCACCCTGGGGCAGGATGGGCGTAGCGAACCCATCATCGTCAGCGACAACATGACGCGCATCCTGGGCTACGCCGCGCATGAAGTCCTGGTGCCTGGCTGGTGGCGCAACGGCATCCATCCGGACGACCGGCAGGCGACCCTGCATGGCATCAGGGAGGTGCTGCAGCGGGGCCAGGTGGCCCTCGAGTACCGTTTTGCCTGCCGCGACGGACGCTACATCTGGCTGCGCGACGAGCTGCGGGTGGGCCGGCCGGCCTCCGACGGCCATCTTGAACTGGTCGGGTCGTGGACCGAGGTGAGCGATCGCAAGGGGGTCGAGCTGGCTCTCGCGACCCAGCGCCAGGTGCTCGAGATGGTGGCCTCCGGTGCCACCCTGACCGATACGCTCGAGCGCTTGGTGAGCGGCGTGGAGGCCCAGTTGCCCGATGTGAGGGCGTCGGTGCTGCTGCTCGACGAGGACGGCCGGCACCTGCGCTCCGGCGCGGCACCCAGCCTGCCCGATGATTACAACCGGATCATCGATGGCGTGGCCATCGGCGAGGCCGTCGGGTCCTGTGGTACGGCCGCCTTCCGCGGCGAGAAGGTGATCGTCGGTGACATCGCCACCGATCCCCTGTGGGCCGATTACCGGGATCTGGCTGCCCGCTTCAATCTCAAGGCCTGCTGGTCTACCCCGATCCTCAGCCGCAGCGGGCGGGTGCTCGGGACTTTCGCCCTTTATCCGAATGTAGCCTCGCTGCCGCAGCCCGAGCATCTGGAGCAGGTGGCCCTGGCCACCGATGTGGCGGCCATCGCGATCACCCGGCACCGTGAAGAGACCGCCATGAGGGCGAGCGAAGCCCGCTTCCGGCAGCTCTTCGAAGTGGCGCCGATGCCGCTGGTGCTGATCAATGCGGTGGGGGGGGTCGTAGACCTCAACCGGAGCTTCGTCGAGACCTTCGGTTACACGCTCGACGACCTGCCCGACATGGATACCTGGTGGCAGAAGGCCTTCCCGGTACTGGAGGCGCGCGCCCAGGCGCAGGACGTCTGGCGGGCCGCGGTGATGCTCGGCCAGGGGGAAGGGCGCAGCAACGACCCGGTGGAGTTGCGCATCACCTGCAGGGACGGGCTGTTGCGAACCCTCATGGTGGCCGGCGCGCATGTCGGTGACGGCTTTCTGTGGACTTTCTTCGATATCACCGAGATGCGCGAGCTGGATGCCCAGCTGCAGCGTTACCGCCACCATCTCGAGGATCTGGTCGCCGAGCGGACCACCCAGCTGGCGGAGGCGACCCAGCGCGCCGAGTTGGCCAGCCAGGCCAAGAGCGCCTTCCTGGCCAACATGAGCCACGAGATCCGCACACCGATGAACGCCATCCTGGGCCTGGCCCGCGTGCTCGAGCGCAGCACCGGGGATCCCCAGCAGCAGGACCGCCTGGCCAAGATCCGCAGCGCCGGGTCCCATCTGCTGTCGATCATCAACGACATCCTCGACATCTCCAAGATCGAGGCCGGCAAGCTCAACCTGGAGACCATGGACTTCTCGCCCGTTGCCCTGTTCAACCAGGCCCAGTCACTGATCCACGACCGACTGAGCGCCAAGGCCCTGGCCTTCCGCGTCGATGCGGAGGGCCTGCCCCCGGTACTGCGGGGCGATGTGACCCGCCTGCGCCAGGCCTTGCTCAACTACCTCGGCAATGCGGTCAAGTTCACGGAGCACGGCAGCGTGGCACTGCGTGCCCGGGTTCTCGAGGACGAAGGCACCGAGCTGCTGGTGCGCTTCGAAGTCATCGATACGGGGATTGGCATTGCGCCGGAGCAGTTGCCGCGCCTGTTCCAGTCCTTCGAGCAGGCCGACACCTCCACCACCCGCAAGTATGGCGGGACGGGCCTGGGGCTGGCCCTGACCCGCCATCTGGCCAGCCTGATGGGGGGCGATGCCGGGGTCGAGAGTGAGCTTGGCCAGGGCAGCACCTTCTGGTTCACGGCCAAGTTGCAGCAGCGTCCCGGTGTCGTGCTGCCCGTGCCCGCGGAGGAGCCCGCAGTCGAGACGGCCACCGCCGTGGCACGTCGGGTGGCTGGCCGGCGCCTGTTGCTGGTCGAGGACAATCTGCTCAACCAGGAGGTGGCCATGGACATGCTCGGTGATCTCGGGCTCTCCATCGACCGCGCCGAGAACGGTCAGGATGCCGTGACCCTGGCCTCACGGCATGCCTACGACCTGATCCTGATGGACATGCAGATGCCCCTGATGGATGGCCTGGAGGCGACCCGGCAGATCCGCGCCCTGCCTGGTGGCGATCGCGTGGTGGTGGTGGCCATGACGGCAAATGCCTTCGAGGAGGATCGGGAGGCCTGCATGAACGCCGGCATGAATGATTTCCTGCCCAAGCCGGTGGAGCCCGAGGCCCTCTACCGGATTCTCCTCAAATGGCTGGTCGCGGATGCAGGGGCATTGCCGGGAGCCGCTCCCATGGAAGGAAGCTCTGCCGCGCTGGACAGCATCTCCGGGCTGGATGTGGAGCAGGGCTTGCGCATGGTGCGCGGCAAGTGGCCCACCTACCTGCGCCTGTTGCGCCTTTTTGCCGATACCCATGCCGGCCTGCCGATGCAGCTCGAGGCGGCCTGCGCCCGGGCCGACCGGGCTGAACTGGAGCGCCTGAGTCATTCCCTCAAGGGGGCCGCCGGCAACGTGGGGGCACGGAACCTGAGCATGCTGGCGGCAGAGGTATGTCAGGCCGTCCGTCTCGAGGAGGAGGCAGAGGCGCTGACCGATCGTCTTGTCCGTCTGAGCGAGGCCCTGAGGGTGTTCCTGGACCAATTGAGGAGCCGGCTGGGGCCCTCCGGCAGGGAAGTCACATGAGTATCCGCTCTTCCGTCGCGCCCTTTTGCTGGGCGAGCTATTTTGAAACCGGCTTTGGCGAAGTGGACGCCCAGCACCACAAGCTGGTGGACCTGGTCAATGTGCTGGCCCAGCGTGCCGCCAGCGGCATCGAGATCCAGCCGGCGGAGCTGGCCAAGGTGCTGGACGGCCTGGCGCGCTACGCGCTTCATCATTTTGCGACCGAAGAAGCCCTGATGGAGGAGGCCGGGATCGACCCGCGCCATATCCAGAGCCATCGCAAGGCCCACGCGGATTTCGTGACCCAGGTCGGTGAAATGCGGGGGGCGTCCGATGTGGGGCGGGTGGTGCCGGTGCTCTACCGTTTTGTGACCAGCTGGCTCACCTTCCATATTCTCGATACCGACCAGAGCATGGCGCGCCAGATGCGTGCCGTGGCCGCCGGCGCGGGGCCGGCCGAAGCCTACGATGCGGAGTCCCGGCACAGCAGTGACCCGGGCAATACGGCCCTGGTGGCGGCTGTGCGCAACCTGCTCGGACTGGTGGCCGAACGCAACAATGAACTGGCGCGCATCAATGCCTGCCTGGAAGAGCGGGTGAGCGAACGGACGGCGGAGCTGACGGCGGCCAACCAGACCCTGCAGCGGACTCTCGACACCCTGCAGGACACCCGCGACCGCCTCCTGGAGGCCGACAAGCTCGCCGCAGTGGGGCAGCTGGCGGCGGGCGTCGCCCACGAGATCAACAATCCCCTGGGCTACGTGGCCTCCAACCTGGGCACCTTGCGGGAATACGCCGACCGGTTGCTCGCCCTGGTCGATACGGCAGACCGGCTGGTGGCAGGTTCGGGCCGGCAGGATGCCTGGGTGGCGGCGCGCGATGGTACCGATCTGGATTTCATCCGGGAGGATCTGCCCAGCCTGGTGTTGGAGTCGGGCAAGGGGCTTGGCAGGGTGGCGGAGATCATCCACGCCCTGCAGGACTTTGCCAGCCCGGGGCCGACGGAGGTCAGCCCCCAGTCCGTCAGCGCGCTGCTCGACGAAGCCTTGCGGGCGACCGCGGCCGGCCGCCGGCCGGGCCAGGAGGTGGTGCGCAGCTATGGCGAGCTGCCGGCCATGGCGGTCAATCCGACCCTGCTCTGCGAAGGCTTCAAGGCCCTGCTCGACAATGCCTGCCGGGCGCTGGGAGGCGGGCCGGGGAAGATCACGCTGCGTGCCCGGCCGGTGGGCGAGAACCTGGTCGTGGACGTGGAGGACACCGGCTGCGGCATGGATGAGGCGACCCGGGCGCGGATCTTCGAGCCTTTCTTCACCACGCGTCCGGTGGGGCAGGGGCGCGGCCTGGGCCTGTCCACCACCTACCGCATCGTGCACCAGCATGGTGGGCAGATCGAGGTGACCAGCAGCCCCGGCAAGGGCAGCCGCTTCCGGGTGAGCCTGCCGCTCCGCCTGCCCTCCTGAAAGCAGGAAACCCGGCCTCGGCCGGGTTTCCTGCTTGGTGGTGGGGGCTGTATCAGCGTCGCGCCATGGCGCGCAGGCGGGCGACCCGTTCCTCGGTGGCCGGGTGGGTGCTGAACAGGCCGCGCAGGCCACCACCGGACAGGGGGTTCATGATCATCATCTGCCCGGTTTCGGGGTGGGCCTCGGCGGTGGCCATGGGGATGCCGCGGGCATAGGCGTCGATCTTCATCAGCGCGTCGGCCAGGGCATGCGGGTCACCGGCAATCTCGGCACCACCACGGTCGGCCTCGAACTCGCGGGCCCGGGAGATCGCCATCTGGATCACGCTGGCCGCCAGGGGCGCCAGCAGGCTCACCGCGATGGAGGCCACGATGTTGGTGTGGCGCCCCTCGGAGTCGCGTCCGCCGAAGAACATGGCGAAGTTGGCGAGGGCCGAGATGGCACCGGCCATGGTCGCCGAGATGGTCGAGATCAGGATGTCCCGGTGCTTCACGTGGGCCAGCTCGTGGGCCATCACGCCGCGCAGTTCGCGTGCGCTGAGCATCTGCAGGATGCCCGTGGTGGCGGCCACGGCTGCGTTGTCCGGGTTGCGGCCGGTGGCGAAGGCGTTGGGCTGGTCCTCGTGGATGATGTAGACCTTGGGCATCGGGAGCTGGGCGCGGCCGGCCAGTTCGCGGACCATGTTGTAGAGGTAGGGCGAGCTGGTCTCGTCCACCTCCTGCGCGTTGTACATGCGCAGCACCATCTTGTCCGAGAACCAGTAGGAGAAGATGTTCATCGCCCCGCCGAAGACCAGGGCGAGGAGCATCCCCGACTTGCCACCGATCATGGCGCCGATCGCCCCGAAGAGGGCGATGATTCCGGCCATGAGGATAGAGGTCTTGAGCCAGTTGCCGAGCATTGCGTTTATCCGTCCTTTCGAAGTTAAGCGGAAAGCGAAGGATTAGATGGGGCGATTTCCAAAAGATTCAATGGACTGGAGGCCCGGCCTCAGCCGAAGCGGCTGCCCGTGGCGATCGGCATGCCGCGCAGGAAGTCGGCGGCGGGGAGGCGCTTGGCCCCGGGCTTCTGCAGCTCGGTGATGCACAGCGAGCCTTCGCCGCAGGCGACGATGACGCCGGCACCCTCGGCCAGCAGCACTTCGCCTGGCGTGCCGGAGGCGTCGATGGCGCGGGCCCGCCACAGCTTGACCGGCGTCTCGCCATGGGTCGCCACCACCCCGGGGAAGGGGTTGAAGGCGCGGACCATGCGCTCGATCTCGACGGCCGGACGGGTCCAGTCCACCGCGGCTTCCGCCTTGCCGATCTTGGCGGCGTAGGTGACACCCTGCTCGGGCTGCGGCTTGGCGGTGAGGCCGTCCGGCAGCAGACGCAGGGCCTCGACGATCATCTCGGCGCCCAGCCAGGCCAGGCGGTCGTGCAGGCTGCCGGTGGTGTCGTCGGCGGCGATGGTTTCGGGCCGGCGCAGCAGCATCGGCCCGGTGTCGAGGCCCGCATCCATCTGCATGATGGTGATGCCGGTTTCTGCATCGCCAGCCTGGATGGCCCGGTGGATGGGGGCAGCTCCGCGCCAGCGGGGCAGCAGCGAGGCGTGGATGTTGAGGCAGCCGAAGCGGGGCAGGTCGAGGACGGCCTGGGGCAGGATGATGCCGTAGGCGGCCACCACCAGCACGTCCACGCCGGCCTCGGCCAGCGGAGCCTGCTGCTCGGCGGTGCGCAGCTTTTCCGGCTGGTGCACCGGGATCCCGGCGGCCAGCGCCACCTGCTTGACCGGGCTGGGCTGCAGCTGCATGCCGCGGCCGGCCGGGCGGTCGGGCTGGGTGAGGACCAGGGGCACCTCGAATCCCGCTGCGAGGATGGCTTCGAGGGCGGTGGCGGCGAACTCGGGAGTTCCGGCGAAGGCGACTTTCATCAGGCGGTGATCCGGGATTTCTTGGCCAGCTTGCCCTTGATGCGGGTTTGCTTGAGCTGGGAGAGGTATTCCACGAAGACCTTGCCGTCCAGGTGGTCGAGTTCGTGCTGCACGCACACGGCGAGGAGGCCTTCGGCGTCGAGCTCGAAAGTCTCGCCCTGGGCATTGAGGGCGCGTACCCGGACCGTCTCGGAGCGGGTCACCTTGTCGTAAATGCCGGGCACCGACAGGCAGCCCTCCTCGCAGACCTGCTCGCCGGAGCGGGCGATGATCTCGGGGTTGATCAGGGCGAGCAGCGCCGACTTGTCCTCGGACACGTCGATGACCACCACCCGCTTGTGAACATTGACCTGGGTGGCCGCCAGGCCGATGCCGGGCGCCTCGTACATGGTTTCGGCCATGTCGGCGATCAGCCGGCGGATTTCGTCGTCCACTTCACGGACCGGCGTGGCGCGGGTGTGCAGGCGTGGATCGGGGTAGCGGAGAATGGGTAGAAGAGCCATAAAGATTGCCGGATGAAGACTTTACGTGCAGAATTTTGAGCAAAATCTGCGATGCCTGCGTCTTGAACGGGGGACATCGACTTCGCAACGCGCAGGGCCCCGGGGGCCATGCTGCCAAGCGCCATTTGGACCGCCGAAAGCGAGCGCAATTCCAATGATCCGCATTATATCCGCCCTCTTCATCGGCGTCGCCGCCCTGCTTCCCGCGGGCGCGGGGGCGGCCGGTCCGATCCGCCTTGCCGACGATGCGCCCGACAGCCACGTCGTGGTACCCGGCGACACCCTGTGGGGGATCTCGGGCAAGTTCCTGCGCGAGCCCTGGCGCTGGCCGGAAGTGTGGCGCCTGAACCGCGAGGAGATCCGCAATCCGCACCTGATCTATCCGGGCCAGGTCGTCGTGCTTGACCGCAACGGGCCGTCCCTCAAGCTCGGCCGGCCGGTCGGCGGTGGCAAGCCGCTGTACGAGAAGCGCTTCCCGCAGGTCTATTCCGAGGCGGCCCTCACCGCGATCCAGAGCATTCCGCTGCGGGCCATCGCGCCGTTCCTGGTGCAGCCGCTGGTCGTCGCCGATGCCGACGACGAATCAGCCGGGATCGTCGTGGCCACCCAGGAGGGCCGCGTGTTCACCGGCCCCGGGGACACGATCTTCGCGACCCGCATCACGCCGGGCGTCAGCCAGTGGAGCGTCTATCGCAAGTCCAAGCCGCTGAAGGACCCCGTCACCGGTGAGATCCTCGGTTATGAGGCGGCCTACCTCGGGCAGGCCCGGGTGGCTTCCGAAGCCGGTGTGGTCACCCCCGAGGCCAGCCAGCCGTCCATCCCGGCGGGCTCGCCGGTGCCGGCCAGCCTGGTGGTCACCTCCTTCAAGCAGGAGATCGGCAAGGGAGATCGCCTGCTGCCGGCGGGCCGTCCCGAGCTGCCGAGCTATGTGCCCCACGCCCCGGAGACCGAGGTTTCCGGCCGGGTGGTGTCCATCTACAACGGTGTCGAGGGGGCCGGGCGCTACAACGTGCTGGCCCTGAGTGTCGGCAAGCGCGACGACATCGAGGTCGGCCATGTGCTGGCCCTGCATCGCAACCGCGGTCAGTCCGAGTACCGGGAGGACAACGTCGGCCCGGCGCAGCGCTATGTGCTGCCCGAGCAGCGCTATGGGCTGGTGTTCGTGTTCCGGGTCTTCGAGCGGGTGGCCTACGCCCTCGTGATGGAGAGCAACGGACCCGCTGCCGTGGCGGACAGCGTTCGCCGCCCCTGATCAGCGGCCTGCGCCCTTGCCGGCGTCTCATCCCCTTGGCGCTTGGTTGCGCCTGACCCTCACGCCGGGCCTCGGCCCGACGGCCCAGCGGCAGGTGCTGGCCGCCTTCGGACCGCCGGATGCGGTCTATGCGGCCTCTCACAGCGCCCTGGCCAATGTGATTGGCGACCCTGCCGCCCGGCTGCTGCTCGAGCATGATGCGTCCACCGCGGTGGCCCGGGCCCTGGAGTGGCTCGACGAGCCCGGCAACGCCCTGCTGACCCTGGCGGACGCTGCTTATCCGGCCAGCTTGCTGGAGATCCCCGATCC
The DNA here is from genome assembly GCA_009026175.1 of Zoogloea sp. Classification (GTDB taxonomy): domain Bacteria; phylum Pseudomonadota; class Gammaproteobacteria; order Burkholderiales; family Rhodocyclaceae; genus Zoogloea. The sequence continues at coordinate 18,131 of WBTZ01000020.1, read as the reverse complement.
TCCCGTCTGTCTCTATGTAAAAGGCGATGTGTCGCTGCTGAAGCGGCCGGGCATTGCAGTGGTGGGGGCGCGCAGCGCCACCCCGCAGGGCGAAAGCAATGCGGAGGCCTTCGCATCGGTCCTGTCCCGCGCCGGCCTGGTGGTGGTCAGCGGGCTGGCCCTCGGGATCGATGCCGCCGCCCACCGTGGCGGCCTTGCCGGGCAGGGGCGGACGGTCGCGGTGATCGGCACCGGCGCCGACCGGATCTACCCGGCGCGCAATGGTGAGCTGGCCCGGCGGATTGCCGCGGAGGGTGCCATCGTCAGCGAGTTTCCCCTCGGAGCCGGGCCCCTCACCCACCACTTCCCCCGGCGCAACCGCCTGATCGCAGGCCTGGCCCGAGGGGTCCTGGTGGTCGAGGCGGCGGTGAAGAGCGGCTCCCTGATCACCGCGCGGCTGGCCGCCGAGTGTGGCCGCGAGGTTTTTGCCATCCCGGGCTCCATTCATTCACCGGTGGCCAGGGGGTGCCACCGCCTGATCCGTGACGGCGCCAAGCTCGTCGAATGTGCTGACGACATCCTCGAGGAACTGTCGCTGGTCGTGCCGGAAGCCGCGCCAGCCCTTGATGAGGCTGTGCCCGGGGTGGGGGAGGAGGAGGCCGCGGTGCTGCAGGCGGCGGGCCACGACCCCGTGGATATGGATACGCTTGTGCACCGCACCAGCTTGACGCCGGAAGCGCTCTACGCCATTCTGCTTACGCTGGAGCTCGAAGGACGGGTTGCCCGCCTGCCCGGAGGGCGCTTCCAGCGTCTCTGAAAATGACCGGCCTCAGGCCCATGCGCCATGTTCGATATCCTCGTGTACCTGTTCGAGAATTATGTCCACGCCGACGCGTGCCCTGAACCCGCGCAACTGGCCCGCAAGCTGACGGCCGCCGGCTTCGAGGAAGAAGAGATCACCGAAGCCCTCGAGTGGCTTTCCGGTCTGCGCCAGCTTTCCGACGGTGAGCGGCCGGCCCAGTTCTCCCGTGCCGGCTCCCTGCGCATCTATGCCGACGACGAGCAGGTTCGTCTGGGCGTCGAATGCCGCGGCTTCCTGCTCTTCCTCGAGAACAGCGGCATCCTCGATTCGGAATGCCGCGAGATGATCGTCGAGCGGGCCCTGGCCCTCAGCGAGACCGAGATCGAGCTGGAAAACCTCAAGGTCATCGTCCTGATGGTGCTGTGGCAGCAGGACAGGCCCATCAATGGCCTGATCCTCGACGAACTGCTCAACGAATCCGCTGAGGATGAAGAGGGGCAGGAGTCATACCCGGTGCATTGAATGGCCGTTGGCTTGCAAGCCCGGCACGGCCTTCCGTATGATGCGCCGCAGCTCCCAACAACCCGAGCGCCAGTAAACCGGTTTGCCGAGCGCCCCGCCAAGGGGTGTGCAGCTGCGTGTTTACATCTTCCTACCAAGGCGTCACGAGGCACCCTACAGGCATGAGCAAGCAGCTGATCATCGCGGAAAAACCTTCTGTCGCGGCGGACATCGCCCGATCCCTGGGTGGTTTCACCAAGGAAAAGGATTATTTCGAATCCGAGCACTACGTGCTCTCTTCCGCCGTGGGTCACTTGCTGGAGCTTGCGGTGCCCGCCGAATTCGAGGTCAAGCGCGGCAAGTGGTCGTTCGCCCACCTGCCCGTGATACCGCCGCATTTCGCGCTCAATCCCATCGAGAAGACCGAAGACCGGCTCAAGCTGCTCACCCGCCTGATCAAGCGCAAGGACGTCACCGGCCTGATCAACGCCTGCGACGCGGGGCGCGAGGGCGAGCTGATCTTCAGCTTCATCGTGCAGCATTCCGGCACCACCAAGCCGGTGCAGCGCCTGTGGCTGCAGTCCATGACGGCCGGCGCCATCCGCGACGGCTTTGCCCAGCTGCGCGCCGCCGCCGACGTGGAGGGCCTGCGCGAGGCCGCCGTGTGCCGGGCCGAGAGCGACTGGCTGATCGGCATCAACGGCACCCGGGCGATGACCGCCTTCAACTCCAAGACCGGCGGTTTCCACCTCACCACGGTGGGGCGCGTGCAGACGCCGACGTTGGCCATCGTGGTCGAGCGTGAAGAAAAGATCCGCGCCTTCAAGCCCACCGACTACTGGGAGCTGGAGGCCAGCTTCGGCTGCGCTGCGGGTGCTTACGCCGGCCGCTGGTTCGACGAAGGCTTCAGGAAGCCCGAGGAGGGCACGCCGCTGGCCGAGCATGCCACCGCCTTCCGGTTGTGGGACAAGGCCCGTGCCCAGGCCATCAAGGCCAAGTGCGAGGGCAAGCCGGGGACGGTTGAGGAGGAGTCCAAGCCCTCCACCCAGCTGTCGCCGCTGCTGTTCGACCTGACCTCCCTGCAGCGCGAAGCCAACGGCCGTTTCGGCTTCTCGGCCCGGACCACGCTGCAGCTGGCCCAGGCCCTGTACGAGAAGCACAAGGTCCTGACCTACCCGCGTACCGATGCCCGCGCCCTGCCGGAGGATTACGTGGGGCAGGTGAAAGGCATTCTCGGTGGCCTGCCCGACAGCTACGCCCCGTTTGCCAACGAGATCGTCAAGCAGGGGTGGGCCAAGCCCAACAAGCGGATCTTCAACAACGCCAAGATTTCCGACCACTTCGCCATCATCCCCACCGGCACGGCGCCCAAGAGCCTGTCCGAGGCCGAGGCCAAGATCTACGACCTGGTCACCCGGCGCTTCCTGGCCGTGTTCTACCCGGCCGCCGAATACCGCGTGACCACCCGCATCACCCGGGTCGAGGGCGAGGCCTTCAAGACCGAGGGCAAGATCCTCGTCAATCCGGGCTGGCTGGCGGTGTATGGCAAGGCGGCGGCCGTGGCCGACGACGAAGAGGGCGGCACGCCCCAGCTGGTGGCGGTGACGCCGGGCGAGAAGGTCAGCACCGACGAGATCCTGCTCAAGTCACTGGTCACCAAGCCGCCCGCACGCTTCAACGAAGCGACCCTGCTGTCGGCCATGGAGGGCGCCGGCAAGATGGTGGACGACGAGGAGCTGCGCGCCGCCATGGCCGGACGCGGCCTCGGCACACCGGCGACCCGCGCCCAGATCATCGAGAACCTGATCGGCGAGACCTACATGCTGCGCGACGGCAAGGAGCTGATCCCGACGGCCAAGGCCTTCTCCCTGATCACCCTGCTGCGCGGCCTGGGCACCAACGAGCTGACCTCGCCCGAGCTGACCGGCGAGTGGGAGCACAAGCTGGCCCAGATGGAGCGGGGCGCCCTGTCCCGCGCGGAGTTCATGGAGCACATCCAGGCCATGACCCGGGACATCGTCGAGCGGGCCAAGCGCTACGAGTCGGATACGGTGCCCGGCGATTTCGCCACCCTGCAGACGCCCTGCCCGAAGTGCGGCGGCCTGGTGAAGGAGAACTACAAGAAGTTCGCCTGCCAGGCCTGCGACTGGAGTGCCTGGAAGATCGTCGCCGGCCGCCAGTTCGAGATCTCCGAGATCGAGGCGCTGCTGGCCACTGGCCGGGTCGGTCCGCTGCTCGGCTTCCGCAACAAGATGGGGCGGCTGTTCAATGCCGAGATCCGCCTCAATGACGACAAGCAGCCCGAGTTCGACTTTGGTCAGCCCAAGGAGGACGAGGCTGCCGAAGCGGTGGATTTCTCCGGGCAGGACTCTTTGGGCCAGTGCCCCAAGTGCCAGGCCCAGGTGTACGAGCATGGCCTGTCCTACGTCTGCGAGAAATCGGTCGGGCCGGACAAGTCCTGCGACTTCCGCTCCGGCAAGATCATCCTGCAGCAACCCATCGAGCGGGAGCAGATGCACAAGCTCCTCGATACGGGGCGTACCGAATTGCTGCGGGGCTTCGTCTCGAGCCGCACCAAGCGCAAGTTCTCGGCCTTCCTGGTGAGGGGCGACGACGGCAAGGTCGGCTTCGAGTTCGAGAAGAAGGAGCCCAAGGCGCCCGCGGCGGCCAAGAAGCCTGTCACGCGCAAGAAAGCTGCGGCCGAGGAGTAGGCCCGGTCACCGCTTCCGCCTGACCAACAAAAAGCCCGCCGATCATGGCGGGCTTTTTGTTGGGCGGCTCACCGGTTTCCGGTCGGGGCCTCAGACCAGTGCGGCAGCGATGAGCTCGCGGAATTCGTCGATATCCGCATCCGAGCTGCCGAGGAACATCTTGGCGTTTTCAAAGGCCTTGCTTCCCACCGGAGCGGCGGTGCCCGTCAGGTCTGCAATGGCGTGCTCGGTGATCACGGTGACGGCGATCAGGGCCAGGGCGCTGGAGGGCAGCTCCTTCTCCGGCAGGATGTAGACCTCGGGATCATGGTGATAGCGGATGGCCGAGGCAATCAGGGGCGGCAGGCCCCAGCTGCGGGCGAGCAGCCAGCCCACCACCGCATGGTCGCAGTTGAAATGTTCGCGCTCGATCGGAATGAGGCTTTCAGGATCGTGCAGGGCCTCGCCGCAGATCTCCGCATAGTTCGGGAAATTGAGCATCAGCACCGGGATCGCCGCGTCATGGAACAGGGCGTAGGTGTAGGCGGCATCGGGCGAGATGCCCATGTGGCGGCGCGCCAGCACCCCGGTGGCCAGCGCCAGGGTGGAGGTCCGGGCCCAGAACCTCTCCATCAGGTCGGCCGGCAGGCCGGTGGTGGTGTTGCGCAGGGCGACCGCGATGACCACGTTGAGGATGTTGCTCGTGCCCAGGCGGCTGACCGCCTGCTGCACGCTCTTCACCGGGCCGCCGTTGCCGAACATGGGCGAATTGGCCAGCTTGACCGCGAGGGCAGACATGCCTACGTCGGACGAGATGATGCGGGCCAGGACCTTGACCTGGGGGTCGTCCTTCTGGGCCTCGCGCATGACCTCGGCCACGGTCGCGGGGTAGGCCGGGATCCGGACGGATGCCAGGGCCTCTTCGAGTTCGGAGTGGGTGAGGGAACGCGTATCGACGGCAGTGTTCATGAACGTGATCAACAATGTGTGCAGCAGGTTGTTGAATTTGCCAAAAAAGTTAATTTTGGCATTTTATGGAAGGCCAGGATTCTTGTCCGACGATTCTCTCTCCTCGCCGTCACTATGTCACGGGCCGGGAGGATTGAGGCCCGCCTGGGCGGGAGGCGGCGAACCCTGCCGTTTGCTGCGTGGTCTACGCAGGGAACGCGGCTACCAGGAACTTACGGCCGGATCTCGAGGTTCTTCAACAGAATTTTGCGTTTCCGTGACTGCCGTGGGGTGAGCCATGGCGTACATCACGGAGCGGCTTGCGTGCCCTGTTTTCTTTGCCGGCTTGTGTATCACAATCTGTGACATTCATACTCTCCCCGCCTCCCATGCAGTCCCTCAAGCCCGCCGGCCCATCGCCGACCACTCCCGCCAACCTTCTGATTGCCCATTGCCGGCAGGGCTTTCTGGCCGCGCTGGGCGCCGCCGTCGAGGAGGTTGTCCAGCATCCGGGCTGGCGTACGGCCTTTGTGAATGCCGCCGGTGAGTGCTTCGATGAGCTCTGCGGCGGCGGGCGTCCGGGCTTTGAATCGGCAAAGGGGCTCACGGCATCGAGGATCAGCCTGGTCCACGACGAGGATCTCGATTACTCCGTCGAGCTGATGAACCTCGATCAGCGCCTGCACGCCTTCTGCGAGAGGGAGCTGGCAGCCCTCAACATCCGGATGCGGCCGCTGCTCTCCGGTGTGGATGCGGTGCCTCCCGAGGAGCTGCCCCTCGGCACCGAGGCTGTCTGCCGCGCCCTGCGTGCCTTCAAGGACAGGGAAGGCTTGAGTCCGGTGGAGGCCTTGAAGCTGATCCCGCTCCTCGAGCCGGCCCTCGGGCGCCATCTGTGTGCCTTCTATCGTGCCCTGGAGCAGAGACTCTCGACGGCGGGAGTCGAGCCGCTTCGCCCGCGCGCGGTATCGCGCCAGCCCGAGAGGGTGAGCTGGACAAACTCGGCCGCGGCCCGCAGCAGCCTGCCGATCCATCCGGTCGAATCCCTGCGCCTCGCGGTCATGGCGCGCCGCCAGGAGATGCGGGGCGGGCGCAGCAGCCTGGACGCGGGCCTGGCCGCCGCGTTGCTCGACCGGGTCGAGGCTTGGCTCGGGGAGCGCCAGCGCAGTGGCGAGGGCATGTCGGAATCCCTGGGGACCAGCGAACTGGGTGCCCTGTTGTCACCCGGCCGGGCGGTTGCGGTGGAGGTCATCGAGGCCGTGTGCGACTACGCGGCCCGGGAGGGTGTCCTGCCGGCGGCGCTCCGGGCGGTTGTTGCCCAGCTGCGGATCCCGCTCCTGCGCCTGGCCCTGCGCAGCGAGACCCTGCTCGCCGAACCACGTCACGCGGCCCTGCGCCTGCTGGACCTGATCGGCAACCTGGGGCGCACCCTGGCGCCCGATTGCTCGCCGGAATTGCCGGTGTGCCGCGCCTTGCTGCACCTGGCCAGGGAGCTGGCCAAGGCGCCCCGCATCGGTGAGAAGGACGTCGAGGCGGCGCTGGTCAATGCAGAGGGCCTGATCGAGGCGCGCCGTCGCCATGCCCTCGAGCGTGCTGCCACCCTTGCCGGCGAGGCCGGGCGACTGGAGCGCCGGGAGGTGGCGCTGCACCAGGCGAGCCGCGCCATCCACCTGATGCTGAGCCCGGACGACAGTGCCGCCGCCCGGGATTTCGTGGAGGGTTACTGGGTCCATGTGCTGGCCAAGGCGGCTTACCGCTATGGCACCGAGAGCCCGCGCTGGGCCGCCCGGGTGCAGATGGCCAACCGCCTGCTGAGCAGTACCCGGGCGCATCCGGATGCCGCTGCCCGGGCCGAGTTGCAGGCCCAGATGCGGGCGCTGATGGCCGGCCTGGAGGACGGCCTGCGCTGGATCGGTTTGAGCGACGAGAAGGTGGTCGAGGGGCTTACCACGATGCGCAGCCTGCTGGCGGCCCTGATCGCCGGTCATCCCCTGCCGCCACCGATGCGCCGGCCGGTCGCCGTGCCGGCCCTCACGCCGGTGGCCGACGTGCAGAACCTGTGGGTGCTCAAGCACAAGCAGTATTTCGTCGGCGAGCAGTGCCTGCCGCCGGAATGGGAGGAGGTCGAGGTCGGCGACCCGGTTGCCATCGGCCTGCCCAGTGGCAGCGTGATGCGCGGCTTCGTGGCCCTGCTGGGGCCGCAGCAGCACCTGATCCTGATTGCCGACGGTGACAGCCAGCTGGTGCTGGCGGTCACTGCCCGGGCCCTGGCAAACCTGTCCGAAGCCCGGTGCGTCCTGCCTTATTCCCTGGTGGACGAGGCGGCCATCGACCGGGTGATCAACCCCTGAGCTGCGCGGCGTGCCGTAAATGGGCGCCAGGCTGCAGCGTGGGGAGGGCGGAAGACACTACAATGCGTACTGTGTTTTCATTCACCTATCGCCATGTGTTCCGATCCTGCCTGCAGCGCCGACCATGACCACCCGCCGGCCGCCGCCGAAGCCATCCGCATCCGCGGCGCCCGCCAGAACAACCTGAAGAATCTGTCCCTCGACATCCCCCACAACGAACTGGTGGTGGTGACGGGCGTCTCCGGTTCGGGCAAGAGCTCCCTGGTCTTCGACACCCTGTATGCCGAGGGGCAGCGCCGCTACGTCGAGACTTTCTCGCCCTATGCGCGGCAGTTCCTGGACCGCATGGACAAGCCCCAGGTGGACCGCATCGAAGGCGTGCCGCCGGCCATTGCCATCGACCAGACCAACCCGGTGCGCACCTCCCGCTCCACGGTCGGGACGATGACCGAGCTGGCCGACCACTTCAAGCTGCTCTACGCCCGCGCCGCCGGCCTGCACTGCCGCTGCTGCGGCAAGCCGGTGAGCCGCGACACCCCGGCCAGCATCTTCGACGACCTCGCCGCCCGCGCCGCAGCGGCCGGCGACCCGCGCCTGGTGGTGAGTTTCCCGGTCACGGTGCCGGCCAACTTCAGCGACGAAGAGATCACCGGCCTGCTGGCTCAGCAGGGCTACACCCGCATCCATGCCCGCGAAGGCCAGGTGCTGCACGTGGTGCAGGACCGCTTCCGCCTCGGCAATGCCGAGCACGCGCGGGTCATGGAAGCCCTCGAGACCGGCCTGCGCACCGGCCAGGGCCGCCTCAGCGTGCACGCCGTGGGCGATGAGGGCGAGCAGCGCTGGAAGTTCAGCACTGGCTTGCACTGTGCCGACTGCGACATCGCCTATTCCGACCCCACCCCCAGCCTGTTCTCCTTCAACTCGCCGATCGGCGCCTGCGACACCTGCCGGGGCTTTGGGCGAGTGATCGGGGTGGACTTCTCGCTGGTCATCCCGGACGAGTCCAAGACCCTCGAAGAGGGCGCGGTCAAGCCCTGGCAGAGCCCCAGCTTCAAGGAATGCCAGGACGACCTGGCCAAGATGGCCAGGAAGCACGGCGTGGCCATGGACATCCCCTTCCGCGACCTGCCGCCGGAGCACCGCCAGTGGCTGCTGGAGGGCGACGAAAAGTGGAAGAACTGGGACAGCTCCTGGCCGCGCTACTGGTACGGGGTGCGCCACTTTTTCGACTGGCTGGAGAGCAAGGCCTACAAGATGCACATCCGGGTGCTGCTGTCGCGCTACCGCAGCTACACCGAATGCCCAGCCTGCCATGGTGCCCGCCTCAAGCCCGACGCCCTGCTGTGGCGCCTGCCGTCGGCGGGGGGCAGCCTCGCCATCCATCAGCTGATGGCCCTGCCGGTCGAGGAGATCGTGCCCTTCGTGGCCGGCCTGGAACTGCCTGCACCGCTGGATGAGGCCACCGAACTGCTCCTCGGCGAGATCCGCGGCCGCCTGCGCTACCTGCAGGAGGTGGGCCTCGGCTACCTGACCCTCGACCGCCAGTCGCGCACCCTGTCCGGCGGTGAGGTGCAGCGCATCAACCTCACCACGGCCCTCGGCACCTCGCTGGTGAATACCCTGTTCGTGCTCGACGAACCCTCCATCGGCCTGCATCCGCGGGACATCAACCGCATCCTGGGGGTCATGGAGTGCCTGCGCGATGCCGGCAATTCCCTGGTGGTGGTGGAGCACGACCCGCAGCTGATGCTGGCCGCCGACCGCCTGCTCGACATCGGCCCCGGCCCCGGCGAGCGGGGCGGCGAGATCGTCGCCTATGGCCCGCCGACGCAGATCGCCAACGACCCGGCCTCCCTCACCGGCGCCTACCTCGCCGGCCGCAAGCGCGTGGATGCCCGCCGGGTGCTGCGCCCGGTGGCGGCCGACGCCCCGCGCCTGAGCCTCCGTGGCGCCCGCCAGCACAACCTGCGCGGGGTGGACCTGGGCATCCCGCTGCACTGCCTGGTGGGCATCACCGGGGTGTCCGGCTCCGGTAAATCCACCCTGATCCAGGATGTGCTCTACCCAGCCCTGGCCAAGCACTTCGGCCAGGCCGCCGAGCCGCCCGGCGCCTTCGACAGCCTGGACGGCACGGCTGGGCTGAAGGGCGTGGTGATGGTGGATCAGTCCCCCATCGGCAAGAGCGCCCGCTCCAATCCGGTCAGCTACGTCGGCGCCTGGGACGCCATCCGCAAGCTCTACGCCAACCTCGAGGAGGCCAAGGAGCGTGGCTACACGCCCGGCACCTTCAGCTTCAACTCGGGCACCGGACGCTGCCCCACCTGCACCGGCTCGGGCTTCGAGCACGTGGAGATGCAGTTCCTGTCGGACGTCTACCTGCGCTGCCCCGACTGCGACGGCAAACGCTACCGCCCGGAGATCCTGGCCCTCAACTGGCGCGGCAGGAGCGTCGCCGACGTGCTGGAGATGACCGTCTCCGAGGCCCTGGCCTTCTTCGCCGACCAGAAAGCCGTGCTCGCCGCCCTGGCGCCCCTGGCCGATGTGGGCCTGGAGTACCTGCGCCTCGGCCAGCCGGTGCCCACCCTGTCCGGCGGCGAAGCCCAGCGCCTCAAGCTGGCCGGCTACCTGGCCGAGGCGGCCCAGCTCGCCGGCAAGAAGCGCAAGGCCGGCGACGGCGGCGCCGGGCCCGGCCTGCTCTTCCTGTTCGACGAGCCCACCACCGGCCTCCACTTCGAGGACGTGGCGCGGCTCCTGTCGGCCTTCGAGAAGCTGCTGGATGCCGGCCACTCCCTGGTGGTCATCGAGCACAACCTGGACGTGATCGCCGCCGCCGACTGGCTGGTGGACCTCGGCCCCGAGGGCGGCAGCGGCGGCGGGATGATCGTCGCCGAAGGCACGCCGGACGCGCTCATCGCCACACCGGCCTCCCACACCGGCAAGGCGCTGGCCGACTACGCCGCCCAGCTGTCGGCCATGCAGGCCGCGCCGCGGGTTGCCGAGCCGGCACCGCGCTACCGGGCCGTGGCGCAGAAGGCCATCACCATCCGCCACGCCCGCCATCACAACCTCAAGAACATCAGCCTGGACATCCCGCGGGACAAGTTCACGGTGATCACCGGCCTGTCCGGTTCGGGCAAGTCCACCCTGGCCTTCGACATCGTCTTCGGCGAGGGCCAGCGGCGCTACCTGGAATCCCTCAACGCCTACGCCCGCCAGTTTGCCCAGCCCTCGGCGCGCCCCGAGGTGGATGCGATCTTCGGCATCCCGCCCACGGTGGCCATCGAACAGCGGGTCAGCCGCGGCGGGCGCAAGAGCACGGTGGGCACCCTCACCGAGATCCAGCCCTTCCTGCGCCTGCTCTACGTCAAGCTGGGCACCCAGTACTGCCCCGACTGCGACGTGCCGGTCACACCGCAGAGCTTCGAGGCCATCGTCGCCCAGATCCAGCGCGACTGCGCCGGGCAGTCGGTGGAGCTGCTGGCGCCCCTGGTGGTGAACCGCAAGGGCTTGTACACCGATTTGGCCAAGTGGGCGCGGGGCAAGGGCTTCGACCAGCTGCGCGTCGATGGCGACTACCTGCCCACCCGCAAGTGGCCGCGCCTCGACCGCTACAAGGAACACAACATCGAGCTGCCGCTGGGCATGGTCAAGGTCGGGCCCGACACCGAGGCCCTGCTGCGCGATTACGTCGAGGCCGCGCTGGAGCACGGCAAGGGTGTGCTCAAGGTGCTGCCCCTCGGCGCGCCCGGCGCCCCGCTCATCACCCTGTCCACCCTGCGCGCCTGCCCGGACTGCGGCACCAGCTTCCCCGAGCCCGATCCGCGCCTGTTCTCCTACAACGCCAAGCACGGCTGGTGCCCCGACTGCTACGGCACCGGCATCCGCATCGCCGGCAAGGTCGACAACCCCGACGACCTGGACCTGGGCGAGCTGGAGACCGACAGCGAGGAGGCCTGCCCGAGCTGCCACGGCGCCCGCCTCAACCCGGTGGCGCGGGCCGTGCGCTTCCGCGACCTGGGCCTGCACGAGCTGTCGTCCCTGGCGGTGGGCAAGGCCTCGGGTTTCTTCGAGGCGCTGCAGCTGGCCCGCCGCGAAGCCGAGATCGGCCGCGACCTGGTGTCCGAGATCCGTGGCCGCCTCGACTTCCTGCAGAAGGTCGGCCTCGGCTACCTGGCCCTCGACCGGGCCGCGCCCACCCTGTCCGGCGGCGAGGCCCAGCGCATCCGCCTGGCGGCCCAGCTCGGCTCCAACCTCACCGGTGTGTGTTACATCCTCGACGAGCCGACCATCGGCCTGCACCCCCGCGACAACCAGCTGCTGCTCGACACCCTGGAAGCCCTGCGCGGCCGCGGCAACACCCTGCTGGTGGTGGAGCACGACGAGGACACCATCCGCCGCGCCGACCACGTCATCGACATCGGCCCCGGCGCAGGCGTACGCGGCGGCCAGATCATCGCCCAGGGCCGCCTGGCCGACCTGATGGCGGCGCCGGATTCGGCCACCGGGCGCTGCTTCAACCACCCCCTGGTGCACCCGCTGGGCCCGCGCCGGGCGGTGGCGGCCGACCACCCGGCGCTGCACGTCCGCAACGCCACCCTGCACAACCTCAAGGGCGTCTCCGCCCGCGTGCCCCTCGGCCGCCTCACCGTGGTGACCGGCGTCTCCGGCTCCGGCAAGTCCACCTTCGCCCGCGACGTGGTGCACGCCAGCCTGGCCGCCGGCGCGCCGGTGGGCTGCGCCGGGCTGGAGGGCCGCGAGCTGATCGGCCGCCTGCTCGAGGTGGACCAGACCCCCATCGGCAAGACGCCGCGCTCCTGCCCGGCCACCTACATCGGCTTCTGGGACGCCATTCGCAAGATGTTCGCCGAGACCACCGAGGCCAAGATGCGCGGCTGGACGGCCTCGCGCTTCTCCTTCAACACCGGGGCCGGGCGCTGCCCGGTGTGCGAGGGCCAGGGCCAGATCACCATCGAGATGAACTTCCTGCCCGACGTGAAGATGCCCTGCGAGGCCTGCGGCGGCGCCCGCTTCAACCCCGAGACCCTGACCGTGCACTGGAAGGGCAGGAGCGTCGCCGAGGTGCTGGGCATGGCGGTGGAGGAGGCCGTGGATTTCTTCGCCGCCCATCCCTCCATCGCCCACCCGCTGCGCCTGCTGCAGGACGTGGGCCTGGGCTACCTGACCCTCGGCCAGCCCAGCCCCACCTTGAGTGGCGGCGAGGCCCAGCGCATCAAGCTGGTCTCCGAGCTGGCCAAGGTGCGCGGCCGCGCCGGTGAATCCGCCGCCGGCCCCGGCCGCCCCCTGCCGCCCGAGAAGCACACTCTCTACGTGCTCGACGAACCCACCGTCGGCCTGCACATGGCCGACGTGGAGAAGCTCATCCACGTGCTGCACCGCCTGGCCGACGCCGGCCACACGGTGCTGGTCATCGAGCACGACCTGGACCTGATGGCCGAGGCCGACTGGCTCATCGACCTGGGGCCCGAGGGCGGCGACGGCGGTGGCGAGATCGTCGCCGAAGGGCCGCCGGAAAGCGTGGTGCAGGTGGCCCGCTCCCACACCGGGCGGATCCTCGGCGAGTTCATGGCGGCAAGGAGGGCCTGAGAGGGGATAAGTGCCGCTCGGGGTGGGGGTGTATCTTCCGCCTATCGGGCAATGCGATTCAGATTGAAGAATTCGCTCATGTCGCCGATCAAGAGCGCACCGCTGCCAGTGGCATTCTTGACCGGGAGCGGTATGTTCGAACCTGGGGTCTGGCTCGAAGTCAGGTTCTGGCCGAGTTCGTTGCTGGCGTTGGCACCCCAGGCGAGGATTTGCCCTGAAGCGAGGAGGGCATACCCATTGCGGCTGGCCGCCCCGATGGCTTTGACCCCATTCAGTGTTCCCGAGCCCGAGGTGCTGGCCACAAAGTCCGGGAGCGAGCGCACACTCTGTGGCAAAGGGGTCAATCCTTCACCCAGGAGTCCGTTTCCCCCATACCCCCAGCTATACACCTGGCCCGACGTAGTGAGGGCCAATGAGAAGGCGCCGCCCGCGCTGATCGCGACAACATTGGTAAGCTCGCCTGTCATGCCCGCGGGGGCATGGACCCGTTGCGCCAGAGCCACATAAGAAGAGCTGGGCGCCCCTTGGCCCAATTCGCCCAGCATGTTTGAGCCCCAGGCGTAAATCCGTCCGTCGTCCGTCAACGCCAGGCTGTGCCCGTAGCCGGCGCTGATGCTGACGATGCTGGACAGCGCGCCCTGGCCGTCTGCCCTGATAACGGGAGTGGCAAAGTACTCTGTCGTTGAGGGCAGGGTAATGACAATGTCTCCCACGTTCTCGATGGGATGAGATCCCCATGCATACACGGCGCCCGAGCGTGTAAGGGCGATGGTGAAGCTGCCGCCCGTACTGATCTGCACGACGTCCTTGAGAGGGCTGCCGTCGGGCAATCGGACGCGGTCGGGGCGCGAGCCGACGGCAGTGAGGCCCTGGCCCAGGGCATACCTTGTGCCCCAGGTATAGACGTATCCGTCATCACTGAGGGCCGCTGCATTCGAAGCGCCGGACGCAACCTGGACGATGTGGCCAAGCTTGCCCGTGTCGTCGGTATTGCGGACTTTTCCGGGCAGGATGGCCGCGCTGTTGGCGGTCGACCGGCCCAGGACACCCTCATTATTGTTTCCCCATGACCAGATCTCTCCCTCTTCCGTCAGCGCGAAACTGGCGTCGCTGCCGATGGAGGTGCTCACAATGCCGCTCATCAGCGTTGTCGCATTTTCTCTTGCGCTCACCGGCCCACTGTTCTGCAGGGTGTCGTAATCCGTCAATTGGGCCAGCAAACCGTAGGTGTTGCTCCCCCAATACCAGGGGCGCCCATCGCTTCCAGTGGCGGAATAGGTTCCTCCCGCTCCCGTCCGGACGCCGCTCACCGGCGCATGCGGCAGTGGATGGCGCTGTGGAATGCCCTTGACCGTGATCTTCGCCGCAATCTGGCCCCCGGATACGGTGAATGACGGGTTGCCGAGGCGATGGATACGCGCGGAGGTGCAGTCAGGAGAGATATCCAATGAGGTCGGATCGTCACTGCTGCAGCTCAGGGCCTGGGTAACGAGGGTGCCGTCCGGCGCCTTGAGTTCGATGTTCAACGGGGTCGATATCTCCCACTGCAGCTTGCCGCTCGGAAGGTTGGTGATGCGCGCGCTTGCTGCGCCTGAGCCCGGTTCGCCCTGCGAGGGTGGCGCGGAACCGCCTCCGCCCCCTCCGCAGCTGGCAAGGGCGGCACTCAATGAGGACATCAAGGCGATGGATTTCCAGCTGAGCACGTAACGATTGTCATGGGGGTGATGGGATGAGCGCATAGGGTGACTCCGTTGTCGATGGACGATCGCTTCGTGGAAGCGGATGCCAGGAATTGAGCGCGCTGGCTGTCTCTGATTGATTTTGAATATACCGTTTGGATTGATGTTGTATCAGATTTGCAGCGCGCTTTGCTGAAGTTGACACCATGGCTTAAGACGGATGCGTATCGAGGAACTGTCAGGCCAACTCTGTTCGACCCTGTCCTGTGGCGAGATCGTCGCCGAAGGGCCGCCGGAAAGCGTGGTGCAGGTGGCCCGCTCCCACACCGGGCGGATCCTCGGCGAGTTCATGGCGGCAAGGAGGGCCTAAGTTCCACGTGGTGGAACGCGTGGATAGAGATCTGCGCAATCTCGAGATTTATCCAAGAATGTGTGAGCCGGTCTTGTGCGCCGGCCACACAAGAATCCCGAGGAGACACCATGAAAACCCTGCCCTTGCTGCTCGCCACCCTGTGGGCGCCTGCCCTGGCGCTCGCCGCACCTGCTGCCAAGCCCGACAGCGCTCCGGCCAAGCGCCCCAACATCCTGTTGATCGTCGCCGACGACCTGGGCTACACCGACCTGGGCAGCTTCGGCGCCGAGATTTCCACCCCCAACCTGGACGCGCTGGCCCGCACGGGGGTGCGCATGACCAGTTTCTACGCCGCACCCTTCTGCTCGCCCACCCGGGCCATGCTGTTGTCCGGCTCGGACAACCACCTGGTCGGCTTTGGCGACATGGCTGAGCTGATCACCGCCGAGCAGAAGGGCAAGCCCGGCTACGAGGGCTACCTCAACGACCGCGTCGTGCCGATGGCCCAGATCCTCAAGGATGGCGGCTACCGCACCCTGATGGCCGGCAAATGGCACCTCGGTGTGCCCGAGCAGTTCAGCCCGGCCACCCGTGGCTTCGAGCAGTCCTACGCCATGGTGATGGGCGGGGCCAGCCACTGGGGCGACCAGAGCGGCATTGTCGCCCTGGACCCGGCCAAGCCGCCCAAGGCGGTGTACCGGGAGAACGGCAAGGCCATCGACATCCCCCGCGACGGCTTCTACTCGTCGGTGGCCTTCACCGACAAGCTCCTCGAGTACATGAAGAACGGCGAAGACTCCGGCAAGCCCTTCTTCGCCTACCTGGCCTTCACCGCGCCCCACTGGCCGCTGCACGCCCCCGACGAAGACATCGCCAAGTACGAAGGCCGCTACAAGGAAGGCTACGACCGGCTGCGCAAGGAGCGCCTGGAGCGCATGAAGAAGCTCGGCCTCGTCCCCGCCGACACCCCCGTGTACGAAGGCCACCCCTACTGGCCCCGCTGGGACAGCCTGACGCCCGAGCAGCAAGCCTCCGAAGCCCGCCGCATGACGGTTTACGCCGCCATGATCGACAACATGGACCGCCAGATCGGCCGTGTGCTCGACTACCTCAAGCAAAAGGGCGAGCTGGACAACACCTTCGTGTTCTTCATGTCCGACAACGGCGCCGACGGCAACTCGGTTTACGACGTGGGCCGCACCCGCGAGTGGATCCACAAGGACATGGACAACAGCACCGCCAACATCGGCAAGCCGGGCTCCTTCATCGAGTACGGACCGGGCTGGGCCCAGGTCGGCTCGACCCCCTTCAAGCTCTACAAGTCCTTCATGTACGAGGGGGGCATCTCCGTGCCCGCCATCGCCTGGGGGCCGGGCATCGGAGGCGGCACCATCAAGCGTGAGTTTGCCCACGTGATGGATGTGGCCCCCACCATCTACCAGATCGCCGGCGTGACCCACCCGGGCACTGAGTACCAGGGCCGTGAAGTGCTGCCCCTGCGCGGCAAGTCCATGCTGCCCTACCTGCAAGGCAAGGCGCCCGGCGTGCGCGGCAAGAACGACGTGGTGGGCTGGGAACTGGGCGGCCGCAAGGCCTTGCGCAAGGGCGACTGGAAGATCGTGTACGCCAACACGCCGTGGGGTGAAGGCACCTGGGAGCTCTACAACATCGCCAAGGACCGCACCGAGAGCCGCAACCTGGCCACCGCCCAACCGGCCAAGCTCAAGGAGTTGCTGGCCGACTGGAAGCAGTACGTGGCCGAGACCGGCACCCTGGAGATCGACAACCTGGCCAACCGGCCTGGCTACAGCAACGGTGGCAAGTACTACGAGGACCTGTCCATCGAGGTGAGGATGCAGCCGCGCGAAGTGCGCTGAGGTTTGCTTCGTTTCAGCAGGCGGGGAGCACGGTTTCCTCCGTTGGCCCACCGCGGATTTGAGTCAAGCAGGGGCGCATGCAGGGGCGGCTTCAGCCACCCCTGCATGCGAAGCAAAGCAGCGAGTCGCCCGCCGGGGCGAACTGCCGGCCAATCCAGCGTGGAAAAACGGAAAGTCACCCCGTAAAGGTGCCGACGCAGTATGACGACCATAGGACCTGAGCAGCATCAGCCTGCAGCCCTTGGTGACTCGGGTAGTCGACGGAAGGTAAAGGAGTTGAGCGCTCGCCTGGAGCGAAGGTCCGGCGGCGGTATCGCGGCCTGAGCTGCCCGTCACCTATGCAAGGCAGGCTGACTGCTCTTGGCAAACAACAGACATCGTCATGCCTCATCAAGTCGGTGGCAGAGCCTTGATGGAGCGAAGTATGTTGCGCGTAATCTCTTGCCGCTTTGAGAGGTCATCCAATCTGTTGGGCGTGTCGATGTTCAGTGCGAAGAATACCGGTCCGGTTGGCCACTCGACCCAGCCTACCCACCAGCCAATCTTTCCACTCCAGCCGGTCTTGGCCCGCAATATCCAATCACGACCTGCCTCATTCACCATCACATCCTTGACGAGCCGCTGATGCTCGACCCGGAATGGCAGTTCGTTTCGATAGAGATGACCCAAAAACGATATTTGTTCATTGGCCGAAATTGCTAGATCGCCTTCGACCCAGAAAGGTTTGCTGCCTTCAGCAACTGCGTTGCCATATGCAATCTTTCGCATGTACTCAATCTCACGCGCATCACCAAGCTGTCTGGCAAATCGTTCGTAGACCCAGACAGTCGAATTACGCATCGCGGAGCGTAGGTTCTGGTCCTCATTCCACGCCTCTGTCGAACGCTTGATCCCATCCCACGGGATTACCTGGAACTCATCACGAAGAATTCCCGCGTCAAGAGCAAACAAGCTGTGAGGAATCTTGAAGGTCGAAGCCGGCGAGTAGCGACGGGCTGCGCGCTCCGGGTCGTAAACGAACGCCACGTTATTCCCATTGCGGTTGTCCAAGACGACGATGGTGCCGTGAGCCTCGGATGCGGCAAAGAAACTGGACCAGTCTGTCCGCTCCAGTGAAATGGGGGCAGCACGTGCTCCAAACACAAGGGCCGTTGATAGGACAAGGAGAATGAGGTTACGTCGATTCATTGTGCTAATTGTAGTCGTCTAACCAAGCTCGAATGACTGGCCTGCACCAGACTCCGGTCGTGCTGCCTGCGCATTGCGACCGACGGCTCTGGGTCGGTAGCTGCCCTTCGAGGCCGCAGCTCCCGTCGCCCCGCAAGAGCTACGCACCGCCACCCTCCCGACC
>WBTZ01000215.1 GCA_009026175.1 Zoogloea sp. | reverse complement strand
GGGGGGCAGGCTGTCGAGCTTGTAGTCGGGGTGGAAGGCCGTGAAGTGCAGGGGCACGTCGGGGCCGAGTTCGTCAGCCACCCAGCGGGTCAGCGCGGCGAGCTCCGCGTCCGAATCGTTGAGGCCGGGGATCAGCAGGGTGGTGATCTCGAACCACACCGTGGTTTCGTGGCGCAGGTAGAGCAGGGTGTCGAGCACTGGCGCCAGGTGGGAGCCGGTCTGGTGCACATAGAAGTCGTCGGTGAAGGCCTTGAGGTCCACGTTGGCAGCGTCCATGGCCGCATAGAAGTCGCGCCTGGGGACTGCGTGGATGTAGCCGGCGGTGACCGCTACCGAGGCAATGCCCCGGGTCCGGCATTCCGCGGCGGTGTCGATGGCGTATTCGGCGAAGATGACCGGGTCGTTGTAGGTGAAGGCGACACTGCGGCAGCCGTGGCGGGCCGCCGCTCCAGCGATCTGGCTGGGCGAGGCTGCGTCCATCAGCCGGTCCATGTCGCGGCTTTTCGAGATATCCCAGTTCTGGCAGAACTTGCAGGCCAGGTTGCAGCCGGCGGTGCCGAAGGACAGCACGCTGCTCCCCGGGTAGAAGTGGTTGAGGGGTTTCTTCTCGATCGGGTCGATGCAGAAGCCGGAGCTGCGGCCATAGGTGGTGAGCACCATCGCACCGCCTTCCATCTGGCGCACGAAGCAGGCTCCCCGCTGGCCTTCGTGGAGCCGGCAATCCCGCGGGCACAGATCGCACTGGATTCGACCGTCGTCGAGGGCATGCCAGTAGCGGGCGGGATGGCTGCTCATGGTCTTACTCCGGGGTTTCTGCCTCTTTCCACTTATTGACGTGGTAGCGGGCGATCATGATGTTGGGGCTCCAGAAATCCACCGGCAGGCGTGCCTTCTGCTTGAGCGCCGCCATGAAGGCACGGCGGTCGGGGAGTTGTTCCCACACCTGGGGCAGGAAGGTGGCTTTCTGGCAACCATTGAACAGGATCACGCCATCCCGGCCCGGTTCCAGCTGGGCCAGGGCGTCCGCTTCATCCTTGAAGTCGATGAAGTCCGGTTCGGTCAGCAGGGACACTTCGATCCGGATGCGGCTGAATTCCTGCGCCGACAGGGGAGGGAAGCGGGTGTCCCGCAGGGCCGCAGCCACCGCATTCTCCCGGACGTCCTCGCCGAGGGGGCGGTGGGCATTGAGGCTGCCGATGCAACCACGCAGCTCGCCGTCGAGGGTCAGTGTCACGAAGGTAGCGCCGCGTTCGGCCAGGCGCGGGTCCTGGCGTGCCGGCGGGGCGGGCTGCGCCAGGGCGGTGCCGATGGCCTGACGGGCCTGTGCCAGCAGGACCTGGCCCAGGGTGTCATCAATGGTGGGCACGGTCGAGATCCTCGGAAAAGGCGATGGAGGCATAGCCGACCACCCGGTCCCGGTCGCCCGCCGTGTCGCCGGAGTTGCGCAGGTCGAGTACATGCGGCGTGAGGCGGTGGCGCTGGGCCGCCAGCAGCAGGCCGTTGATGGCACCTGCTCCGCAGGCCTGCTCGGGTGACAGGGTGGCGTCGAGCTGGCGGATCTGGGCGATGGTGGCCTTGTCCCGCCACTGGGCCTGGCGGTAGGGGTGGTAGTGGGACAGGTCGGAGCTGATGACGATCAGCGTCTCGGGGCCACCCCACAGGGCCTCCAGCAGTCCGGCCACATCGAGCGGGTCGGCGTGCCCGACGGCCAGGGGCAGGACGGCGAAATGGTCGAGGGTACTCTGCAGGAAGGGGAGTTGGACCTCGATGGCGTGCTCCTCGGCATGGGGCCGGTCGTCTACGATCACCCCGGGCAGCTCCCGTGCCTGCAGCCAGGCCTCGCGATCAACCGGGACGGCGCCAAGGGGGGTGATGAAGGACTGGGCTGCGGGCAGGGCCATGCCCCGCACGGCAACCCGGTGGGTCGGACAGAGCAGCAGGACACGCCGGATCAGGTTCCGGCGCTGGGCCAGCTCGGCATAGGCACAGGCGGCAACGGCGCCCGAATAGATATAGCCCGCATGGGGCGCGATCAGCGCCTTCGGGGCTTCGATATGCTCTGCGGGCAGTGCGGCGGACAGAAAGCCGGCCACCTGGGCGTGCAGGCTGTGGGGATCGGCCGGGTAGAAGAGCCCCGCTACGGCGGGCGGGCGCTGGGACGCGTGAGCCATGATGTCCTTCAGGTGTGTCGGTGGATACCTCCTCTCATTATAGGGACGAGTGGAGCAACCACGCGATGCCACCGCCCAGCCCGAGTCCCACCGCGATCATGCCGCCGAGTACCCGCCGGCCGAGCGCGGCGCCGCCGAGGGCGAAGGCGAGGCCACCCTTGAAGCCCAGGTTGGCCAGCATGGCGAGCAGGATGGAGATCGCGGCAGGCAGGTTTTCGATCTTGCCGGTGGTGTGCAGGCGCAGGGTGGACAGCGCGATGGCGTCCACGTCGGTGAGGCCCGAGGCGAGGGCCAGCAGGTAGAGGCCGCCCTGTCCGGCGATGTCCGACAGCCAGGCGGCGCACAGCAGCACCGCCGCGTAGAGCAGGCCGAAGCCGACGGCGGCGCGTAATTCGGTCGGGTTGCGGGTCTGCGGGATCGGCAGGGCATCCTTGCCGTTCAGCTGGCGCCAGTTCAGCCCCACCACCACGATCCCGATCAGGACGGCCAGCACGCAGCCCGTTGCCAGGAGGGGCAGGACCGGGGGCGAGAGGGCGCCGGCGATGGCCATGATGCGCAGGATCATGATCAGGTTGGCGAGCAGGATGACCAGGGTGGCGGTGGCGTTCATGGCCGGGTTTTCGCGGGCATGCCGGGCAAACACCATAGTGGTGGCGGTGCTCGAGACGATGCCGCCGAGCAGCCCGAGCAGGGGGGCGCCGTAGCGGGCCCCCACCAGGCGCAGGGCAGCGTAGCCCGCCAGGCTGACCCCGGAGATCAACACGATCATCAGCCACACCTGGTGGGGGTTGATGGCCTCGTAGGGGCCGAAGCCCTGGTTGGGCAGGATGGGCAGCACGATCAGGGACAGCACCGAGAACTGCAGGATCGAGCGCCAGTCCTGGGCCGTGAGCCTGGAGGCGACGCCGCGCAGTTCGGACTTGAAGTAGAGCAGCATGGTGGTGCCGACGGCCGCCATGACGGCCAGGCGCCCATGGCCGAGCCACACCATGGCACCCAGGCTGTAGCACACCAGCAGGGCGATCACCGAGGTGGTGCCGGGGTCGTTGGGTTCCGGCTGCCTGAAGTTGGCGGCGATGATCATCGCTGCGACCAGCACGAAGCCGGCGATCAGCAGGGCGGGGGTGGCGAGCTGTTCGGTGAGCAGGCCGGCCAGGGCCCCGAGCAGGCCGGTCAGCCCGAAGGTGCGCACGCCGGCCAGCGCTGCCGGACGGCGTTCCCGCTCCAGGCCCATGAGCAGGCCGATGGCGGTGGCCAGGGCGAGGGCTTCCAGCTGGCGGGGCTCGAAAGGCAGGGAAAAAAGCATGGTGGCTCTCGCAGCAAGGGGAACAGTGCAATCAGCGGCAGAAGGGCGGGAGACATTGAGTAGAATCGCGCCATGCGAACTCCGACGACCCGCTGTTTCGCCCTCGTGCCCGCCGCCGGAAGCGGCAGCCGCATGGGCAGCGAACAGCCCAAACAGTATCTTTCCCTGCTCGGCCAGCCGCTGATCCGCCACACCCTTGCCGCCTTGTGCGCGTCCACGCGCATCGAGAGGGTATACGTGGTTCTGTCGGTTGGCGACCAGGAGTGGGACCGCCATGACTGGTCTGCGTTTGGCGACCGCCTCGTGCCCCTGTTCTGCGGCGGCGCCTCAAGGGCCGACAGCGTCCTGAACGGCCTGCGCAGCATCGCCGACCACACGGCCGAATCGGACTGGGTCCTGGTGCACGATGCCGCCCGTCCCTGCCTGGCACCCTGGCACATCGACGCGCTGGTGCGCGAGCTGATCCACGACGAGGTGGGCGGCATCCTGGCCGTGCCGGTGGCCGATACCCTCAAGCAGGGCGACAGCAGCAATCACATCGCCGCGACGGTGCCCCGCGACGGCCTGTGGCAGGCCCAGACGCCGCAGATGTTCCGCTACGTGATGCTCAAGCGCGCCCTCGAAAGCGCCCGCCACGTCACCGACGAAGCCAGTGCCATCGAGGCGATGGGACTACGGCCGCGCCTGGTGCGGGGAGATCCCACCAACCTGAAAGTCACCTATCCCCTTGACCTGCACCTGGCCGAGTGGATCCTGCAGCACCGTGAGGGTAACGAATGAGTGTTCCGTTCCGCATCGGCCAGGGCTTTGATGTGCATGCCCTGGTTCCCGGCCGCCCGCTGATCATCGGCGGCGTGACCATCCCCTTCGACAAGGGCCTGCTTGGCCATTCCGATGCCGATGTGCTGTTGCACACCATCACCGACGCCATCCTCGGTGCAGCCGGGCTGGGCGACATCGGCCGCCATTTCCCGGATACGGACCCCCGCTTCGAAGGGGCCGACTCCCGCGTGCTGCTGCGCGAGGCGGCTGCCGCAGCCCGTGCGGCGGGCTGGCAGACCGTGAATTTGGATGCCACGGTGATCGCCCGTGCGCCGAAGATCCTGCCCCACGTGCCCGCCATGGTGGTCAATATCGCAGCCGACCTGGGCGTCGAACCCTCTGCGGTGAATATCAAGGGCAAGACGACCGAGAAGCTGGGCTTCACCGGGCGAGGCGAGGGCATCGCCGCCCAGGCGGTGGCCCTGCTGATGCGGGTGGATGGCTGAGACTACGCGCCGGCTCTTCCTGGCCCTGTGGCCGGGGCTCGAGCAGGTGCGCCAGCTGGATCGGTTGGCCGGCATCGCCGAGGCCCTGGGGGGTGGGCGGCGCATGCGGCCGGAGACCCTGCACATGACCCTGGCTTTTCTCGGTGAGGTGGCGGAGAGCCGGATCCCCGACTTGTGCGGGGTGATGGCGGAATGCGAGGCAGAGCCTTTTGCGCTGGAGATCGACCAGTTGGGCTACTGGCCTGCCAATCACATCCTGTGGGCGGGGTGCCGCCAGCCTCCGGCGCAGCTTGGCAGGCTGGTGGCCGGGCTCCAGGATGCCCTTGGGCGGGTGGGGCTCAGCCCTGCGCGGCGGGATTTCTTTCCCCACGTCACCCTGCTGCGCAAGGCGCAGCCAGTGCAGGCCTTGCCGGAGCCGGTGCCGATCGCCTGGCCGGTCGATGAGTGGTGGCTGGTGGAGTCCCGGCGCGATGCCGGCGCCGGAGCCTACCACCGGCTGGCGGCCTGGCCGACCGCGCCGGTGCGGCGCTGACTTACTTGCGGCTCTTGCGGCGGCGGGCCAGCCCGCTCAGGCCGAGGGCGCCCAGCACGAGGGCCAGCGAGCCGGGTTCGGAGACATAGGCGACCGGATCAAGCGTGATCAGATCGTTGGCGCAGAGCATGGTCCATTGCAGGTCGAAGGACTCGGTCGGGCCATTGGCGCCCCAGTACTGCCCGAAGACCGATACGGGGATTTCCAGTTCGTAGAACCAGTGGTTGCCGCCCAGGGTGCCCATGTTGCCGAAGGCGCTCGAGATGGCCAGGCTGGCATTGCCTACGTCCGTACCGCCGGTTACGGCGGTGACGTAACTTGAGTTGGCCGGGTCATAGACTCCGGGAGCACTCCACAGGCCGGTGGCCCAGTTGGCGTTGCTGGTGCTGACCACATCGCCCTGGTGCAGGGTCGCGGTGCGGTCCGCGGTGAGGATGCCGAAATCCCAGGTACCGTTGCGGCCGAAATCGATGGCGAAGTCACCCCGGCCGTAGCTGTTGCCGCCGGTTGCCGTGCTGGGGTCGTGGCCGGTGATCATGCCGATGGCCAGGTAGGTCTGGCCGTTGGCGCGGGTGTACGTGGTCAGGTACATGGCTTCCGCATCGTAGGCCTGGCCACCCCAGCCCGGGCTCAGGTAGCCGCCGTTGGAATTGCTCTGGTCTTCGACCACGTAGGTGATTCCGCTGTTTGGCGTCCAGCCGGCAACCGTGCCGTTGTTCTTGATGCCCCAGTCGGAGAAATTGCCGTCGATGGTCAGGGAGCCTGCCATGGCGGGCAGGGACAGGGCGCTGACTGCGAAGCTTGCGGCGAGGCTGGCAAAGGATTTCTTGTTGATCATCTTGCACACCGATCTGTATGGGATGGAGGCAAGAATAGGGGGCGCATGCCGTCGGGAAGCGGGACTTCCTCACGCTTTGGCCGGGGTGGGGGGCAAAAGAGCAGGCGTCTGCGACTCCAGTCACAGGCGCCTGCAAGTACGGTGTCACCCGGTGGCCCTCTACGCGGTCGCGTGGGGGGGCGAGGGGC
>WBTZ01000214.1 GCA_009026175.1 Zoogloea sp. | reverse complement strand
ACCCAGCTCGCGAGCATGGCCGGCCCCGCCACCGCGCAGCCCCCCCTCGAACCGGGGGCCCGCCGCCTTGCCACCGTCGCCCTGTCCCTGGCGACCTTCATGAACGTGCTGGACACGACCATCGCCAACGTGTCACTGCCCAACATCGCCGGCGACCTGGGGGTCAGCCCCAACCAGGGCACCTGGGTCATCACCTCCTTCGGTGTGGCCAACGCCATCGCCGTGCCCCTCACCGGCTGGCTCAGCCAGCGCTTCGGCCAGGTCCGGCTGTTCGTCAGCTCGGTGGTGCTGTTCGTGCTGGCCTCGCTGCTGTGCGGCATGGCCACCAGCCTGGAGATGCTGATCGCCGCCCGGGTGCTGCAGGGCGCCGTGGCCGGCCCGATGATTCCCCTGTCCCAGTCCCTGCTGCTGCAAACCTATCCCCGCGAGAAGGCCGGCATGGCGCTGGCCATGTGGTCGATGACGACCCTGGTGGCGCCGGTGATGGGCCCCATCCTTGGCGGCTGGCTGTCGGACAACCTGTCCTGGCCGTGGATCTTCTACATCAACGGGCCGGTGGGCCTGGCCGCGGCGTGGGTCAGCTGGCAGCTCCTCAAGCACCGCGAATCCCCCACCCGCAAGCTGCCCATCGACAAGGTGGGACTGGTCCTGCTGGTGGTGTGGGTCGGCGCCCTGCAGATCATGCTCGACAAGGGCAAGGAACTGGACTGGTTCGCGTCGGGCGAGATCATCGCCCTGGCGGTGGTGGCCGCCGTCGGTTTTGCCCTGTTCGTCGCCTGGGAGCTGACCGAGGACCATCCGGTGGTGGACCTGAGCCTGTTCGCCCGCCCCAACTTCCTGTTCGGCGTGATTGCCCTGGCGACCGGCTACGGGGTGTTCTTCGGCACCGTGGTGGTGATGCCCCTGTGGCTGCAGCAATTCATGGGCTACACGGCCACCTGGGCGGGCCTGGTCACGGCCCCGATCGGCCTGCTGGCGCTGCTGCTGTCACCCGTCATCGGCAAGATCCTGCCCCGTTCCGACCCCCGCCGCATCGCCACCGTGGCCTTTCTGGTGTTTGCCCTGGTGTCCTTCATGCGCTCGGGCTTCTCCACCGGCATCGCCCCGGTGGACGTGGTGATCCCCCAGGTGATCCAGGGTGTCGCGATGGCCTGCTTCTTCATCCCGCTGGTGTCCATTGTCCTGTCGGGCCTGCCGATGGAGCGGATCCCCTCGGCCTCGGGCGTCTCCAACTTCGTGCGGATCACCTTCGGCGCCTTTGGCGCGTCCCTGATGACCACTCTGTGGGAGCGCCGGGCAGCCCTGCACCACGAGCACCTGGTGGCGCGCATCGCGCCCGACAATCCGCTGGCCGGGCAGGCACTGAACAGCCTGCAGGGCCAGGGGCTGGACATGACCCGCGGGCTCGCCCTGCTGGAGCGGGAGGTGACCGTGCAGGCGTTTTCCCTGGCGGTGAATGATGTGTTCTGGCTGTCGGGCTGGCTCTTCCTGGCCCTGCTGGCCACCATCTGGCTGACCCACCCGATCCACAGCCGCCCCGCCGGCGCACCGGCGGACGCCGCCCACTGAGCGGACCGGGCTACAGGCGCAGGCCCCGCGGCTTGCGCCCTGCCCGGGCGAAGAGCCAGTCGTAAAGTGGATTGGGCAACAGGCGCAGCAGCTTGGCCACCAGGCCCATCTGCCAGGGGATGACGGTGTACGAGACGCCCGCCTCAATGGCCCGGGCGAAGCGACGGGCGGCCTCATCGGCGGGCAGCATGAAGGGCATCGGATAGGAATTGACGGCGGTCATCGGCGTCTCGATGTAACCCGGCGCGATGGTGACCACCTTCACCCCGGTACCGCGCAACTCGACCCGCAGGCTCTCGAGACACGCGATGACGGCCGCCTTGGAGGCACTGTAGGCCCCCGCCCCCGGCAGGCCGCGGATGCCCGCCACCGAGGCGATCCCCACCAGACGACCACTGCCACGCCGCCGCATCGGGATGACGAAGGGCTGGAGGCTCGCCACCAGGCCCAGCACATTGGTGCGCATGACCCGCTCGAAGGCCTGCAGGTCACCCGCCTCCTCGGTCAGCGTACCCACGGACACCCCGGCATTGGCGATCACCACGTCGGGGACACCAAAGCGACGGACGAAATCCCGCGCCGCCTCGGCCACGGCCTGGCTGTCTGCCACATCGAGGGAATAGACCGCATGCTCGCCAGGCAGCTCGGCAAGCAGGCTGTGCAGGACGGACTCACGCCGGGCCACCAGGCCCAGGGTGGCGCCCCTGGCCGCATAGTGCCGGGCCAGGGCTGCCCCGATGCCGCTGGAGGCACCGGTGATGAATACGCGCAGGGTCACGGAAAGGACGCGCCGCACCTCCCGCGGGGGAGGCGCGCGCACGGGAGGGATTACTTGCGGGACTTGGCGATCAGCTGATCGGCCACCTTGAGGGCGTTCTCGTGGGTGCCGGCGATGGAGCCCGAGGTGATGTACTTGCCATCCACGGCGAGGGTCGGCACGCCCTGGATCTTGTAGTCGCGTTCGATCTTCTGTACGCGCTGCAGGGCCACCTGCACGCCGAAGGACTTGTAGGCGTCGGCAAACTTCTTGGCGTCCACACCCTTCTTGACCGCCCACTCCTGGGCGCCGGCCTCGGTGTGCAGGGGCAGGTGATCGCCCTGCACCGCCTCGAAGACCTGGCCGTGGAGACGGCCCAGGTCACCGGTCGCGGCAAGGGTCAGGTGCAGCTTGGCAAAGCCCGTCAGCTGCGGGTTGCCCCAGGTCACCGGCACGCGCTGGAAGGCCACATCGGCGGGCAGCTTCTTGATCCAGATCTCCAGCAGCGGATCAAAAGCCTTGCAGTGAGGGCAACCGTAGTGGAAGAACTCGAGGACCTCGACCTTGCCCTTGGCATCGGTCGGCAGGGGCTGGGGAAGCGTCTCGAAGCCACTGCCCTGGGCCATCGCCGGCACACCGAGGCTGCCGAGCGCGGCAAGGGCGGAAAGCTGCTTGAGGACGTCACGACGCTGCATTACGGATTCTCCTGGTTCTTCAAAGGACTTATTGAGCGGGGCCGGCCAGCTTTGGTTCCTTCGGCTTGATCTTGATGATGGCCGCCTTGATGCCGGCACCCGACAACTGCTGGAGCGCCTTGTTCATCTCGTCCTGGCC
The DNA here is from genome assembly GCA_009026175.1 of Zoogloea sp. GTDB lineage: Bacteria > Pseudomonadota > Gammaproteobacteria > Burkholderiales > Rhodocyclaceae > Zoogloea. Next base: position 3,169 of record WBTZ01000214.1, on the reverse strand, counting down.
CAGGTAGGGACCGGTCCGGACCCGGTGGAGGGTACCCTTCTCGGGCAACTCCACCTTCTGCACGCTGGCCTCCACCCCCATCAACGCAAGACGCGCCTTGAGGTTGTCAGCCTCGGAGGGATCCTCGAAGGCCCCCGCCTGCAGATAGAACTTCTCCGGCACCACCGGCTTGTCGAGCAGGGCGGCCTCCGCCTTGGCCCGCTCGGCGGCGTCCCGCGGAAGATCAGCCGCCGGCTTGTCGCTCCGGTCGCCCTTCTCGGGCCTGGCGGGCTTGACCACCTCGGTGGTCTCCTCCGGCCTGGAAGGCGCCGGGAGCGCATCCGAGCCCTTCGGCAGGACGTTGTAGAAGTCGAAGCGCGGCTTCTCGACCGGCTTGTCACCGGCCTTGCCGGGCAGCGCGATCGGCTCGTTCGCCTGGGGCTTGGGCGGCGGCACGACGACCGGCTTCTCCTCGGGCTTCGGCTTCTGGAAGGGCGAGGAGGTGGTGAAATAAAGGGCGATCCCCGCCGCCACCAGCGCACCGAGGATCAGGCCGACAAAGATACCGACCAGGGTGCTGCCCCGGCTGCCCGATTTGGGCTTTTTGGTCTGCAGGCGTGGCTTGAGATCGCGACTCATGAACGACAGGTCCGGGAATTACATGGAATCGGGCGCGGAAACACCCAGCAGACGCAAGCCATTGCGGATGACCTGACGCACCGCGGCAGCCAGGGCCAGGCGGGCCTGCTTGAGCGCCTCGTCGTCCACCAGCATGCGCTCGGCGTTGTAGTAGCTGTGGAACTCGCCGGCCAGGTCCTTGAGGTAGAAGGCGATCTGGTGCGGCGCGTAGTCGGACGCGGCGTTCTGGACGATTTCCGGGAAGGCGGTGAGGCGGGCGCACAGGGCCAGCTCACGCTCGTTGTCGAGGCGCGACAGATCGGCTTCGGCCAGGTCGGCGAGCACGCCGTTCCATTGGTTGAGCACCGAGCACAGGCGAGCGTGGGCGTACTGGATGTAATAGACCGGGTTTTCGTTGCTCTGGCTCTTGGCCAGGTCCAGGTCGAAGTCCAGGTGCTGGTCGGCCTTGCGCAGCACATAGAAGAAGCGGCAGGCGTCGTTGCCGACCTCGTTGCGCAGCTCACGCAGGGTGACGAACTCGCCGGAGCGGGTGGACATGGCGGCCTTCTGGCCATCCCGGTACAGCACCGCGAACTGGACCAGCGCCACATCGAGCTTCTCGGGGGGCAGGCCGAGGGCCTGCAGCGCGCCCTTCACCCGGGGGATGTAACCGTGGTGGTCGGCGCCCCAGATGTCGATGATGCGGTCGAAGCCACGCTCGTACTTGTTGGCGTGGTAGGCGATGTCGGAGGCGAAGTAGGTGAACAGGCCGTTCTCGCGCTGCACGACGCGGTCCTTCTCGTCGCCGAAGGCGGTGGAGCGGAACCACTTGGCACCGTCCTGCACGTACAGGTGACCGCGTGCCTCGAGCTCGGCCACGGCCTTCTCGACCAGGCCGGTGTCGAACAGGGAGCGCTCGGAGAACCACTTGTCGAAGGTCACGCCGAAGCCTTCCAGGTCCTCGCGGCCGTCACCGAGCTGCTCGGTGAGGGCAAAGCCGTGCACCCAGGCGTAGTCGGAGCCGAGCAGGGCCTTGGCGTTGGCGATCAGGGCATCCAGGTGGCCTTCCTTGTCGGCCTCGACCGAGGGCGCATCGGCCAGCACGGCGGCGGCACTCACCCGGGCGAACCGGTCGGCGTGGGATTCCTTGATCTGCGCCGCCATGTCCTTGACGTAGGCGCCCTGGTAGGCGTTGGGCGGGAAGGGGATGGCGATGCCGAAGAGATCGAGATAACGCAACCAGGTGGACAGCGCCAGGATGTCCATCTGCCGGCCGGCATCGTTGATGTAGTACTCGCGGGTCACCTCGAAGCCGGCGAAGTCCAGCACGTCGGAGAGGGATGCACCGTAGGCTGCACCACGGCCGTGACCGACGTGCAGCGGCCCGGTAGGATTGGCGGACACGAACTCCACCTGCACCTTGACGCCGCTCTTCACGCCCCGGCCAAAGCTCTCACCCGCGCCCAGCACGGCCGCCACGACGGCGGTCTTGGCGTCGGACACCAGGGTGAAGTTGATGAAGCCGGCCCCGGCCACCTCGGCCTTGGCGATCAGTCCGGACTTGGGCAGTTCCGCCAGCAGCAGGTTGGCCAGATCCCGCGGGTTGCGCTTGAGGGGCTTGGCCAGCTGGAGCGCCAGGTTGCTTGCAAAGTCCCCGTGGCCGGCCTGCTTGGGCCGTTCCAGGTTGATCGGGGTTTCGGCCTGCTCGGGCGCCACGCTAAGGAGGGCGGCACGCAGGAGTTCGGCAAGCTGGGTCTTCTGATCGGCGCTCATGGGGAATACTGCGACTAAAAGCACAGGATTATATCCAAGAGGGGGCCCGACCGGCTGTACACCAGGAAGCATGCGGTAACAAAGTGCGACGAACGTGGTAAAAAATGCGGCATTCGCCGCCTGCAGAACGTGATAGTGACCATCCCGTCCAACCGGAGCACACCATGAGCCTCCGCCTTCCGGCCCTTCTCGCCGTCCTCCTCGCCAGCGCCGGCGCAGCCGCCGAGCCGCCCACCCTGCACTGGCAGGTGCCCCTGCCGACCAGCCAGGGCTGGCGCATCGTGGACCTGCGGGAGGGCAAGGGCGTCCGCCACGAGGAGTACATCCCCCGCGGGCAGGGTGTCCAGGACTACCGCGACCGCATCATCATCCAGCGCTTCAACTCGCCCGACATGTCGCCGGAGGCCTACCTCGGCCACATCGCCACCGGACTGGCAGGCCATTGCCGGGGGTTCACCACCAGCGGCCTGGTGGCCGGCGTGCGCGAGGGCCTGCCCCACGCCACCCGGACCGCCTACTGCGGCACTTTCAACGGCCGCGACTATGGCTACGTGATCGCCCAGAAAGCCTTCCGGGACGGTGACCACCTCTTCATCGTGGAGCGGGAATGGCGGGTGCCGGGCTTCTTCGTGGACGCCACCGGCATGGCCAGCCTCGACTTCGGTAGCACTGCCGAGGACGAAGCGCTCAAGAAGGACATCCGGCAGGACGTGCGCTGGCTGACCGAACAGGTCAATCCCGGGGGGCCGGCAACGGTGGCCGGGGGCGCCCCCGCCGCGCCGCGCCCGGCCCCCGAAGC
>WBTZ01000019.1 GCA_009026175.1 Zoogloea sp. | reverse complement strand
CATCACGTGCGCGGGGTCGAAGCGCTGGGCGCTGCGCCGCCCTGATCCTCGGCCGGCGCAGCGCCCAGCGCTTCGACCCCGCGCACGTGATGAGCGCCGCCGCCTTTGCCCGCCTGCTCGACGTACTACGGGCGGATACCGCGGCCCGGGTGTCGCTGCTGCTCTTCGTGCATCGGGTGGAGGGCCTGGCGCCGGGGCTGTACCTGCTGCCGCGGGGCCCGTGGGGCGGGCGGCTGACCGAAGGCTTGGCCATGGCAGCTGATCGGCAGGCAGGGCGGTTGCCCGCCGGCCTGCTCCAGTTGCAGACCATGGAGCCTGTGGCCTTGCGCCGGGCGGCCCGCAGCCTGCATTGCCACCAGGACATCGCCGCCAATGCCTGCCTGGCCTTCGGCATGCTCGCCCCCTTCGCGCCCCTGGTGGAGGCCGAACCGGCGGCCTACCGGGATCTGCTGCGCGAGGCGGGGCTGCTGGGGCAGCGGCTCTATCTCGAAGCCGAGGCCATGGGGCTGCGCGGCACCGGCATCGGCTGCTTCTTCGACGACCCGGTGCATGAGGCGGCCGGTGTCGATGCGGCCTGTTTCCAGGCGCTGTACCACTTCACCATCGGCCTGCCGGTGGACGACGTCCGTATCGAAACCACGCCGGCCTATCCATTCCTGGCCGAGGAGCCCGCAGCATGAGCCAGACCGAAACACCTGCCCGCGCCCGCCGCGGCTTTCTCCGTATTGACGCGACCCGGGCTGCCGACCTGATCCGGCGCGGGCGCGATGGCCAGTTACCCGGGCCCGCGGTGTTCGATGTGCGCGACCGGGCCAGCTTTGAGCGCAGTCACGTGGAGGGGGCCGAACACCTCAGCGAAGCGGGCATCGGTGCAGTGTTCGGCCGCCTGCCGCGGGCCATGCCGGTCCTGGTCTATTGCTATCACGGCAACGCCAGCCAGGTGTTCGCGGAGATGTTCGCCGACTTCCGCTATGCGGAGGTGTATAGCGTGGATGGCGGCTTCGAGCCGCTGGCGGCCGCACTGGCGGCCAGTGAGGCGGGGCGCCGGACGCCCGCCCTGCCGGCGGAGGCGAGCGCCGGGTTGCGTGCCTTCCTGGCCGGGTTCGGCTTCGATCCGGGCAACCTGGATGCCACCCGCGAGCATGGCCTGACGCCGCTGATGCGCGCTGCCTTGCTCGGCCGCAGCGAACTGCTGCAGGAGTTGCTGGCCGCGGGTGCCAATATCGGCCTGCGCAATGGCGACGGCAACAATGCATTGTGGCTGGCCTGCGTGTCGCGGGAGCCGGCGGCCATCAAGGCCCTGGTGGCCGCCGGCATCGACCTGGACAACCGCAACGACGTGGGGGCGACCTGCCTGATGTATGCGGCCTCCAGCGGCCGTGACGAGATCGTCGCCGCCCTGCTGGAGGCGGGGGCCGATGCCTACGTGCGCAACGACGACGACGCGCTGGCGGTGGATCTGGCGTCCACGGTGGCGTGCCTGCGTCTGCTGAGGCATACCGCCCGCTGAGGGGGGCGCTGGGTTCTGGCCCGGAGAGAGGCGTGGGCAGGCAGCAGGGGGCTGCCTGCCCACGCCCGGTTCAGGCGGCCGGCCAGAGGACGACACTGCCGCCGGCTTCGATCGGCGGATGGCGGAGGACCAGGTTTTCGATCTGCGCGGCCGGCACGGGGGGACTGATCAGGTAACCCTGGATCTTCTCGCAGCCGATGCTGCGCAGGAACTTCAGCTGGGCTTCGGTTTCCACCCCTTCGGCGACCACTTCCAGCCCCAGCCTGTGGGCCAGCAGCACGGTGACGTCGCAGATGTCGGCGTCGCTGGGGTCGGTCTCGATGTCCTTGACGAAGGATCGGTCGATCTTCAGGGTGCGGATCGGGAAGAGTTTGAGGTAGGCCAGCGAGGAGTAACCGGTACCGAAGTCGTCGATCGACAGGGACAGGCCGCTGCCGGTGAGGGCCCGCATCACCTCGATGGTTTCGTTGGGGGAGGCCATCGACACCGACTCCGTGACCTCGAGGTCGAGCAGGCCGGCGTGCAGGTCATGGAAGTCGAGCAGCTCGGCGATGCGGGCCGGCAGGGTCTTGTCGAGGAATTGGCCGGTGCTCAAGTTGATGGACATCCGCAGCGGGTCGAGGCCGGCTTCGCGCCAGGCCCCGAGCTGCCGGCAGGCTTCCTGCAGCACCCAGTCGCCGATGGCGTCGATGATGCCGGCTTCCTCCGCCACCGGAATGAACTCGGCGGGCGGAATCAGGCCGCGGCTGGGGTGATTCCAGCGGATCAGGGCCTCTACCCCCACCAGTCGGCCGCTGCGCAGGTCGAGCTGGGGCTGGTAGTGGAGCACGAACTGCTTGCGCTCCAGGCCGCTGCGCAGCTCGGACTCCAGGGACAGGCGGCGGGTCGTCGCGGCGTTCATGCCTTCCGTGAAGAACTGGAAGTTGCCCCGCCCCTTGGCCTTGGCGTGGTACATGGCCACGTCGGCATTCTTCAGCAGGTCGCCGATCTCGGTGGCGTCGTCCGGGTAGAGGCAGATGCCGATGCTCGGCGAGGTGCGCTGCTCCTGGCCGTTGATGAGGTAGGGGGCGGAAATGGCACGGACAATCTTGTCGGCCACGTGGGCGGCATCGGTGGCGTCAGCCCCATCCGGCAGGACCACCACGAACTCGTCGCCCCCCAGGCGCGCCACGATGTCGCTGGTGCGGACGGTGGCGCTGAGGCGCTTGGCCACCTGGATCAGCAGCTCGTCGCCGACGTGGTGGCCGAGGGTGTCGTTGATCGCCTTGAAGCGGTCGAGATCGATCAGCATCAGGGCCAGGGACATGCCGGTGCGCTGGCAGAGCCCCACCGCCTGTTCGAGCTTCTCGTTGAGGCTGAAGCGGTTGGGCAGATTGGTCAGGGTGTCGTGGTGAGCCAGGTGGCGGATACGCTCCTCGGAGGCCTTCATCTCGGAGATGTCGATGAAGTTGCCGATGTAGTTCTGCACCTGGCCGGCGGCATCCCGCACCATCGAGATGGACAGCCACTTGGGATAGGCCTCGCCGTCGCGCCGGCGGTCCCACAGTTCGCCCTGCCAGGCACCGTGCTGCTCCAGGTCGGCCCACATTTCCTGATAGACCTCGGGGGGCGTGATGCCGGCCGACAGGATGCGCGGGTTCTGGCCGAGGACTTCTTCCTGAGGGTAGCCGGTGAGCTTGGTGAAGGCCTGGTTGGTGGCGACGATGCGGTTCTCCGCGTCGGTGACGATGATCGCCTCGTTGCTGTTGGAGAACACGGTGGCCAGCAGGCGCAGGTGCTCGTCGTTGCGCTTGCGCTCCGAGATGTCCTGCACCGTGCCTTCGTAGCAGATGAACTCGCCCCGGGGGCCGCGCACGGTGTGGGCGTTCTCCGAAATCCAGATGCACGAGCCGTCGCGACGCCGCACCTCGGACTCGAAGTTGATCACCTCGCCGTGCATCGCCATCAGGTGGCGGAAGCTGCGCCGCCTTTCGGGGTCCACGTAGAGCCGGCTCTCGATGTCCGACAGGTCGGCCATCAGCTCGTCCGGCGTGGCGTAGCCGTAGAGGCGCGCGAGGGCAGGGTTGGCGGCCAGGTAGCGGCCTTCCCGGGTGGTCTGGAAGATGCCCTCGGAGGCGTATTCGAAGATGTGGCGGTAACGCAGTTCGGAATGAGCCAGGGCGTCCAGGGTGACCTGGCGGGGCGTCACATCCTCGATGAAGCCCTCGATGACCAGGCGCCCCTCTTCGTCGGGCACCTTGATGCCCCGGGTGAGCACCCAGCGGATGTCGCCGTCGGCGGTCAGGATGCGGTACTGCACGGCGAAGCGCTGGCCGTCCCGGGCCGCCCTGCGGATCTGTTCGCGGACCCGTGCCCGGTCTTCCGGGTGGGTGATGTTCTCCCAGGAGATGAAGGCGTTGTCCACGATCTCGGCCGGCGCATAACCGCACAGCTCTGCGCTGCCCTGGCTGACGAAGACCATGGTCCAGTGCTCGTCATCGAGGCAGCGGTAGACCACCCCCTCCAGGTTGTTGACCAGGGTGTCGAGGATGCGGGTTCGGTCCACCGTCCTGGCGGTAAGGAGACTGCTTCGGCGGAAGCGTCCGGCTTGGGCTTGCACGATATGGATTGACCTGGGCGGCGCGGCAGTGGAATCGGACTTGTGCAGCAAGCACCGTGCCTGCCTGGAAGGCTTGCCCGGCGGGCCAGCGGGGGATGCGGGGCACCGCCGTTGGGCGCCGGCCGGGGGTTGTGCACCGCAGCGGGGCATCGCTGCGGCGTGGGGGGCGAAAGTGGACCAGGTCACCCCGTCAGTGGTGATTCATGCACTCGTAACGTGAGCGCTGGCCGGCGAGCCGGTCCCCGCGGGCGGCATGCGCCGCCATCCCCGCCCAGATTCGGTGCGGCCGCGTCGGCCCGCGGCGGGCGCCGCAGCAGGTCAGTGCAGGGTGCGCGGCATCGCCAGGGTGAATTCCGGGATGTCGGCGTCAAAGTGCCCGCCATCCTCCCCCACCATCTGGTAACGGCCCTTCATGGTGCCCACCGGGGTGGCGATGGTGCAGCCGCTGGTGTATTCGAAGGCCTCGCCCGGCTTGAGCAGGGGCTGCTTGCCGATCACTCCGCTGCCCTCGACCTCCTGCACGGCGCCGCCGGCGTCGGTGATGATCCAGTGGCGCCCCAGCAGCTGGGCGCTGGCCGAGCCGATGTTGCGGATGGTGATGTGGTAGGCGAACACGTAGCGGTCCGCTTCGATGCTGGACTGTTCTTCGATGAAGTGGGCAACCGCCGTGACCTCGATGGCCTTGGGGTGAGAGCTGGTGGTCATTGTCTCTGCAGGGAGGGGGTTCGAAGAGCCGTCATTGAAACGGAATTGCCGCTCAGCCGCAACAGGCGAATTCCCCTTGCCGGCGCCCCCGGTGTGCGTTGGCGCGGGGCGGGCAGGCGGGTACACTGCGCAGCTTCCCGCTTCCACCCCGTCAGGCATTTCCATGACTTTCCGTATCGCACCCAGCATACTCTCCGCCAATTTCGCCAAGCTCGGCGAAGAGGTCGCCAACGTGATCGCCTCCGGCGCCGACTGGATCCACTTCGATGTGATGGACAACCATTACGTGCCCAACCTGACCATCGGCCCCCTGGTCTGCGAGGCGATCCGCCCGTGTACGACGGCGCCGATCGACGTGCACCTGATGGTCAAGCCGGTGGACCGCATCGTCCCCGATTTCGCCAAGGCCGGGGCCAACATCATCACCTTCCACCCGGAAGCCTCCGAGCACATCGACCGGACCCTCGGCCTGATCCGCGACAGCGGTTGCCAGGCCGGCCTGGTGTTCAACCCGGCCACCCCGCTGAACTGGATGGACCACGTGATGGACAAGCTGGACATGGTGCTGCTGATGAGCGTGAACCCGGGCTTCGGCGGCCAGTCCTTCATCCCCGGCACCCTCGACAAGCTGCGCGAGGCACGGGCGAAGATCGACGCCTACACGGCCCGCACGGGGCGCCAGATCCTGCTGGAGATCGATGGGGGCGTGAAGGTGGACAACATCGCCGAGATCGCCCGGGCCGGAGCCGACACCTTTGTGGCCGGCTCGGCCGTGTTCGGTGCCGGCAAGGACAGCGACCCGCAGCGCTACAACTCGGTGCTCGGCGAGCTGCGTACGGCGCTCGCCGGCGTCTAGGCGCCAGCGCGGCGGCGGGCCGAAGGGGGGACGCCCAGCACCCTCAGGAAGGCCCGGCGCATCCTTTCCCCATCGCCGAAGCCGCAGCGGCGGGCCACCGCCAGCACGGCTTCCTGGCTGCTCTCCAGGGCCGCTGCTGCGGCCTCGACCCTCAGCCGTTCCACCGCCCGGGCCGGCGTGACGCCCACCTCCTGCACGAAGCGGCGGGAGAAATTGCGGGGGCTCATGCAGGCCAGGGCGGCCAGCTGATCCACGTCCAGTCGCTCGTCCAGGTGGCGTCGCACATGGTCGAGCAGGTTGGCGAAGGGGCTGCCCGGGGGCTGCATGTCCGCCATCTCCGAGAACTGCGACTGCCCGCCGGGGCGCCGGTAATACACCACCAGCTGGCGCGCCACCTGGCGGGCCACGGCTTCGCCGAGATCGTCGGCGATCAGGGCCAGGGCCAGGTCGATGCCAGCCGTGATGCCGGCGGAGGTCCACAGCGGGCCGTCCCGCACGAAGATCTTGTCCGCATCCAGTTGCACCGCCGGAAAGCGGCGACTGAAGCTTGGGCCGCGTCCCCAGTGGGTGGTGGCTTTCCGGCCGTCGAGCAGGCCGGCGCTGGCCAACAGCCAGGCGCCGGAGCAGACGCTTGCGGTGCGGCGGGCGACTCCGGCCTGGTGCATCACCCAGGCGCGGGTCGCCGGGCACTCCGCGGCCGCATCGACACCGGTCCCCCCGGCAATCAGAAGCGTGTCCGGGGCCTCCGCCGCGCTCAGGGGGGTGCTCAGCAGCCGGGCCCCGCCGGAGCTCGGCACAAGGCCGCCATCGCGGGACAGGATGTCCAGCCGGTAACTGCCGGGGACACAGTCGTTGGCCGCTTCAAAGGCGCCCAGGGGGCCGGCGGCATCGAGGAGCTGGAAGCCGGGGAAGATCAGCAGGGCGAGGATGCGGGGCATGGCGTGAAAGGTGGGATGTATGTCATTTACGCCATCACTCTAGCCGGCGAGCATGGGCGGGTCAAAGTCCTCCGGAGATCTCTCCATGAACCGCAACCTGCTCCTGCTGACCCTCAGCCAGGCCTTGATGATGACCGTGGTCGGGTTCCTGCTGTCCGCCTCCGCGCTGGTCGGGGTCCGGCTGGCCGCTTCAGCGGACCTCGCCACCCTGCCCCTCGCCCTGCAGTACCTGGTGACCCTGCTGGCCCTGCCGCTCGCCTCCCGCCTGATGGCGCGGCGGGGGCGGCGGCCGGTGTTCGTGGCCGGTGCCGTGTCCGGCGGGGTGGGCCTGCTGCTGGCGGCGGCGGGCATCGCCTTCGGGCGCTTCTCCCTGTTCTGCCTCGGGGCCGCCTGCGTGGGCGTGTATGGGGCGGTGGGGCAGTTCTACCGCTTTGCGGCGCTCGAGGCGGTGCCGCCCGCGGCGCGGGGCCGGGCCGTCTCCCTGACCCTCAGCGGCGGGGTGCTGGCCGCGTTTGCGGGCCCGGCGGTCGCGCGGGTGACCCGGGATCTGCTGGCCGCGCCCTTCCTGGCCAGCTTCCTGGGGCTGGTGGCGTGCGCCCTCTTGTCCGCCCTGCTGGCCATGGCCTTGCGCCTGCCACGGGCCGCTCCCGGTGGGGCGGAGGTGCCGAGCCGGCCCCTGCGCAGCCTGCGGGATGACGGGGCCCTGCGGCTGGCCCTGGCGGGCGGGATGGTGGGTTACGGCGTGATGAACCTGCTGATGACCGCCACCCCCCTGGCCATGCTCTGCGCCCGGCTGGACTTCGGGGCGACGACGGGGGTGATCCAGTGGCACCTCGTGGCCATGTTCGCGCCGTCCTTCCTCACGGGGGGGCTGATCGGACGCATCGGCACGCGGGCGGTGATGGGGCTCGGCGGTGTGCTGACGCTGGGGGGCGTCGCCGTGGCCCTGTCGGGGACGGCGCTGGCCCATTTCCAGGGCGCCCTGGTGCTGGTCGGCGTGGGGTGGAACTTCCTCTACGTCGCCGCCACGACCCTGCTGGCGGAGTCCTGGCGGGAGGAGGACAAGGCGCGGGTGCAGGCGATCAACGACAGCCTGGTCTTCGGGGTGGTCAGCCTGGCCACCTTTGGTGCCGGTCCGCTGGTGGACCGCCTGGGCTGGGAGGCGGTGAACCGGCTGGCGGTGCTCCCGGTGGTGGCCTTGCTGGTGTGGGGGGCTCTCCAGCGGCCGCGGCCGGGGGGCGCGCTGGCGTCCCGGGGCTGATCTCCGTATCCTCGCTCCCTTTGCATTCCTGCCCGCGCCGAGGCCCGCCGGTCTCCGCGGCCATCGCGAGAATCCATGGCCATGCACGCCCCCGCCGCTGTACGTGCCGTCCTGTTCGACCTGGACGGCACCCTGCTCGATTCCATTCCCGACCTGTCGGAAGCCTGCCACCGCATGATGCTGGAGCTGGGCCGGACGCCCCACGATCTCGAGGTGATCCGGAGCTTCGTCGGCAAGGGCATGCTCAACCTGGTGCGGCGCTGCCTCACCGAACATGGCACGGCCAGCGAGGCCGACATGGCGCAGGCCGTGGCGGCCTTCGAGCGCCACTACGCGGACGTCAATGGCGCCGCCACGCTGCTCTATGACGGGGTGGTGCCGGCCCTCGAGGCCCTGCGGCAGCGGGGCGTGGCAATGGCCTGCGTGACCAACAAGCCGACCGCCTTCACCGGGCCGCTGCTGGCGCGCATGGGGCTGGCCGATTATTTCGCCGTCACCGTGAGCGGCGACACCGTGGCCGAGAAGAAGCCCCATCCGGCGCCCCTGCACCATGCCTGCGACCTGCTCGGGGTGACGGCGGAGCAGGCCCTGATGATCGGCGATTCGGCCAACGACGCCGAGGCCGCCCGCGCCGCCGGCATGCCGGTGCTGCTGGTCACCTACGGCTACAGCGAGGGTGTGCCGGTAGACAGCATTGAATGCGACGGTCTACTATCCAGCCTCGTCGAAGCGCTCCCGCGCATTCTCGGCTGAAAGAATCGGAAAGCATTCCAGTGACCCGCAAGCGCACGATCTTCGTAGAGGAGTTCCCTGCCGTTCGTATCCCCCGCTCTGGCGGATGCGGCGGCCGGTCATGGCTGTTCGCCTGAATTTGCCCTGAATGGTCGCGGGCCCGCCCCGTGATACCCTCGCGAAAAAGCATCATGCCCTTCCGGAGTCTCCATGACCGAAGCCGAATTCCACGCCCTGGCCGCCCAGGGCTATAACCGCATCCCGGTTACGCTCGAAACCTTTGCGGATCTCGACACCCCCCTCTCCGTCTACCTGAAGCTGGCCAATGCGCCCAACACCTACCTGCTCGAGTCCGTGCAGGGGGGCGAGCGCTTCGGACGCTATTCCATCATCGGCCTGGCCGCCTCCACCCGCATCGAGGTGCATGGCCGCTCGGTGCTGCTGCTGGCCAACGACCGGCTGATCGAACGCCGCGACTATGGCGACCCGCTGAACTACGTGGCCGAGTTCATGGACCGCATCAAGGTGCCGCCGCGCGCTCACCTGCCGCGCTTTGCCGGTGGCCTGGTGGGCTGCTTCGGCTACGACACCGTGCGCTACATCGAGCCGCGCCTGGCCAAGACCGAGAAGAAGGACGCCCTGGGCACCCCGGACATCCTGCTGCTGCTGTCCGAAGAGATCGCCATCGTCGACAACCTGTCCGGCAAGCTGACCCTGGTGGTCTATGCCGAGCCGGAAGTGCCCAACGCCTACCCCCGCGCGGTGCGCCGCCTCAAGGAGTTGCTGGGCAAGCTGCGCGAGCCGGTCAAGGTGCCCGAGGAGACCCGCGCCGCGTCTGCCGAGGCGGTCTCCAGCTTTGGCGAGGACGCCTTCAAGGCGGCCGTGCAGAAGGCCAAGGACTACATCGTCGAGGGCGACATCATGCAGGTGGTGCTGTCCCAGCGCATGAGCAAGCCCTTCGGCGCCAGCCCCTTGTCCCTGTACCGGGCGATCCGCAGCCTCAACCCCTCGCCCTACATGTTCTATTTCAACTTCGAGGACTTCCAGGTGGTCGGCGCCTCGCCCGAGATCCTGGTGCGCCTCGAGGACGACGAAGTCACCGTGCGTCCCATCGCCGGCACCCGCAAGCGCGGCGTCAATCATGAAGAGGACGTGGCCCTCGAGAAGGAACTGCTGGCCGACGAGAAGGAGCGCGCCGAGCACCTGCAGCTCCTCGACCTGGGCCGCAACGACTGCGGCCGGGTGGCCCAGACCGGCAGCGTGCGGGTCACCGAGCAATTCACGGTGGAGCGCTACTCCCACGTGATGCACATCGTCTCCAACGTGGAAGGCAAGCTCAAGGACGGGCTCAACGCCCTGGCGGTGCTGCGCGCCACCTTCCCGGCGGGCACCGTGTCCGGCGCGCCCAAGCTGCGCGCCATGGAGATCATCGACGAGCTGGAGCCGACCAAGCGCGGCATTTATGCCGGGTCGGTGGGCTACCTCGGCTTCCACGGCGACATGGACCTGGCCATCGCCATCCGCACCGCGGTGGTCAAGGACGGCCAGATCCACGTGCAGGCCGGCGCCGGCATCGTCGCCGACTCCAATCCCGAATCCGAATGGCAGGAAACCCAGAACAAGGCCCGCGCCATGCTGCGCGCCGCCGAGATCGCCGAAGTCGGGCTCGACACCCGGTTGTGACCGGCACGGGAGCAGTGGCCGCGCGCCGGCCCCTCCCCGGGTTTGCCTCCCCTGCGCACCCGCCCGCTGCGGCCGGTGCCGCGACTGAACAAGATGCCGCGTCCGGCGCCCACGGGGCCCGGCGCCAATCCGGAAAGGATGACCAGCCATGTTGCTGATGATCGACAACTACGACAGCTTTACCTACAACCTGGTGCAGTACTTCGGCGAACTCGGTGCCGAGGTCAAGGTGTTCCGCAACGACGAGATCACCGTCGAACAGATCGGCCTGATGAAGCCCGACCAGATCGTCGTCTCGCCGGGGCCCTGCTCGCCGGCCGAGGCCGGCATCTCGGTGGCCGCCATCAAGGAGTTTGCCGGCAAGATCCCGCTGCTCGGCGTGTGCCTGGGGCACCAGAGCATCGGCGCGGCCTTCGGCGGCCGCATCGTGCATGCCAAGAGGCTGATGCACGGCAAGGTGTCGCCGGTGCATCACCTGGACAAGGGCGTCTTCAAGGGCCTGCCCAATCCGCTGACCTGCACCCGCTACCATTCCCTGGCCATCGAGCGGGAAAGCCTGCCCGACTGCCTGGAGGTGACCGCCTGGACCGACGACGGCGAGATCATGGGCGTGCGTCACAAGACCCTGGCCGTGGAAGGCGTGCAGTTCCACCCGGAGTCCATCCTCACCGAGCGCGGTCACGATCTGCTGCGCAACTTCCTCGAACAATCCCATGCCTGACCGGAGCGCCGCCATGACCATCACCGCCCAGGAAGCCCTGCAACGCACCATCGAACACCGGGAGATCTTCTTCGACGAGATGCTCTCCCTGATGCGCCAGATCATGGCCGGCGAGGTGTCGCCTGTCATGACCGCGGCCATCCTCACCGGCTTGCGGGTGAAGAAGGAGACCATCGGCGAGATCAGCGCCGCCGCCACCGTGATGCGCGAGCTGTCCACCAAGGTCAACGTGCCCTACGACTCGAAGTTCCTCGACGTGGTGGGCACCGGGGGCGACGGCTCCCACACCTTCAACATCTCCACCGCCACCATCTTCGTGGCCGCCGCGGCCGGGGCCAAGGTCGCCAAGCACGGCGGGCGCAGCGTCTCCAGCAAGTCCGGCAGCGCCGACGTGCTGGAGTCGCTGGGCGTCAATCTCAACCTCAAGCCCGAGCAGGTGGCCGAGTGCATCGAAGAGACCGGCATCGGTTTCATGTTTGCCCCCAACCACCACAGCGCCATGAAGAACGTGGCGCCGGTGCGGCGGGAGATGGGCGTGCGCACGCTCTTCAACATCCTCGGCCCGCTGACCAACCCGGCCAGCGCCCCTAACACCCTGCTCGGCGTGTTCCACCCCGACCTGGTGGGCATCTGCGTGCGCGTGATGGAGCGCCTCGGCGCCGAGCACGTGCTGGTGGTGTACGGCCGTGACAGCATGGATGAAGTGTCCCTCGGCGCCGCCACCCTGGTGGGCGAGCTGAAGGATGGCAAGGTCAGCGAGTACGAGATCCATCCGGAGGACTTCGGCATGACCATGATGTCCAGCCGCAACCTCAAGGTGGCCGACGCGGATGAGTCCAGGTCGGTCCTGCTCGGTGTGCTCGACAACAAGCCGGGCGCCGCCCGCGAGATCGTCGCCTTGAATGCCGGCACGGCGCTGTACACCGCCAATGTGGCTGGCTCCATCCGTGAGGGCATCCTGCTGGCGCGGGAGGTGATCGCCTCCGGCGCGGCCCGCGCCAAGCTGGAGGCCTTCGTGGCCGCCACCCGGAAGTTTGCCTGAGCAAAGCGAGAGTTCCCATGTCCGACATCCTCAACAAGATCCTCGCCGTGAAGCGCGAGGAGGTGGCGGTTGCCCGCCTCGCCGTTTCCGATGCGGCCGTCCGTGAGCAGTCCGCTGCCCAGGCGCCGGCCCGTGATTTCGTCGGCGCGATCCGCGCCAGGATCGCCGCCGGGCGTGCTGCGGTGATCTCCGAGATCAAGAAGGCCAGCCCCTCCAAGGGCGTGATCCGGGCCGACTTCCGGCCCGCCGAGATCGCCGCAGCCTACGAGAAGGCCGGTGCCGCCTGCCTGTCGGTGCTGACCGACCGGCAGTTCTTCCAGGGCGCGCCGGAATACCTGCAGGCTGCCCGCGCCGCCTGCGCGCTGCCGGCCCTGCGCAAGGACTTCCTGGTGGATGCCTACCAGGTGTACGAAGCCCGGGCGATGGGTGCCGACGCCATCCTGCTGATCGCCGCGGCCCTGAGCCTGGCCGAGATGCACGAGATGGAGGCGCTGGCCGAATCCCTGGGCCTGGCCGTGCTGGTCGAGGTGCATAACGGCGAGGAGCTGGACCTGGCCATGCAACTGCGCACCCCGCTCGTCGGCATCAACAACCGCAACCTGCGTACCTTCGAGGTCTCCCTGCAGACCACCCTCGACCTGCTGCCCCGGATCCCGGCCGACCGCATCGTGGTCACCGAGTCGGGCATCCTCACCCCCGACGACGTGGCCCTGATGCGTGCCAACCAGGTCAATGCCTTCCTGGTCGGCGAGGCCTTCATGCGCGCGGACGATCCGGGCGCCGGCCTGGCAGCCCTGTTCGGCTGATCCATGGGCGAGGTGCCGGACGCGGATGAGCGTGCCGCGCCACCGCCTGAGGCCTCCCGCGCCGGCCGGCGGCCGGCCTGGCCTGCCCGTGGCCTGAGGGCGCTGCTGGCGGCGCTGGTCGGGCTGGTCACGGCGGCCATCCTGGTGCTGGGCTGGGTGGGCGGCACGGCTTCCGGCCTGCGCTTCGCCGCGGGCCTGGCCGAGCGCCTGAGTGGTGGCCTGCTGGTCATCGAGGGCGCAGACGGCTACCTGCTCGGCGGCCTGCGCGTCGGCGTGCTGAAAGTCGATACCCCGGGCCTTCGCCTCGAACTGCGCAATCTGGAACTGGACTGGCGCCCGGGGGCCCTGGGCAGCGGGCTGCTGGACGTGGAGCGGCTCGCCGCCTCGGAGATGGTCGTGGCGACGCCGCCCAGCGCCGAGCCCGCCACGGTCCCGCTCACGCTCGAGATCCCCCTGGCTGTCCGTGTGGACCAGTTACGTCTCGACCGGCTGACGCTGGCCAACCTGGAGGGCGGGCGCACTGCTGTGCCGCACCTGGAGTTGACCGGCCTGGCGGGCCGGCTCGATTCGGATGGGCGTGTCCATCGTCTTGCCGGCATCACCGCCGGGACGCCGGTAGGTCAGGTCACGGCCGATGGCCAACTCGACGGCCGCGCGCCTTTCCCCCTGCACCTGCAGGCCGGTTTGGCCACGACCCAGGGCGGCGAGGCCTATTCGATCAAACTGAGTGCAGGCGGTCGCCTGGAGGCCCTCGAGGTCGCAGCAACGGCCGAAGGGGCTGGCATGACGGGCAAGGCTGACCTGCTGGCCACGCCTTTCGCCCTGCTGCCCCTGCGTTCCGTCCACCTCCGGGTGACCGACCTGGATCCGCAGCGCTTCCACGTCAGCGCACCGAGCGCACGCCTGGACATCGACGCGAGCCTCGAGCCGTCGGCCCGGACTCCACCTGCCGCCGGGCACAGTCTCGCCGTGGAGGATTGGGTGGTGGCGGGGCCGCTGCGCGTGACCAACCGCAAGCCCGGGCGCCATGACGCGGGCGAACTGCCCCTGGTGTCGCTGGCCACCCGGCTGCGCTGGGCGGGCGGCGAGCTGGCGCTGTCCGACCTGGACCTGCGCCTGCCCGGGGACGGTCGCGTCGCCGGCGAGGCGAGCTGGCAGGCGCCCGCGGCCGGCAAGGCAGGCATTGGCCAGGGCCACAGCGAGCTGCGGGTGAGCGGGCTGGATGTCCGTCGCCTGGACCGCCGTGCGGTGGCCACGCAGATTGCCGGCACGCTGGCCCTGCGGGGGGATGGCGAGGCCCAGGTCCTCAACGCCGACCTGCGCGACAAGAGGCTGGCCCTGCGCTTGAAGGCCCGCCACGCCGGCGGTGTGTTGCATCTGGACGAGGCGGTGGTCAGGGCCGCCGCCGCCCGCCTGGCGTTGTCCGGGCAGCTGGCCCTGGCAGGGGATGGCAAGTTTGAGGCCACAGGGCAGCTGGCGCATTTCGATCCCCGCGCCTTTGTCCCGACGGCACCACCGGCCGATCTCAACGCGGATTTCTCGGTGCGCGGGCTGCGCAGCCCGGTACTGTCCGGCACGCTGGATTTCGAGCTGGCGCCGAGCCGTCTCGAAGGCAAGGCCCTGTCCGGTAAGGGGGCTCTGGCACTGGAAGGCAGCCGGCTGGCCGCCGCCGATGTGGCTCTTGACCTGGCCGGTAACCGGCTGGCGGCAAAAGGGACTTACGGGCGAGCCGGCGATGCGCTGGACATCCATGTGGATGCGCCGGTGCTGGCAGCCCTGGGCCATGGCCTGGCGGGGCGCCTGCGCGCCGACGGGGTCTTGCGCGGCACGCCGGCCCAACCGGCGGGCGAGTTTGATGTGCAGGGCGAGCGCCTGGCGGCCGGCGGGGTGTATATCGACCGGGTGGCCGGCCGCGGCCGGGTGGCGGAGGGCAAGGCCGGCGCCCTGGCGCTGAACCTCGCCGTGAGTGGCGTGCACCGCGGCGAAGGGGATGAGGCGCTGCTGCAGAAGGCCAGCCTAGTCTTCGAAGGGACGCGCGCCCGCAACACGGTGCGTCTTGACCTGGATGGTCTGCGCAACCATGCCCTGACGACCACCCTCAGCGGGAGCCTGTCCGACGGGCCGGCCTGGGAGGGCAGCCTGGAGAGCCTGGAGCTCAGGGGGGCATTTCCGGTGAAGCTGCTGGCACCTGCAGCCCTGCGCCTGTCCGGCGGGCAGGTCCGCCTGGGGCGGGCAGAGTTCCGCGGCGGGGCGGGGGGACGCTACCAGTTCGAAGAAACCCGCTGGGAGACCCGCCACCTGGTGGCAAGGGGCAGGGTGACCGGCATTCAGGTCGGCCTGATCCTCGACCCGGCTACCCGCAACGTGCAGTCGAAGGGGGATTCCCTGACGATCGGGGGCGAGTGGGATGTGGATATCGGCGAGAAGGCCGATGGCTTCATCCGCTTCTTCCGGGAGAAGGGTGACCTGGTGCTGCAGGGCGATTCACCCGTGCAGCTTGGCCTGGATGACCTGCAGCTCACCGTGTCGGCGGCGGCCAGCCGGCTGGCCTTCGGCTTCAGCGCCCATGGCACGCAGCTGGGCCGTCTGGCCGGGGCCGGCTCGGCCCTGCTGGAGCGGGCGGCGGACGGCACCATCCGGCTGGTTCCGGGGGCGCCGCTGCTGGGCTCGGCCAGCCTGGACATGCCTTCCATCGCCTGGGCCGGCCCGCTGGCTGACCAGAACCTGAAGACCGGTGGCAGCCTCAAGGGGGATTTCACCCTGGCGGGTACGCCGGCCCGGCCCGAGACTGCCGGGCGGATCCGTGGCGAGAGGCTGGACTTCCTGATGGCCGACCAGGGCCTCAAGCTGTCGGGTGGCACCCTGGTGGCGGAGTTCAACCGGGAGGTGCTGCGTCTCGACGAGTTCAGCTTCGTCTCGCCCAACCGGGTGAGGCCGCGCGAGAGCCGGATCGACGTGGCGCGCCTGACGCGCCAGCCGGGTACTCTCGATGCCTCGGGCTCGATGCAGCTGGCCAGCGGGGAAGGGCGCTTCACCTTCAAGGCCGAGCGCCTGCCCCTGCTGCAGCGGGCGGACCAGTGGCTGATCCTGAGCGGTGAAGGCGAGGTGCTGACCGGCTGGCAATCGGCCCACATCAAGGGCCGGCTGGCCGCCGACGCAGGCTTCGTCGAGTTGTCCCGCACGCCGGCTCCCAGCCTCGGCGATGACGTGGAGGTGCTCGACCCCCGGCGCAATGCGAAGGAGCCGGCAAGCCCCTTCCAGACCGGGGTGGATCTGGCCATCAGCCTGGGGAATTCGCTCTACGTGAAGGCCCTCGGCCTGGACACCCGCCTCGGCGGTGAATTGCGCCTGCGCTCGGGGGAAGGCAAGCCCCTCAGTGCGTCCGGGACGATCAACACGGTGGGGGGCGTCTTCGAGGGCTATGGCCAGAAGCTGTCCATCGAACGGGGCATCGTCACCTTCAACGGCCCGCTGGCCAACCCGGGGCTCAATGTGGTGGCCCTGCGCAAGGGCCTGGCCGTGGAGGCGGGGGTCGGAATCACCGGCACGGCCCGCCGGCCCCTGGTGAGGCTGGTCTCCGAGCCCAATGTGCCTGATCCGGAGAAGCTCGGCTGGATCGTCCTGGGGCGGCCGCCCGATCAGGGCTCCGGCGGCGAAATGGCCTTGCTGCTGCCCGCTGCCCAGGCCCTGCTCGGGGGCGGTGGCGGCAACATGTCGGCCGGGCTGGCCAACGCCCTGGGGATCGACGAGTTGTCCTTCGGCTCCAGTGTGGACTCGCGCAGCCGGGTGCAGACCAGCAGCGTGGCCAGCGGCAGCGTGACCGGGGCGTCTTCGAGCTACAGCGGCGAGACCGTGCCGGGGCAGGTGATCACCATCGGCAAGCGTCTGTCGGCCCAGGCCATGCTGTCCTTCGAGCAGAGCGTGACCGGCACCTCCAGCGTGGTCAAGCTGACCTACCAGCTGACCCGCCGGCTCTCGGTGATCGGCCGGGCTGGCAGCGAGAATGCGCTCGATGGCCTGTTCTCGATCTCCTTCCGTTGAGCTGCCGTGGCGGGTTCTTGATCCGGCTCATGGATTCCGTCGGCATTCCGGTGCCAGATGGGGTTCTTTGTCCGGAGTGCCACCGTGGCCGCATTGCTTGTTCCCCGCCGCGTTTCGATCGCCTGCCTGAAGGCTGTCCTGGCTGCCGCCTGGCGCGGGCTGTGGCGGGCGCCGGTGTCTACCCCCGCGCTGGCCGTGGCCGCCGTGCCAGCCGTGGTGGGGACGCTCATCCTGGCCGGGCTGCTGCAGACGGGGCTGGCCCCCATGGTACTGCCCATGGCCGGTGGCTTCCTGCTGGTCGGGCCGGCCGCCTGGCCGGTGTTCCTGGCCCTGCGCCGGGCCGGAAGCCTGCGCGGGGCGGCGGCTGCACTGCAGGGCGTGCCAAGAGGCCTGTGGGCCCTGGCGGGAGTCTGCCTGCTGCTGTTCCTGATCTGGATGTCGGACGCCGCGACGGTCTACAGCTTCATGATCGGCGGCGAGACCGGGATCGGTGCAGAGCGTGTCGCCTGGTTCCTGCTGCTGACCAGCGTGATGGGGGTGGTGCTGGCCCTGATCGTGTTCTGCATTGCGGCGTTTTCCGTGCCCTTGCTGCTCGACCGGCGAGCGGGCCTGGTGCCCGCGGTGATGGCCAGCGTGAAGGCGGTGTTCACCAGCCCGGGAGCGATGCTGCTGTGGGCCGGGGTGCTGGGCGTGACGGGGATCGCCTCGGCCCTGTGTCCGCTGTTGCTGCTGCCGGTGCTGCCGTGGCTCGCCTTTGCCGGTGATCTCCTTTATCTTGAAATCTTTCCGCCGGATCATGGTCTGCCGGATATCCCCACAACCCATCAGGACTGACATGGCAGACAACAACGTGAAGACGACCGAGGTGGCCATCCTCGCTGGCGGCTGCTTCTGGTGCCTGGAGGCGGTATACCTCGGTGCCGAGGGCGTGCTCGGCGTGACTTCCGGCTACCTCGGCGGCCACGTGGATGCGCCCAGCTACCAGCGGGTGTGCGACGGCGATACCGGCCATGCCGAGGCGGTGCGCATCGAGTTCGATCCGGCACTCATCGGCTTCGAGGACCTGCTCGACATCTTCTTCGTGATCCATGATCCGACCACGCCCAACCGCCAGGGCAACGACGTGGGCACCCAGTACCGCTCGGCGATCTTCTTCACCACGCCGGAGCAGGAAGCCCAGGCCAGGGAGAAGATCCGCCAGCTGGCCTGGGAAGGTGCCTTCGACGAGCCCATCGTCACCGAGGTGGAGCCGGCGCCGCATTTCTGGCCGGCGGAGCCCTATCACCACGATTATTTCGCCCGCAACGGCCATCAGCCCTACTGCCAGTATGTGGTGGCGCCCAAGGTGGCCAAGTTCCGCAAGGTGTTTGCCAAGCGTCTGCGGGCAGGATGACTTAGAATCCCGCGGTCTTTTACAAGGAGTGTTTCATGACCCAAACCACCACGGCGAGCGGCCTCGTCATTGAAGACCTGGAAGTCGGTACCGGCCCGGAAGCCACGGTCGGCCAGCACGTGCAGGTCCATTACACCGGCTGGCTCACCGACGGCAAGAAGTTCGACTCCAGCAAGGATCGCAACGACCCCTTCGTCTTCCCGCTCGGCGCCCGCCACGTGATCGCCGGCTGGGACGAGGGCGTGCAGGGCATGAAGGTGGGCGGCCGCCGCAAGCTGACCATTCCGCCGAACCTAGGCTACGGCGCCCGTGGCGCCGGCGGCGTGATTCCGCCGAATGCCACGCTGGTGTTCGAGGTGGAACTGCTGGCGGTCAAGTGATGCCGGTTTGAAGCATGCACAAAAAGGGGCGCTTCCGGGCGCCCCTTTTTGCTTGGTGCAGAGACCTGCAGGGGCGGCTTCAGCCGCCCGCAGGTGCTTGATCGGAGTCCGCGGGCGACTGAAGTCGCCCCTACATCGTCCTTTCAGGCGAGGATCGCCTCCAGCGCCTGCACCAGCAGGGCGCACTGGGCGTCGGTGCCCACCGTGATGCGCAGGAACTGGTCGATCCGCGCGGACTTGAAGTGGCGCACGATGATGCTGCGCTCCCGCAGGGCGGCGGCCAGGGTGGCGGCGTCCCGCCCGGGGTGGCGGGCGAACACGAAGTTGGCGGCGGAGGGCAGGACCTCGAAGCCGAGTCCGGCCAGGCTGGCGGAGAGGGCGTCGCGGCTGGCGATGACCTGGCGGCGGGTCTGGTGGAACCAGGCTTCGTCGTCCAGCGCGGCGCTGGCGCCGACGAGGGCCAGGCGATCCAGCGGGTAGGAGTTGAAGCTGTCCTTCACCCGGGTCAGCGCTTCGATCAGCTCCGGCTGGCCGATCGCGAAGCCGACCCGCAGGCCGGCCAGGGAGCGGGATTTGGAGAGGGTCTGGGTGACCAGGATGTTGGGGTGGGTGCGGACCAGCTCCACCGCGGTGGGGATCGCGTCCAGGCCGCCGAAATCCACATAGGCCTCGTCGATGACGATCGGCGCATCGGGCAGGCCTGCGGCCAGCCGGGCGATCTCGGCCAGGGGCAGCAGGCGCCCGGTGGGGGCGTTGGGGTTCGGGAAGATCACCGCGCCCACCTTGCCGGCTCCGCGGGCCAGGTAGTCATCCACCCGGATCGCAAAGTCGGCATCCAGCGGCACGGCTTCGAAGTCGATGCCATAGAGGCCGCAATACACCGGGTAGAAGCTGTAGGTGATGTCCGGGAAGAGCAGCGGCGCGTCGTGCCTGAGGAGCGCCTGGAAGGTGTGGGCCAGCACCTCGTCCGAAGAGTTGCCGACGAACACCCAGTCGGCCGGGACATCGAAATGGCGGGCCACCGCGGCCTTCAGCTGGCTGCCGGAAGGGTCCGGGTAGAGCTTCAGGCGGTCGGCATCCCCGCCCAGTTCGGCGCGGATCGCTTCCAGCACATGAGGGCTGGGCGGGTAGGGGTTTTCGTTGGTGTTGAGCTTGACCAGGTTGGCGAGCTTGGGCTGCTCGCCGGGTACATAAGGCGTCAGGTCGTGGACGACGGGGCTCCAGAAGCGGCTCATGGCAGATCGGGCTCGGCGGCAGGCGCCGCCGCAAGGGACGGTAAAAACGACAGATGCTATCATGGCCCCATCCGTTCCCCAGTTTTCACAGTTTTCCGGAAAATCAGCGCAATGCGGCAAGCCGAAATCTCCCGCGATACCCTCGAGACGAAGATCCGGGTCAAGGTCGACCTGGACGGCTCGGGCCAGAGCCAGCTCAACACCGGCATCGGTTTCTTCGATCACATGCTCGACCAGATCGCCCGCCATGGTTGCTTCGATCTCGACATCGAATGCCAGGGCGACCTGCACATCGACGGCCACCACACGGTGGAGGATGTGGGCATCACCTTTGGCCAGGCCTTTGCCAGGGCGCTCGGCGACAAGAAGGGCCTGACCCGCTACGGTCATGCCTATGTGCCTCTCGACGAGGCCCTGTCCCGGGTGGTGGTCGATCTGTCCGGCCGTCCCGGCCTGGAGTTCGACATCCCCTTCACCGCCGGCATGATCGGTGCGCTGGACACCCAGCTGGTGTATGAGTTCTTCCAGGGCTTCGTCAATCACGCCGGCGTGTCCCTGCACATCGACAACCTCAAGGGCCGCAACGCCCACCACCAGTGCGAGACCGCCTTCAAGGCCTTCGGCCGTGCCCTGCGCATGGCGGTAACGCCGGACCCGCGCCAGGCTGGCGTGGTGCCGTCCACCAAGGGGGCCCTATGAGCCGGGTAGCGATCATCGATTACGGCATGGGCAACCTGCGTTCGGTGGCCAAGGCCATTGAGCACGTGGCCCAGGGCGCCAGCGTGGTGGTGACGGCCGATCCGGCCGAGGTGCTGGCGGCCGAGCGGGTGGTCTTCCCCGGCCAGGGGGCGATGCCCGACTGCATGCGCGAACTGGATGCCCGCGGCCTGCGCCCTGCGGTGCTCGAAGCGGCCGGCAGCAAGCCCTTCCTGGGGATCTGCATCGGCCAGCAGATGCTCTTCGAGCACAGCGAGGAGGGCAACGTGCCCGGGCTGGGCATCTTCAAGGGCGAGGTCCGGCGCTTCCCTGCGGACAAGATGGTGGCGGCCGATGGTTCGCGCCTCAAGGTGCCGCACATGGGCTGGAACGAGGTCTGGCAGAAGCAGGCCCACCCCCTGTGGGCCGGCATCGAGGATGGCGCCCGCTTCTACTACGTGCATAGTTATTACGTGGACCCGGCCGACCCGGCACTGGTGGCGGCCACCACCGACTACGGCATCCCCTTTACCGGGGCGGTAGCGCAGGCTAATATCTTCGCCATCCAATTCCACCCGGAAAAGAGCGCGCAGGCGGGCTTGCAGCTTCTGTCGAACTTCATGTCCTGGAAGCCCTGACGCCGTTCCTTTCCATCCCGTCGCCTCGTTTCAACTCCTTTACCGCCCTCTCCTATGCTGCTGATTCCCGCTATCGACCTCAAGGACGGTCACTGCGTGCGCCTGAAACAAGGCGAAATGGACGCCGCCACGGTCTTCTCCGAAGACCCCGGTGCGATGGCCCGACACTGGATTGACCAAGGCGCCCGGCGCCTGCACCTCGTTGATCTGAATGGTGCTTTTGCCGGCAAGCCGAAGAACGGCGCCGCCATCAAGTCCATTCTCGACGAAGTGGGCGATGAGATCCCCGTGCAACTCGGTGGGGGCATCCGTGATCTGGATACCATCGAGCGCTACCTGGACGCCGGCCTGACCTACGTCATCATCGGCACCGCGGCGGTCAAGAACCCCGGTTTCCTGCATGACGCCTGCAGCGCCTTCCCCGGCCACATCATCGTTGGCCTGGATGCCAAGGACGGCAAGGTTGCGGTGGATGGCTGGTCCAAGCTCACCGGCCATGACGTGGTCGACCTGGCGAAGAAGTTCGAGGACTACGGTGTCGAAGGCGTGATCTACACCGACATCGGTCGTGACGGCATGCTCTCCGGCGTCAATATCGAGGCCACCGTGAAGCTCGCCCAGGCCCTGCGCATCCCGGTCATCGCCAGTGGTGGCATCGCCACCATCACCGACGTGGAAGCCCTGTGCGCGGTCGAGTCCGAAGGGATCACCGGTGCCATCACCGGGCGTGCCATCTACGAGGGCAGCCTCGATTTCGGCGCCGCCCAGTCGCGGGCCGACGAGCTCAACGGAGCAAGCTGACCCCATGCTTGCCAAGCGCATCATTCCCTGCCTCGACGTCAGTGCCGGACGGGTCGTCAAGGGTGTCAATTTCGTCGAACTGCGCGATGCGGGCGATCCCGTCGAAGTGGCGCGCCGCTACGACGAGCAGGGGGCCGACGAGATCACCTTCCTCGACATCACCGCCAGTTCGGATGATCGCAACATCATCCTGCACGTGGTGGAGCAGGTGGCCGAGCAGGTCTTCATCCCCCTCACCGTCGGCGGGGGCGTGCGCACCGTCGATGATGTGCGGCGCCTCCTCAATGCCGGGGCCGACAAGGTCAGCATCAACACGGCCGCGGTGAACAACCCGCAGGTGGTGGCCGACGCGTCCGGCAAGGTGGGCAGCCAGTGCATCGTGGTGGCCATCGACGCCAAGCAGGTGGCACCCGGCAAGTGGGAGGTGTTCACCCACGGCGGGCGTAACCGCACCGGCCTGGATGCCATCGAATGGGCGTGCAAGGTCGCCTCCCTCGGTGCCGGCGAGATCCTCCTCACCAGCATGGACCGGGACGGCACCAAGAACGGTTTCGACCTGGGGCTGACCCGGGCGGTTTCCGATGCCGTGGCCATCCCCGTGATCGCCAGCGGCGGCGTGGGCAACCTGGATCATCTGGCCGACGGCGTGACCGAAGGTCGCGCCGATGCCGTGCTGGCTGCCAGCATCTTCCACTTTGGCGAGCACACCGTGCGCGAGGCCAAGGAGCTGATGCGGGCCCGCGGCATCGAGGTGCGCCTGTGAGTGCCCAGCCTGCTTCCACCGCCTGGCTCGACGAGCTGCTCTGGGACAAGGACGGCCTGATTCCCGCCATCGCCCAGGATGCTGCCACCGGCGACGTGCTGATGTTTGCCTGGATGAACCGCGATGCCCTGGCGCGAACGGTTGAAACAGGCGAGGCGGTATATTTCTCGCGCTCCCGCGGCAGGTTGTGGCACAAGGGTGAAGAGTCCGGCCATACCCAGAAGATCCGCGAGATCCGCATCGATTGCGACAACGACGTAGTGCTTCTGAAGATCGAGCAGGTGGGTGGGATAGCCTGCCATACCGGGCGGCGTAGCTGCTTCTTTCAGAAGTACTATGCGGACGGCCGCTGGGAGGCTGTCGACCCGGTTCTCAAAGACCCGAAGGATATTTACAAATGATCGATATTGAAGTGCTGCACCGCGTGTCCGAGACCCTGGCCGCGCGCAAGGAGGCGGATCCCGATTCCTCCTATGTGTCCAGCCTGTTCCACAAGGGCACCGACGCGATCTGCAAGAAGGTGGCCGAAGAGGCCGCCGAAACCATCATGGCGGCCAAGGACAAGGACCTGCTCCACGTGGTCTGGGAGGTCACCGATGTGTGGTTCCACACCATGGTGCTGCTGACCCATTTCGGTCTTTCGGTGGATGACGTACTGGCCGAGTTCCGGCGCCGCGAGGGTGTCTCGGGCATCGACGAGAAAAAGTCGCGAACCGCCAAGTAAGGAAGGAGTCTCATGCAGGATTGCCTGTTCTGCCGTATCGTGCGCGGAGAGATTCCCGCCGCCCGGGTGTACGAGGACGAACTGGTGCTGGCCTTCAAGGATATCCAGCCGCAACGTCCGGTGCACGTGCTGGTCATTCCCAAGCGCCACATCACCTCCCTGGTCGACGCCACCGAGGCGGATACGGAAACGCTGGGGCGGATGCTGGTGGTTGCCGGCCGTATTGCTGCCGATCAAGGCAGCACCGACGGGTTCCGGTCCATCATCAACACCGGTCGCGTCGGCGGGCAGGAAGTCATGCATGTGCACATGCACATAGTAGGTGGGCAGGAGCCTGTCGGGCCGATGCTTAAACGGTAGTTTTCCAGGAGATTTGAATGGGTTCCTTCAGCATTTGGCACTGGCTGATCGTGCTGGTGATCGTCATGCTCGTGTTCGGTACCAAGAAGCTCCGCAACATCGGGCAAGACCTCGGTGGCGCGGTCAAGGGCTTCAAGGAAGGCATGAAAGAGGCCGATCAGCCGGGTAGCGATGCCAGCCAGAAAATCGCCGGCGGTAATACCGGCCAGACCATCGACGCCGAAGCCCGGGAAAAGAACAAGTCCTGATCCCGGCCCGCGGCAGGCGCGGAAAAGGGGCGGACAGCCCCTTTTCTGTTTCTGCCGTCCGTCCCCGTACTGCGTATTTCAATTCTTAGGCGAATCGGATGTTCGACATCGGTTTTTCGGAGCTCATGGTCATCGGCATCGTGGCGCTGCTGGTGCTCGGCCCCGAGCGGCTCCCCAAGGTGGCCCGGACCACCGGGCACCTCCTCGGCCGTCTGCAGCGTTATGTCTCTGACGTAAAGTCGGACATCAATCGCGAGATGCAGCTCGAGGAACTCAAGAAGCTCCAGGAAGAGGCCCGCCAGGCGGCGATGTCCATGGAGACGAACATCCGCTCCCAGGTCGCCGAGGTGGAGCAGGGGGTGAGTTCGTCCTTGCAGAGCGCATCGTCGGCGGTGGCAGGCCTCGAGGACAGCTTCAAGGCCACGGCCGAGCCGTCGCAGGCGGCGGCTCCGGCGGCGCTCAGCGATGCGGAAGCGGCGGCCCGCCTCGATCAGCAGCTGGCCGCGGCGGAAAGCCAGTCCGGTTTCGCGGCATTCCCCGAGCCGGCGCCCGGCACTGCATCCGAGACTGTCGCCGCGGAGGATGCGGCGCCCGTGGTGGATGAGCGGCAGCTGGGCCTGGATTTCGACCATTCCGCCACCACGCCCACCCGGAACTCCCAGTCATGAGCGGCCAGGAAGATACCTTCATTTCCCATCTGGTCGAGCTGCGGGATCGTCTGCTGCGGGCGGTGGTGGCCGTGGTGGTCGTGTTTGCCTGCCTGCTGCCCTGGGCCGGTGATATCTACGACATCCTGGCCCACCCGATGATGCAGGCACTGCCCGAAGGCACCCGCATGATCGCGACGGGTGTGGTGACGCCCTTTTTTGTTCCCATGAAGGTGACCCTGATGGTTGCCTTCGTGGTGGCCCTGCCCTTTGTGCTCTATCAGGCCTGGTGTTTCATCGCCCCCGGCTTGTATGCCCATGAGAAGCGCCTGGGCTTGCCGCTGGTGGTGGGCAGCACCGTGCTGTTCCTTGCCGGCATGGCTTTCTGCTACTTTTTCGTGTTCGGCACCGTCTTCAGGTTCATCACCCAGTTCGCCCCCAAGAGCATCACTCCGGCGCCGGACATCGAGCAGTACCTGTCCTTCGTGATGTCCATGTTCCTGGCCTTCGGCATCACCTTCGAGGTGCCGGTGTTCGTCATCGTGCTGGTCAAGCTCGGGGTGGTCAATGTGGCCAAGCTGAAGGAGGCGCGTCCGTATGTGATCGTCGGTGCCTTCGTCGTGGCCGCGGTGGTCACGCCCCCGGACGTGGTGTCCCAGCTGATGCTGGCGATCCCCATGTGCCTGCTGTACGAACTCGGGATCTTCCTGGCGCGCTTCGTCACCGCCCGGGGCAGTGAGCCGGTAAGCGACTGAATCTTACCAATCTGCCCTCAAGGAGGCGGACGGAAGCCCGATAACATGGCAATCGAATTTCCCGGTTTGCCGTCATGTCATCGGCCAATGTCCGCCTTAAGCTGCACTTCGATCTCGATCTGGCCGTTCCGGCCCAACTGAGCGCACTCGACCACGAGCGGCTGTGCAAGGCATTTGCAACAGCGCTGGGCGCAACCGTCATCCAGGGCCTGCCGGTGATCGCCGGCAAGCAGCTTGGCAAGGCGGGGGTGGCCGTCGTGGGCTGTCACCATCATCTGGATGCGGTGAGCCTCGTCACGCAGGCGGTGGACCGGCGCAGGATCATCGACGTGGCCCCCCACCTGACCGACCGGGAGGTGGACTTCCTGGCGACGAAGGCGGCGGCCAGGCTGCCGGCCAGCCCGTCCGAGGCGGCCGGCTATCTGCGCCGCCAGGCCCTGGCCCTCGTCAATGAATACCGTCTCGTTCCCTGTTCGGTTGCCGCGCTGCTCAGCAATGGCCAGCCCACCCGGATCGCAGGGCGCCTGAACCTCACCAATGGCCACATCTTCCTGGGGGAGGAGTATCGCCAGACCCGCCTCCAGGCCAACCAGGGCCCGCTCGAAGTCAGCATCGACGGTACGTCGGTGATGGTTACCGCCGAGAGCTCCGGCCACACCCTCACAGGGCCGGTGCTGGATGTGCAGGTGCCTGTCCTGGCCCCCCATCGGGATGCCCTGATCGCGCGCTGGCAGGCTGCCTGAGCCCCTTTTGCCGGAAAGTGAGAAAAGCGTCATGCCCGCGCACCGTGGCGTGGGCCGATCCGAGAACTAGTTCTCGATCAATCCGGGTGATCTGGCCGATCCTGTGTACAAGCAAAAGACATGTGGGAGACGGTGATGGACAAGCGCTTGAACAGCCCGGAACAGAACGCCAGCGAGCGAGGCCTGGAGCGGCGCTCCGGCTCCGACCGGCGTCAGCGGGAAGGACGCTCCCCCACCGGCTACGAGCGTCGGCGTCAGGTCGAGCAGCGCGCCATCGAGGTCGTCGAGCTGTTCCTGTCGCGGGAAGCCCTGGAGATGCTCAAGGAAAAGTGGCGGCACTGAGGCGCCTGCCCGTCGGCCTGCAGGGCAGGGGCTGACGGTCTGAACCATCAGGAACCCCCGCGGGTGCGAGCCGGCGGGGGTTTTTCCTGTCAGGGCCCGGGCCGGGGCATCCGGAATTTGATTGGACAAAATGTATTTTTGTCCTGGACAATATGGCCTCCAATTTTGAGGTTGTCCAGGATGAGAGGATTGATGCACTGCGCCCGCAAATGTGCCCTGGCCGCGTCGCTCACCGGGGCCGCCCTGTTGACGGGTTGTGCTTCCATCGGCCCGCCGCCGGGCGTCACGGCGGTGGCGCCCTTCGATTTCCCGCGCTATCAGGGGCGCTGGTATGAGCTGGCCCGCCTGGATCACAGCTTCGAGCGCGGCATGACGGATGTCTCGGCGGTGTACAGCAGCCAGCCGGACGGCAGCGTGCGGGTGGTGAACCGGGGTTTCGACCCCTCGTCCGGGACGTGGCGCGAGGCGGTGGGGCGGGCCTTGTTCACCGGCCTGCCGACCACGGGTTCGCTCAAGGTGTCGTTCTTCGGGCCCTTCTATGGCGGCTATCACGTGGCCGCCCTCGATGAGGCGTACCGATGGGCCCTGGTGGTGGGGCCGGACCGCAGCTATTGCTGGATCCTGGCGCGGGACAAGCAGATCGATCCCGTGCAGCGGGAGGCCATCACCGCGCAGGCGAAGGGCCTGGGGATCGACACCTCCGCATTGATCTGGGTCGCGCACGGGCGCCAGGACCCGGCGCCCTGAGCCTGTGCCATGGGCTACTCCGTCGTCTGGTTCAAGCGCGACCTGCGGGTGCATGACCATGCGCCCCTGTACGAGGCCGCCCGTCGTGGCCCCGTGCTGTGCCTGTACGTCGTGGAGCCGAGCCTGTGGGCGCAGCCGGACCAGGCCCTCCAGCATTATCTCTTTCTCGAGGAGAGCCTGCGTGACCTGGCGCGGCAGCTGCGCCGCTGTGGCGCGACGCTGCGCCTCGCCGTAGGTGAGCTGCCCCAGGTGCTGGCGCAGTTGCATGCGGCGGCGCCCTTCGATGCGCTGTTGTCGCATGAGGAGACGGGTAACGGCCATACCTATGCGCGCGACCAGGCCGTCGCCGCCTGGTGCCGCCGGCACGGCGTGGACTGGCGGGAATGGCCCCAGCACGGTGTGGTGCGGCGTCTGGCGTCGCGCGACCACTGGAATGCGCGCTGGCAGGCCCATATGAGTGCCCCGTGCCTGCCGGCGCCCGCCCCGGGGAGTGTGCAGGACCGCGCCTGGCCTTGGCCCGCAGGGGCCTGGCCCGCCGCGGAGGCGCTGGGGCTGGCGGACGGTGGGGATCCGCCCCTGCGCCAGCGTGGCGGGCGCAGCCCGGGCTGGCAGGCCTTGCAGGATTTCCTGGAGGCAGGCAGCCGTCACTACCGGGGCGGTATCTCATCCCCGCTCAAGGCTCCCACGGCCTGCTCACGGCTCTCGCCCTACCTGGCCCTGGGGTGTCTGAGCATGCGCGAGGTGGTCCAGGCCACGGAACTGCGCCTCCAGCAGCTCGGCACCTGCCTGGATCCGGCCTCGGCCTGGCAGCGTCAGGGCTTGACCGCCTTCATGAGCCGCCTGCACTGGCACTGCCACTTCATCCAGAAGCTCGAATCCGAACCTGGGCTGGAGTTCCAGAACCTGCACCGGGGCTACGACGGGCTGCGCGAGAACGAGTGGAACGATGCCCGCTTTGCCGCGCTGGTGGCCGGGCGGACAGGCTGGCCCATGGTCGATGCCTGCGTGGCCATGCTGCGCGAGACGGGGTGGATCAACTTCCGGATGCGCGCGATGCTGGTCTCCGTGGCGGCCTATCCGCTGTGGCTGCATTGGCGCCCGGTGGGCCTGTGGCTGGCGCGGCAGTTCCTGGACTACGAGCCCGGCATCCACTGGAGCCAGATGCAGATGCAGGCGGGCACCACGGGCATCAACACGACGCGCGTCTACAACCCGATCAAGCAGGCGCAGGATCACGACCCCCAGGGCCGCTTCGTGCGCCGCTGGCTGCCCGCCCTGCGCAAGGTGCCTGATGCCTGGCTGCTCCAGCCCTGGCGCATGCCGGTGGATGTGCAGGCGCGCTGCGGCGTGTACGTCGGGCGGGAGATTGCCGGGCCCCTGGTGGACCTGGAAGCGGCGACCCGCGAGGCCCGGGCCCGCGTCCACGCCCTGCGGGCCCGGGCGGAAGTGCGGGCCGCCAAGGCAGCGATCGTGGACAAGCATGGCTCGCGCCTGGGGCGTAACCCGCGGCAACGGCCGCCTGCGTCCGATCCCCGGCAGCAGAGCCTGGATTTCTGAACCATGCACAAAAAGCCACACTTGCCCCACAAGCAGTGCCTGCACTGCAGCCTGCCGTTTGCCTGGCGCAAGAAATGGGCGCGGGACTGGGCCGACGTGAAATTCTGCTCCGAGCGCTGTCGGCAGGCCCACCGGCGCAGCCCGGGCGCCGGAGAGAACGCATGAGTCCGGTGCTGTTCTGGTTCCGCAATGACCTGCGGCTGCATGATCAGCCCGCGCTGCAGGCGGCCTGCGCCGGAGGTACACGGCACCTGCTGCCGGTGTTCTGCCTCCCGGATCTGGAGGAAACGAGCCGCTGGGGATTCACCCGTGTCGGGCCGCATCGCCGGGCCTGGCTGGCGGAGGCCTTGCTTGACCTGGGCGGGCAACTCGAGCGGCTGGGCTGTCCGCTGCTGGTGTGCCCGGGGCCTGCCGCCGTCACGCTGCCCAGGCTGGCCGCCGCCGTGGGCGCCGGCACGGTCGTCTGCGAGGACATCGCCGCACCGGAGGAGCAGGCCGAAGTGGAGGCCCTGCGCGCCACCGGATTGTCGGTGCGCACCATCTGGCACAGCAGCCTGCTCGATCCGGCCCGGCTGCCCTGGCCAGCGCATGCCCTGCCCGCCACGTTTACGGCCTTCCGGCAGGCCGTGGAGCGGGCGCAGCTACACCCTCCCGAGCCCTTGCCGGCCCCGTCGACGCTGCCGCCCTGGCCGCCTGGCGTCGATATTCCTTCGTCACTGCGTACCGGCCTGGCGCGGCTGGTCGTGGCGCCGCCAGCCGCAGATCCGCGCTCATCGATCCCGCCTGGGCCGGGGGGCTTCAGCGGTGGTGAATCCGCGGGGCTGGCGCATCTTGCCCGCTACCTGGCCCGCCGCCTGCCCGACAGCTACAAGCAGACGCGCAATGGCCTGAGCGGCCCCGGCTACTCCAGCAAGTGGTCCCCCTGGCTGGCCACCGGGGCGCTGTCGGCGAGGCAGGCCCTGGCCGGGCTGCGGCGTTACGAGGCGGCGCATGGGGTGACGGAGGGCAGCTACTGGCTGTGGTTCGAGCTGCTGTGGCGTGATTACTTCCGGTTCCTCCACCTGCAGCAGGGCCGCCTGCGCTACCGGGCACGCGGGCTGGGTCAGCACCTCATTCCACCGCACAGCGCGGCGGGGTTTGAACGCTGGCGCCGGGCCGCCACCGGCGAGCCCCTCATCGACGCCGCGATGCGGGAACTGCAGAGCACCGGCTACCTGAGCAACCGGCTGCGTCAGGTGGTGGCCAGCTATCTGCTGCATGAGCTTGGCGGTGACTGGCGGGCCGGGGCGGCCTGGTTCGAGGCCTGCCTGGTGGATTACGACGTGTATAGCAATCAGGGCAACTGGCTGTACATCGCGGGGCGCGGCACGGATCCCCGGGGCGGGCGCCGCTTCAATGTGGCCAGGCAGGCGGCCGAGCATGATCCGGACGGTGCCTATCGGCGCCTGTGGAGCGCGGCGTGACGAGGGCTCACACGGGGGCTCACACCCTGCGCCTGATCCTGGGGGATCAGCTGAATTCCGGGCACTCCTGGTTTCAGGCCGTGGATCCGCAGGTTGTGCATGTGCTCATGGAGGTGCGCCAGGAGACCGACTACGTCCTCCACCATGCCCAGAAGATCATCGCCATCTTTGCCGCCATGCGCGAGTTCGCCCGTCAGCTGCGCGACGCGGGCCACCGGGTGCGCTACGTGGCGCTGGACGATCCGAGCAACCGGCAATCCATCACGGAGAACCTCGCCGCGCTGGCGCAACACTATGCCGCCCGCCGCCTGGAGTGGCAGTCGCCGGACGAATGGCGGCTGGATCAGCAGCTGCGCAGCTGGGCGGAGCTGCAGCAATTGACCATCGCTGAAGCGGACAGCGAGCACTTCCTGACCGCCCGGCACGAGATGGCCGAGCTGTTCGCGGGCCGCAAGCAATGGCTGATGGAACATTTCTACCGCCACATGCGCCGCCGCTTCGGCCTGCTGATGGATGCCCGGGGCAAGCCCGAAGGCGGGCAGTGGAACTTCGATCACGACAACCGCAAGCCCTGGCCGGGTACGCCGGCGGAGCCGCTGGATGCGCGCCCCGTGCATGACCACCGCGGGCTGTGGGCGATGCTTGCCCGCTGCGGGGTCGGCAGCTTCGGCGATGCCCAGGCCGGGGCGATGCGCTGGCCGGTGAACCGCAGCGAGGCGCTGGCCTGCCTGGAAACCTTCGTCCAGACCGCGCTGCCGCACTTCGGCGACTTTGAAGATGCCATGAGCAGCACCAGCCCGCGGCTGTTCCACTCCTTGCTGTCGTTTGCGCTCAACGTGAAGATGCTCCACCCCCTCGAGGTGGTGCGGCGGGCCGAGGCGGCTTACCGCAGCGGCCACGCCCCGCTGGCGGCGGTGGAGGGCTTCGTGCGGCAGATCATGGGCTGGCGCGAGTATGTGCGGGGCATCTACTGGGCGCACATGCCTGGCTACGACGAGCGCAATGCGCTCGGCCACCACCTGCCCCTGCCGCACTGGTTCTGGAGTGGCGACACGCGCATGCGCTGCATGCAGCTGGCGATCGGCCAGTCATTGCGCACGGCACATGCCCACCACATCCAGCGCCTCATGGTGATCGGCAATTTCGCGCTGCTCGCGGGGCTGGACCCGCAGGCGCTGCACCGCTGGTATCTGGGCGTCTACATCGACGCCTTCGAGTGGGTCGAGCTGCCCAACACCCTGGGCATGAGCCAGTGGGCCGACGGCGGAATCATCGCCACCAAGCCCTACGTCAGCAGCGCCGCCTACATCCGCCGCATGAGCGACTACTGCCAGGGCTGCCGCTACGACCACAGGCAGAGGATTGGCGGCAGCGCCTGCCCCTTCAATGCCCTGTACTGGGATTTCTTCGCCCGCCATGAGCCACTGCTGGGGGGCAATCCCCGCCTGGGATTGGTGTACCGGCAGCTGAACAAGATGCCGCCGCCCGAGCGGGATGCGCTGCAGGCGCAGGCGGAGGGCATGCGGGCGCGCCTGGAGACGCTTTGACGGGCAAGGCCCGCCGGACGTGAAAAAGCCCCGTCTGCACGGGGCTTTTCTGTCGCGGGCCGGGCGCGGCCGGGTGTCAGACGTTGAACAGGAAGTTCAGCACGTCGCCATCCTTGACCACGTATTCCTTGCCTTCGGAGCGCATCTTGCCGGCTTCCTTGGCGCCGGCTTCGCCCTTGTACTTGATGAAGTCATCAAAGGCGATGGTCTGGGCGCGGATGAAGCCGCGCTCGAAGTCGGTGTGGATCACGCCGGCCGCCTGGGGGGCGGTGTCGCCGACGTGGATGGTCCAGGCGCGGACTTCCTTGACGCCGGCGGTGAAGTAGGTCTGCAGGCCGAGGAGCTGGTAGCCGGCGCGGATCAGGCGGTTGAGGCCGGGTTCTTCGAGGCCCAGGTCGGCCAGGAAGGCGAGCTTGTCCTCTTCGTCGAGGTCGGCCAGTTCGGCTTCGATCTTGGCGCACAGGGCGACGACCGGGGCGCCTTCCTTGGCGGCGTGCTCGCGCAGGCGGTCGAGGTAGGGGTTGTTTTCGAAGCCGTCCTCGGTGACGTTGCCCACGTACATGGCGGGCTTGAGGGTCATCAGGCACAGGGGCTTGAGGATCAGCTTCTCATCGTCGCTGAGCTTCATGGTGCGTGCCGGCTGGCCCTCATTGAGGTGGGGCAGCAGCTTTTCGAGGATGGCGACGAGCTTCTGGGCGTCCTTGTCGCCGGAGCGGCCCTTCTTGTTCTCGCGGTGGATGGCCTTCTCGACGGCGGCCATGTCGGCCAGGGCGAGTTCGGTGACGATGGTCTCGATGTCGGCGAGGGGGTCGACCTTGCCATTCACGTGGATGACGTTCTCGTCCTCGAAGCAGCGCACCACGTTGACGATGGCGTCGGTTTCGCGGATGTTGGCCAGGAACTGGTTGCCCAGGCCTTCACCCTTGGAGGCGCCGGCCACCAGGCCAGCGATGTCCACGAACTCGACGATCGCGGGCTGGATCTTCTGCGGCTTGACGATCTCGGAGAGGGCGTCGAGGCGGGGGTCGGGCACTTCGACGATGCCGACGTTGGGCTCGATGGTACAGAAGGGGTAGTTCTCGGCGGCGATGCCGGCCTTGGTGAGGGCATTGAAGAGGGTCGATTTGCCGACGTTGGGCAGGCCGACGATGCCGCATTGGAGAGCCATGGAATTCCTTTGATGTTCAGTAGCTTCCGGCGGGATGCGCCGGAAAACCCGCTATTGTAAGGCGGGTTCTCCGTTCATCCAAAGGCCGGGCGTGCCGGCCGCCGGTTCAGGCGCGCGGAACGTCGCGCAGCAGGCGGTCGAGGAGGCTGACCATCTGGTCGATCTCCTCGGTGGTGACGGTCAGCGACGGCATGAAGCGCAGCAGGTTGGGGCGCGGCGAGTTGAGCAGCAGGCCGGTGGGGCTGTGTTCCAGGGCCGCCTTGACCAGGGCCGGGCCGCGTTCGTCGTCGAGGATCAGGGCGCGCAGCAGGCCGTTGCCCCGCTCGCCGACCAGGCGGTGCTGGATGATCAGCTTGTCGAGGGCGGCGGCCAGGTAGCGGCCTTTCTCTTCGACGCTGTCCAGGAAGCCGGGGGCGATCAGGCGGCGCAGCACGGCGAGGCCGACGGCGGTCATCAGCGGGTTGCCGTTGTAGGTGCCCCCCTGGTCGCCGGGCACGAAGCAGCACACCTCCTCGCGGGCCAGTAGGGCGGAGAGGGGCACACCGCCACCGATGCCCTTGCCCAGGGTCATGATGTCGGGCTCGATGCCGGAGTGTTCATAGGCGAACAGGCGGCCGGTGCGGCCC
The DNA here is from genome assembly GCA_009026175.1 of Zoogloea sp. Lineage (GTDB taxonomy): Bacteria > Pseudomonadota > Gammaproteobacteria > Burkholderiales > Rhodocyclaceae > Zoogloea. The sequence continues at coordinate 13,978 of WBTZ01000019.1, read as the reverse complement.
ATGCCGGTCTGCACCTCGTCGACGATCAGCAGGATGCCGTGCTCACGGGTGAGGGCGCGCAGGGCCTGCATGAAGTCGGGTTCGGCGGGGATCACGCCGCCCTCGCCCTGCACCGGCTCGAGCATCACGGCCACCGTCTTGGGGCCGATCAGGGCCTTCACCGAGTCGATGTCGTTCAGGTTGGCCTTGGGGAAACCCGGGACCTGGGGCGCAAAAATGGTGTCCCAGCCGGCCTTGCCGGAGGCCGACATGGTGGCCAGGGTACGGCCGTGGAAGCTGTGGTCGAAGGTGATGATCTCGTAGGCGCCGTCCTTGTGGACACGGCCCCACTTGCGGGCGAGCTTGATCGCGCCTTCGTTGGCTTCGGCGCCGGTGTTGGCGAAGAAGACCCGGTCGAAGACGGAATGGCGGGTCAGCAGGTCGGCCAGCTCGATCATCGGGCCGTTGTAGAAGGCCGGGCTCGGGTTGATCAGCTTGTGGGCCTGCTGCTGCACCGCTTCGACGATCTCGGCGGGGCAGTGGCCGAGACAGTTCACCGCCCAGCCCTGCACGAAGTCCAGGTAGGCCTTGCCCTTGTTGTCGTACAGCCAGGAGCCTTCACCGCGCTCAAAGACGATTTCGGGCCGGTTGGTGATGTGCATCAGGGCGTTGGCGTCGAATTCGCCGTATTGCATGGCAGTGTTCCTTGTGTTCGAAACCCTCGATTTTAGCGCCAGCGAGGGGCTTGCCGGGCATGTCACGCAAAATTCACCGGGGACGGCCTCGGATCGGCCATTCAGCGGGCCACCAGCAGGAACAGCAGGAAGATGTTGAGGACCAGCGACACGGCGGCCAGCAGCTTGAGCCCGAGCTGCGGGTCGCGCTGCAGCAGGGGGGACTTGCGCGGCACGCTGAGGGGGCGGCGGGCACCCCGTTCGAGGGCCAGCAGGAACTCCTCGGCGGTCTCGAAGCGGGACTTGGGTTCCCGCGCCACCGCCTTGAGCAGCACGGCTTCCAGCCAGTCCGGGATGTCGGGGCGGAAGCGGGTGGGCGGCACCGGGTCGCCGAAGCGGGGGGTCTGGAAGGGCTCGATCTCGCCGTAGGGGTATTTGCGGGTCAGAAGCTGGTACAGGGTCACCCCCACCGCGTAGAGGTCGGTCTGCTCGTTGGCGGCGGCCGGACGGGGGCCGAACAGCTCCGGGGCCATGTAGCTGGGGGTGCCCGGATTGTTGATCTCTTCGAACTTCTGGCCGTCCCGTTCGCCGTCGGAGGCGGCCACGCCGAGGTCGAGGATGCGCAGGCGGCCTTCCTGGTCCAGGTGCAGGTTGTCGGGCTTGATGTCGCGATGGACGATGGACAGGCGGTGCAGGGCGGCCAGCCCCTTGAGGATGCGCTCGCCCAGTTCGACGGTCTCGCCGCTGCCGAAGCGGTGGTCGGTGTCGAGGCGGGCCTTGAGGGTGGCGCCCTCGTGCCAGCTCATCAGGTAATAGAGGTGGCTGCGTTCCGGGTGGGGGATCACCTGGGGAAACCAGGTGTCGTTGACCCGCCGGGCCAGCCACTCTTCGTGGGCCAGCGCGGCAGAGGCTTCTGCGTCGTCGTGTTCCGGGCGCAGGGTCTTCAGGACCCGCAGGCGGCCCTGGGCGTCACGCACCCGGTAGAGCAGGGTGGCAATGGATTCGTGCAGTACCGCCTCCACGCTGAGGCCGTCGAGCTGCTGGCCGGGGTGCAGGCGCGGGGGCAGGGGCAGGTGGCGCAGGCGTGAGATGTTGTCCCGCAGGCGGTCGGGGGGCAGGCTGTCCACGCGCAGGACCAGCGCGGTGCAGTTGTCCTGGCTGCCGCCGTCTTCCGCGCCCATGGCGAGGCGGGCGGCGGCGTCCTGGGGGTCTTTTTCGGCTTTCAGGATGTCGCCGATGCGACGCTCGCCGAGCTGGCCCCAGACGCCGTCGCTCATCAGGGCGAAGACGTCCCCGGCCTCCAGTTCGCCGTCGGCGTAATCCACCGACAGATGGGCATCCAGGCCGACCGCCCGGGACAGTACGTTGTTGAGCTCGGGGTGTTCCCACACGTGGTCGGTGGTCAGCTGCTCCAGGCGGCCGCCGCGCAGGCGGTAGATGCGTGAGTCGCCCACGTGGGCGAGGTAGAAGCGGCGCCCGCGCAGGACCACGGCCGACAGGGTGGTGGCCATGCCGGCGCTCTCCCGCGTGCGGCTCGCCAGGGACAGCAGCCAGCGGTTGAGGGCGGCCAGGACGGTGTCCAGGGACTTGTTCACCGCCCAGGTGTCGGGGGTGGCGTAGTAGTCGGAGAGCAGGCCGCGGACGGTGTATTCGGAGGCCTCGCGCCCGTTGGCGTGGCCGCCCACCCCGTCGGCCACCACGGCGAGGATGCCCTTGGCTTCCAGCTCGCTGCCTTCGGGCGTGACGGCGCCGCAGAAGTCTTCGTTGCGGGGCCGGGGGCCGGTGAGGGAGGCGTAGCCGAGGCGGGCCTGCAGGGAGGGAGTCATGGGCGGGGCCACTCGAGGCGACGCGGCAGTATGCCGCGGAACGGGAAGGAACTGCAGGGGGGAGGCAGGATGGATGGTGCTGCCGCGCGTCCGGGCCTGCGGGCCTGACCGCCAGGGAGCACGGTCAGGCGAGTGCCAACCCTGAGAGCCGCAGGCCCCGGGCCGCGCGGCAGACCTTCTCTCCCCCTCTTCAACTCATCAGATCTTGGCGCTGGTGAGGTGCGGGGCACCCCAGGTGGTGCGCCAGCGGCTCTTGACGGCGGTGAGGCCGGCCAGCGCGGCAACCGCCAGGGCGGCGAAGATCAGGAAGCCGGCCTGGTAGCTGCCGGTGACCTGCTTGCTGTAGCCGAGGCTGGAGGCCAGGTAGAAGCCGCCCACGCCACCGGCCATGCCGACCAGGCCGGTCATCACGCCGATCTCTTTGCGGAAGCGCTGGGGCACCAGCTGGAACACCGCGCCGTTGCCCATGCCCAGGGACAGCATCGCGCAGACGAAGACGGCCAGGGCCATCCAGGCCTCGGGCAGGCCGAAGCTGACGATGGACAGGAAGATCGCTGCCAGCACATACATGACGGTGAGGCTCTTGATGCCGCCGATGCGGTCAGCCACGTTGCCGCCGATGGGGCGCACCAGGCTGCCGGCGAAGACGCAGGCGGCGGTGAAGAAGCCGGCCATCTTCGGGTCCAGCCCGTACTGGGTGTTGAAGTAGATGGTCAGGGACGAGGCCAGGCCGACGAAGCCGCCGAAGGTCACCGAGTAGAAGAACATGAACCACCAGGAGTCCTTGTCCTTGAGCACCTTCATGTACTCGGCCAGGGACTTGGCCGGCGGGCACTCGGGGGCGTCCTTGGCGAGCACCAGGTACACCACGAAGACGATGGACAGCGGAATCAGCGCCAGACCGAAGACGTTGGTCCATCCGAAGGCGGCGGCCAGGCCCGGGCCGAACAGGGCAGCCAGTGCGGTGCCGGAGTTGCCGGCGCCGGCGATGCCCAGGGCGGTGCCCTGGTGCTCCGGCGGATACCAGCGGGAGGCCAGGGGCAGGGCGACGGCGAAGGACGCGCCGGCCACGCCGAGGAAGAGACCGAGGATCAGCACTTGTTCGTAGCTGTGGATGCCGAACTTCCAGGCCACAGCCAGGGCGGCGATCACGATGACCTGGCCGATGGCGCCGGCCATCTTCGGCTTGAGGTGATCCACCAGCACACCCATCACCATGCGCAGCAGGGCGCCGGCGAGGACCGGCGTGGCCACCATCAGGCCCTTCTGGGCGTGGGTCAGGCCCAGGTCAGAGGCGATCTGCACGCCCAGGGGGCCCAGCAGCACCCACACCATGAAGGCGAGGTCGAAGTAGAGGAAGGCGGCGAGAAGGGTCGGTGTGTGTCCGGCCTTCAGGAATGATTTCTTGTCCATGGTCGTGAGCTCTTGGTGAGTTTCGGAATCTGGGCGCAAACGCTCCCTCGGCCCGCTCCAGAGGCGGCTTCAAGGCGTTGCGCGGTATCGGGTGTGCGGGGACGGCAGCAGGCGACAGCCTCGCCTGCGTGTTCCCGTGGGGTGGGGTCAGAGCTGCATATAGACCTGCCCGTCGTCGATCTTCACCGGGAAGGATGTGACGCAGCCGACATCCGGGGCTACCACCTGGCCGTCTTCCAGCTGGATCTTCCAGCTGTGCAGGGGGCAGGTGACGGTGCTGCCATGGACGATGCCCTGGGACAGGGGGCCGCCCTTGTGGGGGCATTTGTCATGCACCGCGAAGACCTGGTCGACGCTGTTGCGGAACAGGGCGATGCGGCCCTTCAGGCTGCTTTCCACGACGCGGGCGCCCAGCACGGGCACGTCGGCGAGGGCACAGATCAGTTTCCAGTCGTTCATCGTTGCGGCCCTCACACCTTGATGATCTCGAATTCGCGCCTCAGGGCGCCGCCGGATGTGTCCTCGAAGCGCTCGGCCCAGGGGTCCTTGTAGTTCTGCAGGGCGAACAGGAGCTGCGCGTACAGTTCCTTGCGCCTTTCGGCGTTCTCCAGCACGTGCTGCTTGATGTGCTCCATGCCGACCCGCTCCAGGTAATGGCAGGTGCGTTCGAGGTAGAAGCCCTCTTCCCGGTACAGCTGGATGAAGGCGCCGCCGTATTCCATGACCTCCTCGTCGCCCGCCACCTTGCAGAAGAACTGGGCGACCTCGGTCTTGATCCCGCCGTTGCCGCCGATGTAGAGCTCGTAGCCGGAGTCCACTCCGATCACGCCGATGTCCTTGATGCCCGACTCCGCGCAGTTGCGGGGGCAGCCGGACACCGCCAGCTTGACCTTGTGGGGGCTCCACATGCCGAACAGCATCTTCTCGAGCTTGACCCCCAGTTCCATGGAGCGCTGGGTGCCGAAGCGGCAGTGTTCGGAGCCGACGCAGGTCTTCACGGTGCGCAGGCTCTTGCCGTAAGCGTGCCCGGAGGCCATGCCGGCCTGGGCGAAGTCGGCCCACATCGCGGGCAGGTCTTCCTTCTTCACGCCGAGCAGGTCGATGCGCTGGCCGCCGGTGACCTTGACGGTGGGGACCTTGTACTTCTCCGCGGCGTCGGCGATGGCGCGCAGCTCGGTGGGGGTGGTCAGGCCGCCCCACATGCGCGGCACGACCGAGTAGGTGCCGTCCTTCTGGATGTTGGCGTGGGCACGCTCGTTGATGAAGCGGCTCTGCGGGTCGTCGATGGCTTCGTGGGGCCAACTGGAGATGCAGTAGTAGTTGAGCGCCGGGCGGCAGGTGGCGCAGCCGTTGGGCGTCTTCCAGCGCAGGTATTGCTGGGCCTCGCTGACGGAGAGCAGCTTGTGCTCCCGGACCGCCTTGCGCACCTCGCCGTGGGACAGGTCGGTGCAGCCGCACACGGCCTTGTTGTTGGAGTCGGCCGGCTGGTAGGCGCCGCCCACCGTCGAGGCCAGGATCTGTTCGACCAGGCCGGTACAGGAGCCGCAGGAGCTGGAGGCCTTGGTGTGCTTGCGGACATCCTCCAGGGAGAACAGGCCGTGCTCCTTGATCGCCTTGACGATGGTGCCCTTGCAGACTCCGTTGCAGCCGCAGACCTCGGCGCTGTCGGGCATGCTGGCCGCCATGCTGTTGCCCTTGTGGCCGACGTCGCCCAGGTGCGAATTGCCGAACACCAGGTGGTCGCGGATGTCGTGGATGTTCTGTTCGTCCTTGAGCAGCTGGAAGTACCAGGCGCCATCCTTGGTGTCGCCGTAGAGCACGGCGCCGACCAGCCTGTCGTCCTTCAGCACGATGCGCTTGTAGATGCCCAGGCCGGGGTCGTGCAGCACGATGTCCTCGGTGCCCTCGGCACCGGAGAAGTCGCCGGCCGAGAACACGTCGATGCCGGTGACCTTGAGCTTGGTGCTGGTCACCGAGCCCTGGTAGCGCCCGATGCCCATCTCCGCCAGGTGGTTGGCGCACACCTTGGCCTGCTCGAACAACGGAGCGACCAGGCCGTAGGCGGTGCCCCGGTGGTTGGCGCACTCGCCGACGGCATACACGCGGGGGTCGTAGGTCTGCAGGGTGTCATTGACCACGATGCCCCGGTTGCAGTGGATGCCGGCCTGTTCGGCGAGGGCCACGTTGGGGCGGATGCCGGCGGCCATGCAGACCAGGTCGGCGGGCAGGGTGTCACCGTCCTTGAACCTGATCGCGCAGACCCGGCCGGACTCGCCCTTCACCAGTTCGGCGGTGTGGGCGTTGAGCTTGAACTTCATGCCCTTGGCTTCCAGGGCGGCCTGCAGCATCTTGCCGGCGGTGCGGTCGAGCTGGCGTTCCATGATCCAGTCGGAGAGGTGCACCACGGTCACGTCCATGCCTCGCAGGGCCAGGCCGTTGGCCGCTTCCAGGCCGAGCAGGCCGGCCCCGATGACGACCGCGTGCTTGTAGCGGGCGGCGGCATCGATCATCTCGTCGGTGTCCTTGATGTCCCGGTAGGAGATCACGCCCGGCAGGTCGTTGCCCGGGATCGGCAGGATGAAGGGGGTGGAGCCGGTGGCCAGCAGCAGGCGGTCGTAGTCGACCGAGATGGTCTCGCCATTGGCGCCGGTGGCAGTCACCGAGCGGTTGCGCCGGTCGATCCTGCCGACCCGGGCGCCCAGGTGCAGGTTGATGTCGTTGTCGGCGTACCACTGCAGGTCATTCAGGATGATGTCCTGGATGGTCATCTCGCCGGCCAGGACGGGCGAGAGCAGGATGCGGTTGTAGTTGGGATGCGGCTCGGCACCGAAGACGGTGATGTCGTACATGTCCGGCGCGATCTTCTGCAGCTCTTCCAGCGTGCGGACGCCCGCCATACCGTTGCCGACCATGACCAGTTTGAGTTTGCGCATGATTCCTCCGACGATTGATTCTCCCCGAGCGGTCGCAATGCGGCCGACTCGGGCGGTAAGCCTTGGGCAGGAGAAATCGTCGTTGATCGTGGTCGGGCCGTCGTTGGCCTGCCACGTCGCTCCGTCAGGACGCGGAGCGCAAACACCTGGATTCAGGTGGCGCACTGCGCGGCAACATCATTATTGCCAGGCGTGCGCCTGAGTTGGAATCAACCTAGCAATGGCTGTGCCAGGAAGGGTTTTCCCAGTAGTGGCGCGGAAAGCCCTTGCCCGGGAGGAGGCCGGAGAAGGCGCGGGGCGCACTGTGATGGTGCGACTCGCCCCGCGCTGGGGCGTTTCTCAGGCCTGGCTCTTGCGGCGTTGCAGCAGGAAGCTGGCAAGCGAGATGAGAATGAGGGCGAAGACCACGAAGGACCAGTTGGCAATCGACAGGCCGAGGAAGGTCCAGTCGATGGCGGAGCAGTCACCGGCGCCACGGAAGATCATCGGCAGGGCCGAGGTGAGCGGAAAGCTCTCGAGCATGTACTCGAGGCCGGGGCCGCATTCGGAGACGGCCGGCGGAAACCATTGCAGCCAGGACTGGCGCGCCGCCACGCCGCCACCGGCCAGCGCGGCCAGACCCAGCAGGCCGGCGTAGAGGTAGAGGCTGCGGCCCCTGGGGTTGTGCAGCCCGGCGAGCAGGCCGATGAGGCCGCAGGCCGCCATGGCATAGCGCTGCATGATGCACATGGGGCAGGGTTCGATGCCCTTCACGTGCTGCAGGTAGAGGCCGAAGGCCAGCAAGGCGGCGCAGAGGCTGAACAGGGCCAGGCCGAGGGAGCGGGGAGACAAGCGTGAGAGCATGGGAGAGAGGGGGAACGAAGCTTGCGGGACTGTGAAGAGTGTCCCGCAGGCCCCGGAGTTCCGCGCAGAGGGTTTTATTTGCTCTTGATCATCGTCCCGACACCGTGGTCGGTGAGGATCTCCAGCAGCAGGCAGTGTTCAACCCGGCCATCGATGATGTGCACGCTCTTGACGCCATTGCGGGCGGCGTCCAGGGCGGAGCCGATCTTGGGCAGCATGCCGCCGGACAGGGTGCCGTCCTCCACCAGCTCGTCGATCTGGCGCGGGGTCAGCCCGGTGAGCAGGTTGCCGCCCTTGTCGAGCACGCCCGGGGTGTTGGTCAGCAGGACCAGCTTTTCCGCCTTGAGGATCTCGGCCAGCTTGCCGGCCACCACGTCGGCGTTGATGTTGTAGCTCTCGCCGTCTTCACCCACGCCGATGGGGGCGATCACCGGGATGAAGTCGCCCTTGTCCAGGAAGGAGATCAGGCTCGGGTCGATCTGGGTGATGTCGCCCACCTGGCCGATGTCGATCAGGTCGCCCGGTGCGTCCTTGTTCTCCATCTTCAGCTTCTTGGCGCGGATGAAGCTGCAGTCCTTGCCGGTGAGGCCCACCGCCTTGCCGCCGGCCTGGTTGATCAGGCTGACGATCTCTTTGTTCACCTGGCCGCCGAGCACCATCTCGACCAACTCCATGGTTTCTGCGTCGGTGACGCGCATGCCCTGGATGAACTCGCCCTTCTTGCCGACGCGGGACAGCATGGTCTCGATCTGCGGGCCGCCGCCGTGCACCACCACCGGGTTGAAGCCGACCAGCTTGAGCAGCACCACGTCGTGGGCAAAGCACTCCTTCAGGTGGGGGTCGGTCATGGCGTTGCCGCCGTACTTGATGACCAGGGTCTTGTCCTGGAAGCGCCGGATGTAGGGCAGCGCTTCGGCGATGATCGCGGCCTTCTGGGCGGGGGAGAGATCGGAGGTGTCGATGTGTTCGGTCATGGTCGGCCTGCGTGCAGAGGTTTTCAGGTAGCCGCGATTGTAATGACCGGACATGCAAACAAGAAGCGGGAAGCTGTTGCGCTGGTGTTGCAAGGGGGCGTTCCACCCATTTCAACTACACTCGAGGGTCCGATTGACGAGGAGCTGTGATGGACGAATCGAAGAGGGATGCGCCGCTCACCAACGTGTGCCCGGCCTGTGGTGCACGCTTCACCTGCGGGATGGCCGCGGGGCAGGAGGCATGCTGGTGCGCCAGCCTGCCCCCCGTGCTGGCGGTGCCGGCCGCTGATGCGGGCCAGTGTTATTGCCCGGACTGCCTCAGGAAGGTGATCGCGGAAGCCGGGGCGCGCTGAGCCTCCGGGCGACCAGCCGGATGGCGTCGCGGTTGGTCCATGAGAAGACCCGTGCGGCGGCTTCGGCCCAGGGGAGCCAGAGGCAGGCGGTGTGCTCGTCCGGTGCCAGCCGGACCGGCGTGTCATCGGCAACCTGCAAGCTGAATACGTGCTCGGTGTTGTGGGTCACTCCCGGCGCATAACGCCCCCGCCAGCGCGGCAGGATCGGGAAGCGATTCGTCAGTTGCCAGTCGGTGAGGGCGTCGGCCGTGATGGCGATGCCGGTCTCCTCGGCCACTTCGCGCACGGCCGTGTCGATGAGGGCTTCCCCGCCCTCCCGGCTGCCCGTCACGGATTGCCACAGGCCGGCATTGCCGGCCCGCTCCATGACCAGCACCTGCAGCCCCGGGGTGTGGATGACTACCAGGGCCGAGACCGGTTGTTTGGAAGGAGGGCTCACTCCAGCTCGCGCAGCCAGGGCGCGGTCGCGTCGGCAGCCCCGACCAGGGTCCAGAACGGGACGCCATCCTCCCGCCATGTGTCTGCTGCATCCTGGAGGATGGACAGCGCCATAGCGAAGTCGGTGGGGTGGGCTGTGGCGAAGCCGTCGGCGTTTTCGAGGGCGATCACGTAGCCGTCGGCGGCGAGCCACGACATGTCGGTCAGGCAGTCGGCAAGAGCGTCCCAGTTGTGGCCGTACCAGTCGGGGAAGGACAGGGCCTTGCCAATGGCGTCAAGAAAGCCTTCCCGGTCGGAAACCCGGGAGAGGTCGACGCGCAGGAAGGGGTAGTCGAGGCTTTCGGAGGCCTCTTCGAGGGCGAGGTCGGCGGCAAAGGGCATGCGGCAGGGCCCGGCCTTTTCGGCGCGGGGCAGCAGGAGGTGGAACTGGGGGGCGGTCATCGGGGACTCTCCGGGCGCAGGATGATCGGCTTCATTCCTGGATGCGGCGAAAGCTGCGGTAGTGGTCGCCGCTGTAATAGAAGACCTTGGGCGGATTTCCGCCGCTGATGATGCGGCGGGCGCCCCGGTCGCGGGAGCCGGGGGTGGGGACAGTGTATTCCCGGTAGTAGGCCGGTGCTGCGTCGGGCAGACGGCCCTCGCGGTTCTGGAAGCGGATGCCGTCCCGTCGGTAGGGGAAGGGGCCACCCTGGTGGATGAGGGCCAGGGTTTCCCGCGCCTCCGGTGGGAGGCGGTCCACATCGATGACCGGGATGTCCTCGCGGCCCCAGTCCAGGAGGCCGCGTGCTTCGGCACCGACGGCGGCGAAGAGAAGCAGGAAGCTCAGGAGGCGGAGCAGGCGCATGGGCAGGCAGAGGATGTTGCTGATGGCCTGCGAGTGTAGCAGCCCTGTCGTCAGGGCTGGATGCCGTACTTCTTGAGCAGGTTGTAGTAGTAGGCGGTCAGGGCTGGCAGGCGGGGGTTTCCGGGGTCGTGCTGGCGGGCCCGTTCCATCATGTTCCGGGCCTGCTCGGCGAAGCGGTCGTTCCAGCCGCAGTTCTCGATGTGCTTGAGGAGGGCCAGGGTGGCGTTGAAGAGCACATGGGCGTTGCCCGGCATCTTGCGCGCCGCGCTCAGCATGAACTGCACGGCGCCGTCGTAGTCGCCGCTCTGGGCCTTGCGGGCGCCTTCGGCAACAAGGTCCTTCACCTCGCCGTCCATGCGCGTGGCGAGTTGCTCGCACAGCTCGGGCTTGCCGGCTTCCCGCAGGATCGCCTTGGTGCTTTCCAGGGTGCGCGGATCTGGGGCGTTGCGCATGATGTCGAGGACCACCTCGGTGCCGTGCTCGACCAGGTTGCTGGCGAAGCAGGCCCGGGCCAGCTCGCGCTTGAGGCCGATCGACAGGCCCGGGCCGCCGGTGAGGTCGTCGGCGAGGCTGCGGATGGCTTCGCCGGCTTTGGCCTGGTCGCCCTTCTTGAGATGGACCAGGGCGCTGGACAGGGTGGCGCAGCTGCGGGTCTTGTCGAGGCCCAGCATCGAGCGCTCGAGGTCGCGGATGGTGGCCTCGGCCTGCCCGGTGTCACCCTTGCCGAGCTGTGCCTGGATCAGGCGGACGTGGTCTTCGGGGTCGCGGAAATCGGAGTATTTCCCCTTGCGGACGACTTCCGTGAGGACTTTCTCGGCGGTGTCATGGTCACCCGTTTCGATGGCGAGCTCGCCCAGCCGGCGCAGGCGTCCGACCCGGTGGGGCGAAAGCTGGGTGGCCGTGGCCAGCACGGAGCGGGCGCCCTCGAGTTCGCCTGCGGCTTCCCGCGTCCGGGACAGCCAGTCGTAGGCGTCCAGGAACAGGTCGTTCTCGGTCACCAGGCTCTGCAGGATGTCCTCTGCTTCGGCGTAGCGCTTCTGCATGAAGAGCGCCTTGGCCAGGCCCAGGCGGGCCCATGGGATGCTGCGCTTCGACAGGATGTGGTCGTACAGGCGCTGGGCTTCTTCCGCGTGGCCGCTGGCGACCAGCAACTCGGCCCGCAGCCGCATGAAGTCGATGCTCCACTGGGGATGTTTCTCTTCGCCGGTGACACAGGCCTGGATGGCATCCGGGGCATTGCCCAGCTCGATCAGCTGATAGGTGGGCATGAAGGCCTCGCGCTTTTCGAGCGCCCGCTGGATCCGGTCGTGCAGGGTGTCGGCGGCGAAGGGCTTGAGGATGTAATCGTTGGGGGCCAGTTCGGCCGCACTGACCACGCGCTCGTATTGGCGCTCGCCGGTGACCATCAGGAACAGCGTGGCGAGGGGGATGATGTTGTGGTGGCGCAGGTCTTCCAGCAGGTGCTGGCCGTCCTGGCCATCGCCCAGGTGGTATTCGCACAGGATCAGGTCGAAGCGGCCATCGCGCAGCTTGCGCACTGCGACGCCGGCGGTGACGGCAAACTGGACTTTGCTGATCCCGCTCATGTTCAGCATCGTGCGCAGCTGGGTCCGCATGGTGGGATTGGCTTCGACGACGAGAGCGGAAATATTGCCGAGATCGATCACGGAGAGGGGGCGGTCAGTTGCGGGACGTTCATGGATACGGCCTGCACGCCTCAATCTTGAGGGGGCAAATGATAAAAGCTGCAAGGGCCACGTCCGGATGTGGTCCTTGCAGCTTCTGGGGGTATGGCGCGCGCCCCTGCGTCGAGGGGCGCAGGGTCAGGCGGCGGGCGCTTCGGGGGTCTTGGCGCGCAGCCGGATGTGCAGTTCGCGCAGCTGCTTTTCGTCCACCGGCGACGGCGCGTCGGTGAGCAGGCACTGGGCGCGCTGGGTCTTCGGGAAGGCGATCACGTCGCGGATGGACTCGGCGCCGGTCATCATGGTGACGATGCGGTCGAGGCCGAAGGCCAGGCCGCCATGCGGGGGGGCACCGTAGCGCAGCGCGTCGAGCAGGAAACCGAACTTGGCCTGCTGCTCCTCGGGACCGATGTTGAGTGCGGAGAACACCTTCTCCTGCACTTCGGCGCGGTGGATACGCACCGAGCCGCCGCCGATTTCCCAGCCGTTGAGGGCCAGGTCGTAGGCCTTGGCCAGGCACTTGCCAGGATCGCTGGTGAGCAGCTCCAGGTGTTCGTCCTTCGGGCTGGTGAAGGGGTGGTGGCAGGCGGTCCAGCGCTTGTCTTCCTCGTCGTACTCGAACATCGGGAAGTCCACGACCCACAGGGGTTCCCAGGCCTTGCCGTTGACATAGCCCTTTTCGTGGCCGAGCTTGATGCGCAGGGCGCCGAGGGCGTCGTTGACGACCTTGGTCTTGTCGGCGCCGAAGAAGATCAGGTCGCCGGACTGGGCGCCGGTGCGCTCGAGGATGGTGCGCAGCGCGGTTTCGTGGAGGTTCTTGACGATGGGCGACTGCAGGCCGGTCTCGTTGACCTGGGTGACGTCATTGACCTTGATGTAGGCCAGGCCGCGGGCGCCGTAGATGCCGACGAACTTGGTGTATTCATCGATCTCGCCACGGGACAGGCTGGCGCCGCCGGGCACGCGGATGGCCGCCACACGGCCGCCGGAGGTGGCGGGCCCGCTGAACACCTTGAAGGCCACGTCCTTGACGGCGTCGGTCACGTCGGTGAGCTCGAGGGTGACGCGCAGGTCCGGCTTGTCGGAGCCGAAGCGGTCCATCGCTTCGGCATAGGTCATGCGCGGGAAGGGGTTGGGCAGCTCGACGGACAGCACTTCCTGGAAGATGGTGCGGATCATCTCTTCCATCATGGCCGTGATCTCGGCCTCGGTCAGGAAGGAGGTCTCGATATCGACCTGGGTGAATTCAGGCTGGCGGTCGGCGCGCAGGTCTTCGTCGCGGAAGCACTTGACGATCTGGTAGTAGCGGTCGTAGCCGGCCACCATCAGCATCTGCTTGAAGAGCTGGGGGGACTGGGGCAGGGCGAAGAACTGGCCGTCGTGCACGCGGGACGGCACCAAGTAGTCGCGGGCACCTTCCGGGGTGCTCTTGGTGAGCATCGGGGTTTCGATGTCGATGAAGCCCTTGGCATCGAGGAAGCGGCGGAAGGCCATGGCCGTGCGGTAGCGCAGGATCATGTTCTTCTGCATCTGCGGGCGGCGCAGGTCGATGACCCGGTGGGTCAGGCGGGTGGTCTCGGAGAGGTTTTCCTCGTCGAGCTGGAACGGGGGCGTGGCGGAGGTGTTGAGCACCTCGATCTCGTGGCACAGCACCTCGATCTCGCCGGACACCAGGTTGGTGTTCTCGGTGCCGCCCGGGCGACGGCGGACCTTGCCGGTGATCTTCAGGACGAACTCGTTGCGGACGGTCTCGGCCACGTGGAACATGTCGGCACGGTCGGGGTCGCAGACTACCTGGACCAGGCCTTCCCGGTCGCGCAGGTCGATGAAGATCACGCCGCCGTGGTCGCGCCGGCGATGTACCCAGCCGCAGAGGGTGACGATCTGGTCGAGGTAGGCGGTCGAAACGAGGCCGCAGTATTGAGTTCGCATGGTGGGTCTGTATTCCTGGAAAAGACGGAACGCGGTTGGGTGAGAACCGCGTTTATTGATTCAGAAGGGCAGGGGCCGGCTGGGGCG
>WBTZ01000213.1 GCA_009026175.1 Zoogloea sp. | reverse complement strand
TCGGTGACGTGGATTTCGAAGGGGTGAAGGAGAAGGCCAGCTGGATCACCCCGGTGCCGGGTGGGGTGGGGCCGATGACGGTGACGATGCTGATCGAGAACACCCTGCGCTCGGCCGAGCGGGCCCTCTCCATGCGCCAGACCGACGACTACCAGGAGTGGGAAGCCCCGCTGCTGAAAGGACACTGAGGGCCTCAGCCATGGATCACGACTGCCTCATCCGCCTCGATGGCCTGTGCCTGCAGGCCTCCATCGGCATCTACGCCCACGAGATCGCCGCCCTCCAGCCCCTGGAGATCGACCTGCGCCTGGCCATCGACGGCACCCTGGCGGCCCGCAGCGACGACATACGCCACACGGTGGACTACGACCAGGTCGTGGAGGCCCTCGAGGGCCTGCTGGCCGGGCGCCACTTCAACCTGCTCGAGCATCTCAGCCAGGCCATGCTCGATCTGCTCGGCGAGCGCTTCCCGGTGAAGCGCGTCGAGATCACCCTGGCCAAGCCCCTGGCCGTGCCCAAGGCCCGCCGCGTCTCGGTGACGCGCGCGGCGGAATGGAAGCGGGAGGCGGTCAAGGCCGTCGCGCTCTAGCGGGGCCCCAGCACCCGCGCGGCAATGGAATAGCCCATATGGGAAATTGAGGCTTCTATTCGTTGCCCGGCCATTGAGGCAATGGGCATGCACCAAAGAATCTGCTTTCATCTGCCCCCGTTCCGAATCGCCACCTGGCTGGATTCTTTGCATCTCCGGGACTAACATGCCCCCACTTTCAGAAAGGTGAATAAGGGTTTCCATGTCCCACACGAACGCCGCGCTGACGCTTCGCAGGCTGCGCCGGGGGTTCCTGCTGGGTGGCGTCCTGTTCTTCTTCGTGGTGGCAACCTGGGTCTGGCGCACCTGGCAGGAATCCAGGGCTTATGAACTGGCGCATCTGGCGACGATTGCCGAGATCACCGGCAATTCGCTGGACAATTACTTTTCCGGTCACGAGCACCGGATGCGGGCCTTCGGGAAAAGGCTGACGCCGGAAGTGCTCAAGCCTGGGCACCTCAGCGCGGTGCTGAGGGCATTCCGGGAGTCCGACCCGGAATATCTTTTCGTGACCCTGTCCCGCCCCGAAGGCGGGGTCTTTGCCACCGACAAGACCGACCGGCCTGAAGAGCTGCCCTATACGCGGGATGTGCCCGGGCGCCAGGTGGCTTTCGATGAGATTGCCGTTCAGGATCGTCTGAATGTGGGCCGTCCGGCCGAGGGACGGGTCATCAAGGACTGGATCATGCCGCTGCGCTTCGGTATCCGGGATGCGGGCGGAGCGCTGCAATACGTCATGAACGCCACCTTGCCCCTGTCCCGCCAGCAGTCCTTCTGGCACAACCTGGGCCTGCCCCAGGGGTCGGCGGTGGGGCTGCTGCGCGACGATGCCTTCCTGGTCAGCCGTTACCCGGTGCCACCAAGCGGCGACCTGCAGAACACCTATGGCACACCGCGGGACGGGGCCCTGGTGAGCCACCTGCGCGATCACGGCTTCCCGCCCCGGGGGACGGTGAGCGGCCATAACAGCGTGACCGGCAAGGAGGCCTTGTTCGCCTTCCGCCGCCTCGAGCACTACCCGCTGACGGTGTTCGTGTCCACTCCGGTGGACGGGGCAATCCAGCGCTGGCGGGCGCAGCTCGGCCTGCCACTGTTCCTGACCGTGATCGCCCTGGCGGCGGGGGGGCTGGTGTATCGCAGCATCTCCCGCTGGATCCAGGCCTCGGAGGAGCTCCGGAAATACCAGTTTCACCTGGAGGAACAGGTCAGCCAGCGCACTGCCCAGCTCCAGGCCGCGAAGCAGGCCGCGGAGGCCGCCAGCCGGGCCAAGAGCACCTTCCTGGCCAACATGAGCCACGAGCTGCGCACGCCCCTCGGCGGCATCGTCGGCATGATCCGCCTGGCGCGTTTCCGGATGGCCGACCCCCAGGGGCGGGACCAGCTGGACAAGGCCAACCTCGCTGCGGACCACCTGCTCTCGGTGATCAACGACATCCTGGACATCTCCAAGATCGAGGCTGACCAGCTGGTCCTCGAGGCGAGCGACTTCCAGCTCCAGACCATCCTGGACAGCGTGGCGAGCATCGTCGGCCTCAAGGCCCGCGAGAAGGGGTTGGCCTTCGGTTTCGATCTGAGCCCCGGGCTGGCCGGGCAGCAGTTCCGGGGAGATGCCCTGCGCTTGCGCCAGATCCTGCTCAACCTCGCCACCAACGCAGTCAAGTTCACGGAGCAGGGCAGCATCACCCTGCGGGTCAGGGAACTGGAGCGGAGCGCGCTTGAGGCCCGGCTGCGTTTCGAGGTGGCCGACAGCGGCATCGGCATCGGTCTGGTCGACCAGGCGCGCCTGTTCTCTGCCTTCGAGCAGGCCGACAACTCGATGACCCGCAAGTACGGGGGCACCGGGCTCGGGCTGGTGATCAGCAAGCGCCTGGTTGCCCTGATGGGCGGGCAGATCGGGGTGGACAGCAGCCCGGGCTGCGGCAGCCTGTTCTGGTTCGAGCTTGCCTTGCCCTTGTCCTTCACGCCTGCCGCCGAGGAGGAGGGCGCGGACGCCGACATCCTGGCCACGGAAATCCGGCGTCTCCATGCCGGCAAGCGGGTGCTGGTGGCCGAGGATGAGCCGATCAACCAGGAGGTGGCCCGGATCATGCTCGAAGATGTCGGGCTGCAGGTCGATGTGGCCGAGGATGGCGAGCAGGCCGTGCGCCTCGCCGCCGATACGGATTACGCCTTGATCCTGATGGACATGCAGATGCCGGTCATGAACGGCATCGAGGCGACGCACGCGATCTGCGCCGGTGGCCGCAACCGGCAGACCCCCATCCTCGCCATGACGGCCAACGCCTTCATCGAAGACCGCGAACGTTGCCTGGCCGCCGGCATGCGCTCGCACATCGCCAAGCCGGTCATCCCCGAGAACCTCTACGGGATGTTGCTGAAGTGGCTGGCAACGCGCTGAGGGCTTCCCGCCCTTAGCGGCCTCCGTCGGGCATCTCCCCGGCACACTCCCTTGGAATGACCGGCGGGGCTGCGGGCGCCGCAGGGACGCGCAGGGTGCCGTTGACCCATTTTGGGTATATGCTTCGATTTGCCATACGACTTAGCCTCTCAGGCTATTTTCATATGGCTCAGTTGGATTGCCTGGTGAATGCCTGGGGGTAGGTGTCCGGCGTCCGCCAGCATTCGCATTCGTTTCGAGGGGGTTGTATGAGCGAAGCGAAGGTCGGGGCATGGTGGGGCATGGGCGCTGGGGTCCGGCTCGTCTGCATGCTGCTGCTCCCCGTCGCGCTGCTGATGTCTCCGGTGCTGGCAAGCTCGCCGGATCACGGGAAGATCCTGATCCTGCACTCCCAGCATCGGGGCTTCCTGGTGGACAGCATCTCGGAGGGCATCCTCAACACGGTGCGCGAATGGGGGCTCAGTGCCGGTGACGTGTATGTCGAGTACCTCGACCTGGTGCGTCACCCGAAGCCGGAGGAGAGGCGCCTCATGGCGGCGCTGCTGCAGCGCAAGCTGGCCGGCCGGGAGGTCCGCATCATCGTGGTGGAAGGCCGACCGGCGCTCGACTTCATCACCTACGAGGGGCAGGGCCTGCTTCCGGGGGTGACGATCCTGAGCACCGTGCGGGATCACATCGATACAGCCCGGCTCAGCCCGCGCAAGGTGATCCAGATGCCGGTGCGGGCCGACTATGCGCGGGGTGTCCGTGCCCTGCTGGAGGCCATGCCCGACGTCCGCCGGGTGCTGGTCGTGGCGGGGGCCAGCGCCAGCGACCTGCCCTATGTGGATGATGTGCGGATGGCCGCCGCCCCCTGGGCCGGCAAGGTCGTCTTCGAGTACACCGACCAACTCGACCACGCAGCCATGCTGGCCCGTGTCGCCCAGGCCGACAAGGGCACGGCGATCTTCTACTACGGCTATTTCGGGGACGTCAGCGGCAAGTCCTTCATGCCGATGGAGGTGGTGGACGAGGTCGTGCAGACGGCGCCGGTGCCGGTATTCGGTGCATCGGTAGGCTTCCTGGGCCGGGGGATCGTCGGCGGTGTGCTCTTCGACACCGAGGTCTTCGGCCAGCAACAGGTGGGGCGGCGGGTGCTGGACTACCTCGAGGGGAGACTGGTGCTCGACAAGCCCCTGACCTACATCGAGTCGGCCAGCTACCCGATGTACGACTGGGCCCAGCTCCAGCGCTGGAAGATCGACACGGACCGGCTGCCGCCCGGCAGCACCTTCATCAACCGCCCGCCGGACCTGTGGCCGCTCTACCGCTACCAGATCATTGCCGTGATCGCGATGTTTGCCGCGATGAGCATCTCCCTGGTGGCGCTGGGCATGCAGAGCCGCCGCCGCCGGCTGGCCGAGCTTGCCGTCAGCGAGAGCGAGGAGCGCTTCAGGACACTGGTGGAGGCCGCGCCGGAGGCCATCTTCGTGTATGACGCGGATCCGCGGCGGGTTGTCAGCGCCAACTCCCGGGCAGCCTCCCTCTTCGGTTGCAGCCTCGAGGCCTTCCTCGCCGGCGGACTCGAGCGCTTCTACCGGGCCGAGCAGCCGGACGGCCTGGATGTCCACGAGTCCATGGTCGAGCACGTCAACCGGGCCCTGGCGGGAGAGGAGCCGGTCTTCGAGCGGGTGGTCGTCCGTGGTGATGATGGCGGGGAAGTCTTCTGCGAGATACGCCTCGTCATGCTGCCCTACCGGTCCAGGCGCCTGCTTCGGGCCACCTGCATCGACGTGACCGAGCGCAAGGCCATCGAGTCCGCCCTGTACTTCGTGGCCAGCCATGGCGCCGGCGCCGAGCAACGCCCCGGCTTCGTGGCGGATCTGCTGGGCTTCTTGTGCACCTGCCTCAAGGCCGACTACGCGATGCTGTCCCGCCTGATCGGCAATGGGCAGGCAGAGACCCTGGGCCTGAGGTCCGATGGTGTCCTGGTGCCCAATGTCGTTTTCGATGTGCCCGGCAGCGCCTGCGAGTACCTCGTGGAGAGCCGGAACATCACGCTCTTCGAGCATTCCGCGCTGAGCCGCTTCCCGGACAGCGTCTTCCTGCGGACGGCGCAATGCGAGAGCTATGTGGGCGCCTCCCTGTGGGACTCCCAGGGCGTGGTCATCGGCTTCCTGGCGGTGGCCGGCCGGCGCCCTCTGCCCTACCCGAAGCGGGCCACGGCGGTGATGCAGATCATGGCCCTGCGCGCGGCCCAGGAACTCGAGGCCCTGCATAACGAGGCGGCCGCGCTGCGCCAGCAGGAGGAGCTGGAAAACCAGGTCCAGCTGCGCACCGCCGAACTGGCCCGGGCCAATGAGGCGCTGGCCCAGGCGCGGGACGTGGCCGAAGCGGCGACCCGCGCGAAGAGCGCCTTCCTGGCCAACATGAGCCACGAGATCCGCACGCCGATGAATGCGATCCTGGGCATGACGGACCTGGCCTTGCGTACCGCCCTGACCATCAGGCAGCGCGACTACCTGCACAAGACCCGCAGTGCGGCAGAATCCCTGCTGGGCCTGATCAACGACATCCTCGACTTCTCCAAGATCGAGGCGGGCAAGCTCGACATGGAACAGCGGGAGTTCGGCCTCGGCGAGATGCTCGACAAGATGGCCGTGATCATTGCCCCGCGGGCCCAGGAGAAGGGGCTGGAGATGGTCATCGACCTGGCTCCCGAGCTTCCGCAGAGCCTGATCGGCGATCCGCTCCGCCTGCATCAGGTGCTGGTCAACCTGTGCGGCAACGCGGTCAAGTTCACCCGCGAGGGCGAGATCGTCCTCGTCGTCACGCAGGTGGCGGCAGATGACGACGATGTGGTGCTGTGCTTCTCGGTTCGGGATTCCGGCATCGGGATGAATGCCGAGCAGCTCGATCTCCTGTTCAAGCCCTTCTCCCAGGTGGACTCTTCCCATGCCCGCAAGTACGGGGGGACCGGCCTGGGGCTGGCCATCAGCCGGCAGCTGGTAAGCATGATGGGCGGTGAGATCGGTGTGACGAGCGAGCCTGGACACGGCAGCGACTTTCACTTCACGGCCCGTTTCGCGCGGGGGCGTGGCGTCGTCGAGGCGCCGCCGGCGCTGCCTCCGATGCGCGTCCTGGTGGTGGATGGCAGCGTCAACGAACAACAGGCCCTGGCCCACCTGCTGGCCAGTCAGGGGCAGTCCTGCGACCTGGCGGCGTCGGCCGCCGAGGCGCTGGCCGCGGTGGCCCGTGCGGAGGCCGGCGGGTGGCCGTACGCCTTGGTCCTCCTCAACTGGCGCCTGCCCGACGCGGACGGCGCGCAGACCGCCAGGCAGATCCGGCTCCAGTCCGTGGCGTCGCCTGCCCTGGCCCTGGTCGGTCCGGTCGCCCAGGAGAGCATCGAAACGGTGGTTCGCGAACTCCCGCTGGCCGACTTGCTGGTCAAGCCGGTGACCGCCACAGCCCTCCGGAATCTGCTCCTCTCCCTGTCGGGGGGCGGGGCGGCCGAGGGCCCGGAC
>WBTZ01000018.1 GCA_009026175.1 Zoogloea sp. | reverse complement strand
GAGGTGGGCCTGTAGGGGCGGCTTCAGCCGCCCGCGGGTGCCTGACCGGAAGTCCGCGGGCAGCCGAAGCCGCCCCCGCACGAACCCTGCAGACACCTACAGCCTTTTATCTTACTTGTACTCGCTGGGTTTGCTGAGTACAGCCGCCGTCATGCGCGAGATGCACACCAGCTTGCCTTCTTCATTGGTGATGCGGATTTCCCACACCTGGGTGGTGCGCCCCAGGTGCAGCGGGCGGGCTTCGCCATAGACCCAGCCGCCGGTGACGGCGCGGACGTGATTGGCGTTGATCTCCTGGCCGACGCAGTGATATTTGGCCGGGTCGACCACGTGGGCGGCGGACCAGGACGCCAGCGTCTCGGCGAAGGCCACCGAGACGCCGCCGTGCAGGGCGCCGGCGGGCTGGCGGGTGCGCTGGTCCACCGGCATGCGGCCACGCAGGAAGTCTTCGCCGATCTCGATCAGCTCCATGCCCAGGTGGCCGTTGGCACAGGTGGCGCCGCGGGCATTGACTTCGTCCAGGGTGAAGGGGGCAAACCAGATACTCATTGGGGGGCTCCTTGTTATGTTTTATGGGCTGATCACAGGATCATCTGGGTGCAACGGTACAGCACCAGTTCGCGGCCTGTCGCTTCGTCGCGCACCACCGCGTCCCACACCTGGGTGGTCCGCCCCAGGTGCTGGGCGGTGGCCAGGCAGCTGATGGCGCCCTCGACCAGGGTGCCCAGGTGGTTGCTCTTGAGCTCGATGGTGGCGAAGGAGCGGGCACCTTCCGGCAGGTGCGACATGGTGGCGTGCCCGGTGGTGGTGTCGGCCAGGGCGATCAGGCTGGCGGCGTGGAGGCGGCCGTTGGGCGCCAGGTGCACCGGCCGGATCACCATGCGGCTGGTGGCCCGCCCCTGTTCGAGGCTCAGGAATTCGACGCCCAGGTGTCCGGGCAGGCAGTCGGCCGCATCCCGGTTGAGGCGGGCGACGGTGAAGTCGGGGCGCAGGAGGCTCATCAGTGCTTGGCCCCCAGGTAGGCCTCGATCACCTTCGGGTTCTTCGCCAGGTCGGCGGCCGGGCCCTCCAGGGTCACGTCGCCCACCTCCAGCACGTAGCCGTAGTCCGACACCTGCAGGGCGGCGCGGGAGTTCTGCTCGATCAGCAGGGTGGCCACGCCGCTGTCGCGCAGGTGGGAGATGACGTGGAAGACCTCGGCCATCACGCGGGGGGCGAGGCCCAGGGAGGGCTCGTCCAGCATCAGCACCTTGGGGTCGCTCATCAGGGCGCGGCCGATGGCCACCATCTGCCGCTCGCCGCCGGACATGGTGCCGGCCAGCTGGTGACGGCGCTCCTTGAGGCGCGGGAAGATGGCATAGATGCGCTCCAGGCCGTCCCGGTAGGACCAGCCGGCCTTGCGACGGCGGTAGGCGCCGAGCACCAGGTTGTCCTCTACGCTCATGCTGGTGAACAGCTCGCGCTTTTCCGGCACCAGGGCCAGGCCCTTGCCGAGGCGCAGCTCGATGGCGTGGTGGGACACGTCGTGGCCCTGGTACAGCACCTCGCCTTCGGCCTGGCCGTTGGTCGGCAGGGCGCCCATGATGGCGTTGAGCAGGGATGACTTGCCGGCCCCGTTGGGGCCGATCACGGTGACGATCTGGCCGGCGCAGAGGCGCAGGTTGGTGGCCCGCAGGGCCTCCACCTTGCCGTAGCGCACGCTCAGGTTGCGGGTCTCGAGGACCGCGTTGGCGTTGTCGGCACTCATTCGATGCCTCCCAGGTAGGCGGCCAGGACGGCCTCGTTGTTCTGGATCTCGGCGGGCAGGCCTTCGGCGATCTTGCTGCCGAACTCCATCACTACCAGCCGGTCGGTCAGGCCCATCACGAAGTCCATGTCGTGCTCGACCAGCAGCACCGACATGCCTTCGCCCTTGAGCTGGCGGATCAGGTCGGCCAGGGCTTCCTTCTCTTTCAGGCGCAGGCCGGCGGCCGGCTCGTCGAGGAGCAGCAGCACCGGGTCGGTGCACAGGGCGCGGGCGATCTCGAGGATGCGCTGCTGGCCGAGGGCCAGGCTGCCGGCCGGGGTGTGCATGTAGTCCCCCAGGCCGACCCGGCGGATCTGCTCGGCGGCCAGGAACAGCAGCTGGGCCTCTTCATGGCGGTCCATGCGCAGTGCGGCGCTGAGGGGGCTGGTCTTGCCACGCAGGTGGGCGCCCATGGCGACGTTCTCCAGCACCGACAGATGCGGCACCAGATGCACGTGCTGGAAGCTGCGGCCGATGCCCATCTTGACGATGCGGCGGGCACCGAGCTGGTCGATGCGCTCGCCCAGGAAGCGGATCTCGCCGCTGCTGGCCGGCAGCACGCCGGTGACCAGGTTGAACATGGTGGATTTGCCTGCCCCGTTGGGGCCGATCAGGCCGACGACTTCACCGGCGTGGATCTCGAAGCTCATGTCCTTGACCGCCACCAGGCCGCCGAACTGCTTGCGGGCCTCGCTGATCTCGAGGATCAGGGAGCCTGCCGCCGGCTTGGCACGGCGGGCCATGTCGCCGTAGCCGTCCGGGGCGATGGCCGGGGCCACCACCTCGGGCTCGGGCGGGTTGAAGCGCGCCCAGACTGCCGCCACCCGCGGCCACAGGCCATCCGGTGCCCACAGCAACAGCAGCACGATCAGCACCCCGAAGACCACGATCTCGAAGTTGCCCTGGCTGCCCAGCAGCAGGGGCAGCAGGTCCTGCAGCTGGCTCTTCAGGCCGGTCATCATCACCGCGCCGAGGATCGCCCCCCAGACGTGGCCGACCCCGCCGACCACCGCCATGAACAGATACTCGATGCCCATGTGCAGGCCGAAGGGGGTGGCGCTCACCGAGCGCTGCAGGTGGGCGTAGAGCCAGCCGGACAGGCTGGCCATCAGGGCCGCCAGCACGAAGATCAGGATCTTGTACTGGGCGGTGTGGATGCCCATCGCCTCGGGCATGGTCTTGCCCTTGGCGAGGGCCCGGATGGCGCGGCCGGGGCGGGAGTTGAGGAGGTTGAGGACCAGCCACAGGCAGCCGCCCAGGCAGAACCAGATCAGCCCGTACATCACCCGCGGCGCCGACAGGTCGATGCCGAACAGGGACAGCGGCGGAATGCCCGACAGCCCGTCGTACTTGCCCAGGAACTCCAGGGTGCCGAACAGGTAGAACAGGGACAGGCCCCAGGCGATGGTGGCGAGCGGCAGGAAGTGGCCGGACAGGCGCACCGTGACGCTGCCGATCAGCCCCGCCGCCAGGGCCGACACCACCAGGCCGGTGAGCAGGCCGAGCCAGGGAGACAGGCCCAGGGAGATGCTGAGGTAGCCGGTGGTGTAGGCCCCCAGCCCGACAAAGGCGGCCTGGCCGAAGGAGGTCAGCCCGCCGATGCCGGTGAGCAGCACCAGGCCCAGGGTGACGATGGAGTACAGCCCGATGTAGTTGCCGATGGTGATCCAGTAGCCCGGGACCGGCAGGAAGGGGAACAGGAAGAACCAGCCGAACATCAGCCACTGCAGCTTCTTGGTGGATATTTTCATTCTTCGTCTCCATGGCCCGAGACCAGCGAACGCCAGGCGAGCACGGGGATGATCAGGGTGAACACGATCACCTCCTTGTAGGCGCTGGCCCAGAAGGAGGAGTAGCTCTCCAGCAGGCCGACCAGCACGGCACCGGCCGCCGCCAGGGGATAGCTGGCCAGGCCACCGACGATGGCCGCGACGAAGCCCTTCAGGGCCACCACGAAGCCGGTGTCGTAGCCCACCGTGTTGAGGGGCGCGATCAGGGTTCCGGCCAGGGTGCCGAGGGCCGCCGCCAGGCCGAAGGCCATCCGCCCCGCCTGGGTGGTGCCGATGCCCACCAGCTGCGCCCCCTTGCGGTTGACCGCGGTGGCGCGCAGGGCCTTGCCGTAGAGGCTGCGGTCGAAGAACAGGTAGAGCAGGGCGATCAGGCAGGCCGACACGCCCAGCACCACCACGCTCTGGCCGGACACCAGCAGGGCGCCGATCTCGGCGCTCCAGTCGGTGAAGGCCTGGGTGGTGGAGCCTTCCGGCCCGAAGATGAAGAGGCCCATGCCGAGCATCGCAAAGTGCACCCCCACCGCGACGATCAGCAGCACCAGCACCGAGGCCTCGGCCATGGGCTGGAAGGCCACGCGGTAGAGCATGATGCCCAGGGGCACGGTGATGCCCAGGGTGAACAGGATCTGCACCACCATCGGCATGCCCTGCCATTCCAGGCCCCGGGCCAGTACCCACACCAGGGTGGGGTAGGCCAGGTTCTCGATGCCGCTCCACATCAGGTGGCGGCGGGGCAGGGGCTTGTAGCGGCGCTGGCGCAGGGCCGAGCCGATCTCCACCAGGAAGGTGAGCACGCCCACCGCCATCAGCATCCACACCAGCCGCGGAAACTGGCCGCTCTGCAGCGCGGCGACGGTGAGGGCGCCAAAGCCGATGAACTCGCCCTGGGGCAGGAAGATGATGCGGGTCACCGAAAAGACCAGCACCAGCGCCATGGCCAGCAGGGCGTACACCGCCCCGTTGGTGATGCCGTCCTGGGCCAGTACCGCGAATATGCCGAAATCCATGAGTGTCTCCTCCGGCCGGGTTCTAGTTATTGACGACGAAGGCGTCGGCGAAGAAGTGTTCCGCCGGCAGGCCCGCGCCGGCCGTGAAGCTGCTGCGCGCCGCGTCGATCATCAGGGGATTGCCGCAGGCATACACCTCGTGGCGGGACAGATCGGGGATGTCCTCCAGCACCGCCGCATGCACGAAGCCGCCGCGGCCGGTCCACTCCGGGCCGGCCTCGGACAGCACCGGCACCAGGCGGATGCCCGGGTGCTGCGCCTCCCAGGCTTCCACGCTGTCCACCGCGTAGAGGTCCTGCCGCTGGCGGCCGCCCCAGTACAGCACCGCGCCGCGGCGGGCCATCTCGGCGCCGTGGGTCTTGAGCAGGGATGCGATGGGGGCGTAGCCGGTACCCGAGGCCAGCAGCACGATGGGGGCGTCGCCCGGCTGCAGCACGAAGTCACCGTAGGGCCCCTCGATGCGCAGCATGGCGCCGGCCTTCAGCTTGTCGTAGGCGTGGGTGGAGAAACGGCCGCCTTCCATGCGGCGCACATGCCATTCGATGAGGCCGGCTTCATCCGGATTGTTGGCCATGCTGTAGCTGCGTTTCGCGCCGTCCTTGAGCAGCACGCTGGCGTACTGCCCGGCCTTGAAGGCGAAGCCGGCGGCCGGCGGCACCTGCAGGCGGATCACCACCACGTCGTGGGACGGGCGGCTTACCTCGAGCACCTTGGCGCCGGTGGTGACCACCCGCTGGCCGGGCTCCTTCGGCACCTTGGGGGCGTCGAGGACGAGGTCGCCGCTGGGCACGGCCTGGCAGGTGCGGCACTGGCCGGCGGGGACATCGGTGCCGTCCGGGCGGGTCGCCGCGTGCTGCACGCTGCCCTCGACGATGCCCAGATGGCAACTGTTGCAGGTGCCGGTGCGGCAGCTGTGGGGCAGCCAGTAACCGGCGGCGAGGGCCGCGTCCAGCACGGTCTGGCCCGGCGCGCATTCGAAACTGCCGCCGTTGGGCGCCAGCTTGATGAGGAGTGGCGCGTTCATGGCGTCAGTCCGCCGAGATGAGGGCAAAGGGCCCGGGCGCCGCTGCGGCCGGAACCGGTGCTGGCTGGTTTCAGTGTCTTGGTCATGACTACCCCGTTGGGAAATTCAGGCTGAGCGGGCCCCGGCCGGTGTCGGCCAGGGCACGGCTTTCCTTTGATTTATTTGAGAAAGACGACGCGGTCGAGCTTGGGCGAGTTGTGCAGGCTGAGCACGTCCTCGGCCCGGCGGGCGAGGACGGCCCGCTGGTTGATGTAGCCCTTGTCGGTGATCTCGCCGGCGTCCAGGTTGGGGGGCTCATCCAGCAACATGGCCCGCGTGGGGCTCTGGGACGAGCCACCGCCGCCTTCGGCCTTGAGCCTGCGCAGGCCCTCGCGGATGTGGGTGTGGAGGGTGTCCTGGGGGATGTCCTTCACCGCCGGGCTGGGGAAGACCAGCAGGCCGACCTCGTCCCGGTCGTGGCCGGTGACGACCACGTCCTGGGCAAAGGGGGCGAGGGCGGTGACCGCACGGACGCGCAGGGTGCCCACCGAGACCCAGGTGCCGGTGGTCAGCTTGAAGTCCTCTGCGACCCGGCCGTTGAAGGCGATGCCCTTTTCCGGGTGCTCCGGGTCGATCAGCAGGCCGGCGTCGCCGATCTTGTAGTAGCCGTCCTCGTCGAAGGCCTCGGCCGTCTTCTCCGGGTTGTTGAGGTAGCCCGGAAAGACCTGCGGGCCCTTGACGCGCATCTCCAGCTTGTCCCCGTTGGGCAGGAACTTGATGGCCGTGCCGGCCACCGGCGCGCCGATGCAGCCGGGGCCGTCGAGGCGCCAGTGCACGTTGGTGATCAGCGGGGAGGTCTCGGTGGCGCCCCAGGCGGAGGTGAACCAGACCTTCTCGCCGAGTACCTTCTGGGCGGCCCGCTCGAGGCGGTCCCAGGTGGATTGGGGCAGGGCTGCAGCGGCATAGAACACGGCGCGCAGGCGGCCGAAGAAGTCGCGGGCGAAGGATTCGTCCTGCTCCAGGAAGGCGATCAGCGCGTCAAACCCCTTGGGGACGTTGAAGTACAGGTTGGGCTGCACCTCGCGCAGGTTGCGCACCGACTTCTCCATCAGGCCGGGGACCGGGCGGCCCTCGTCGATGTAGAAGCTGCCGCCGTTGCACAACACCATGTTGAAGTTGTGGTTGGCGCCGAAGGTGTGGCTCCAGGGCAGCCAGGAGACGATCACCGGCTTTTCGTCCTTGAGGAAAGGCCAGCTGTGCTGGATCTGCTTCTGGTTGGCGCAGAGCATGCGGTGGGTGTTGATGGCGATCTTCGGCCGTCCGGTGGAGCCCGAGGTGAGCAGGTACTTGGCGTGGGTTTCCGGAGTGATCCTGGCGAAGGCTTCCATCACCGCCGGGGTCTCCCGGGTGCGCATCAGCTCGGCCAGGGACAGGCTGCCTTCCACCAGGTAGCCGTTGGTGCTCAGCAATACCGGGCACGACACGGCGCTGGCCCGGATCGCGGAGGCATAGACCGCCCCGTCTCCGGCATAGACTGCGCCGGGAGCCAGCTCCTGCAGGATGGTGGCGACCTTGGAGAAGTCCTTGGCCAGCCGCGAGTAGGCGCTGGAGACGGTGGCGAAGGGCCGCCCGATATGCATGGTGGCCAGGGTCAGCAGGGCCTGGTCGAGGCTGTTGTCGGACAGGCAGACCACCGGCGAGGTGGGGCCGATGCCCAGGTCCAGAAGGCCCTGGGCCAGCTTGCCCACCTGCTCGCGGACCTGGGCGTAGGTCATCCGGACCCATTCGCCGTCGGTATCCCGCTCGGCCAGGAAGAGGGCGTTCGGGGTGCGCTCGGCCCAGTATTCGAGCCAGTCGCCGATGCAGCGGGTGACCTCGCCGAGGGGGTCGGAGCAGGCCAGGATGAAGCCACCCTTGGAGAGGTCGATGCGGGTCACCCTGGGGGGCGCCAGCATGCCTGGATTGTCGAAGAAGCTCATGGTTGTCTCCCTTACTTCAGCAGCTTCCAGCTGTCTTTTTCGATGGTGATCAGCACCCGGGCGCCATCCCCCAGGCCCGAGTGGTCGGTGGCCGACATGGTGTTGAGGCCGTGGGTCAGCGGCAAGTCCTTGGTCTTTTCGAGGGCGTCGCGCAGGGCCGCCCGGAACTCGGGGGTGCCGGGCGCGGCCTTCTTGCCGACCGTGGCGACGGCCTTGTCGAGGAGCAGGTAGGCATCCTGGGCGTAGGCGCCGAAGGGATTGCGCGAACCGGCTCCGTGCTTGCCTTCATAAGCCTTCAGGTAGCTGAGGGCAACCTTCTTGCTCGGGTTGCTGTCCTGCAGCTGCTCGGCCACCAGGACCAGGCCGGTGGGCAGGACCAGGCCTTCGTCGGTGTTGCCGGCGACCCGCAGGAAGTCGTTGTTGGCGGCGCCGTGGGTCTGGTAGAACTGGCCCTTGAAGCCGCGTTCGCGCAGGGCCCGCATGGGCAGGGCGGCCGGGGTGCCGCTGGCGGCGATGAATACCGCGTCGGGCTTCTGGGCGGTCAGCTTGAGGGCCTGGGCGGTGACGGACTGGTCGGTGCGGGCATAGCGCTCCACGGCCACCAGCTTGATGCCGTTCTGCTCGGCGCGCTTTTCCACGTCCTTCAGCCAGGCTTCGCCGTAGGCATCGCTGAAGCCGATGAAGGCGATGGTCTTGGTGTCGCGCTTCTTCATCTCCTCGAACAGCACCGAGGACATCACGCCGATGCCGTGGGGCAGGGGAAAGACCCACTGGATGGCCTTGGGCGCGAAGGGGGCCAGGGCGATCTGCGGGATCCTGGCTTCACTGGCCACTTCGGCCACGGCCAGGGAGGTCGGCACGGTGGTGGAGGCGATGATCGCGTCCACCTTGTCGGCGTCGGCGAAGCGGCGGGCGTTCTTGCCGGCCTGGGTGGGATCGGAGGCGTCGTCGAGCACCACGTAGTTCACCGGCAGTCCGCCCAGGGTCTTGGGCAGCAGTTCGATGGTGTTCTTCTGGGAGATGCCCAGGGAAGCGGCGGGGCCGGTCGAGCTGACGCTGACGCCGATGGTGACGGTCTGGGCCTGGGCCAGGCTGACGCCACCGAAGGCGAGGACGAAGGCGGCGGACATGCCGGTGAGCAGTTGGCGACGGTTCATGACGTTTTATCTCCGATATAAGTGTTATGGGCGGTGCGACGGGGTGTTCAGAAAGCGGTTTTCCGGACGCACCCGGGGCCGGCGTGCAGCACGATGGCTGCACCCTCGTTCTTGCCGGGGCGCATGGAGGGGCTCCGGAGAGCCCCGGGATTCAGGGGGCCGGGATCAGGGAGCCGGGTAGTGGGCGCGCAGGCGGGCCGCTTCGTCCTGCTCGCGGGCCAGGCAGTCCACGTATTCCCGGTAGAGCTGGCGGACCACCTCGGCGGTGTCGGCGATGCGCTCGATGCCGCCGACTCCGTGGCCCGCCGACCAGACGGTCTTCCAGGCCTTGGGGGCGGCGACGATGTCGCCGGAGAAGTCGATTTTCTTCTCTTCGCGGAGCTGCTCGGCGGTGAAGCCGGCCTTGTCGAGGGTGGGCTTGAGCCAGTTGGCGAGGACCCCCGAGACGGCCTTGGTGGCGACCAGGTCCTCGATGTCGCTGCTCACCACGAGTTCGCGGTATTCGGCCTCGGCCTGGCTCTCGGTGGTGGCGATGAAGCGGGTGCCGGCCAGCACGAAGTCGGCGCCCAGCAGCTGGGCGGCGCGGATGTCGGTGCCGGTGGTGATGGCGCCGGCCAGGCCGAGGGGGCCGGACCAGAACTTGCGCACTTCGGCGATCAGGGCGAAGGGGTGGTAGTGGCCGGTGTGGCCGCCGGCTCCCTGGGTGACCAGCACCAGCACGTCGGCGCCGGCGTCGGCGGCCTTGCGGGCGAGGGTGGGGTTGATCACGTCGGCCATCACGATGCCGCCGTAGCCGTGCACCACGTCGAGCACCCGGCGCGGGCTGCCCAGGGCGGTGGACACGATCTTCGGCTGGAATTCCTGCACCAGCGCCAGCTCCGCGTCGAAACGGTCGTAGCTGCTGTGCACGATCATGTTGAGGGACCAGGGCGCACCGGGCTTGCTGGACTGGATGGCGTCGCGGGTCTGCGCCATCCAGCTGCGGAGGACGTCCACGTTGCGGGCGTTGGCGGCCGGGTAGGAGCCGATGATGCCGGCCTTCGCACAGGCGATGACCAGGTCGGGTCCCGAGACCAGGAACATCGGCGCGGCCATCAGCGGCAGGGTGCCGCGGGCGACGATGTCGAGAAAGTCCTGCTGCGGCGCAGTCAGGCTACGCGTGAAGCTCATGTTTCCTCCTTGGGGCTCTTCGGTGCGTCTTTTCTTATGTTTTTAGGTGTTGTGGCGCAGGCGGGGCAGAGTCATCGCATGGGGCGAATCTCCCATCCGCCGTCGCTCTGGATCACCGTCGCGGTGGTGGCCCGGCTGTTGTCGCGGGACGCCAGCAGCACGTAGTGGCCGGCGTGGTCTTCGGGCTGGGCGATCATCCTGAGCGGCATCGAGTTGGCGACGTTCTCCTGGAAGTTCGGGATGTCCGACAGGCGCCGTTCGCCCTTGCCGAGGCTCTCCGGCCCGCGCAGGGGGGTGACGGTACCGCCGGGGGCGACGCCGTTCACCCGCACGTCGGGGGCAAACTCGTAGGCGAGCTGCTTGATCAGGCCCAGGCCGGCGTGCTTGGAGGCCACGTAGAGGGGGCCGCCGCCGCCGGCATAGAAGGCCGAGTTGGAGAGGGTGAAGATCATGCTGCCCTTGCTCTCGCGCAGGGCGGCCGCGGCGGCGCGGGCGGCCAGCACGTAGCCCTTCACGTTGACCCCGAAGATCTCGTCGAAGCTGTGGTCCAGCTCGTCGAGGCTCATCTTCTCGAGGCGGGTGAAGAAGTCCCACACGCCGGCGTTGCCGACCAGGGTGTCGAGCTTGCCGAAGCGGTCCAGGGTGGTGTCCACCGCGGCCTGGTTGTCCCAGCCGGAGCGCACGTCCCCGAGGCTGGTGACCACCCGGTCGCCGAACTCGGCGACCAGGCTGTCGGCCTGCTCGTGGCTACGGACCATGACGCCCACACCGCTGCAGCCTTCTGCGAGGAAGCGCTTGACGACGGCGCGTCCGATGCCGGACCCGCCTCCCGTCACCAAGGCCACGTAGCCATTGAGCCAGCCCATGGTCGCCCCTTACAGGAAGGTGTTGAGGTTCTTGGCCATCAGCACCGACTGGGTGATGATGATCTTGCGGCGGGCCAGCCTGAAGCCGTCACCATCGGCGCGCAGTACGTCCTCGCGGCGGCCCACCAGCAGGTCGTTGTCCTTTTCGACACGGCTGCGGTAGTTGACGAAGGTGCTGTGCACGATGAACTCGCCGGCCTGCCCGCCTTGGTACACCTCGATGCCCGACACCACGTGGGCGTGGCGGGTGGCCGGGTCCTCGGCCCAGGCGGTGGGCTGCTTGAAGCGGGTCACGCGGCGGGTCAGGTCGCGCAGGTTGTCGTTGTAGAGGGCGCCGCGGTCGATGGCGTAGGTGCCGTTCTTGTCGGCACGGCGGCGGTTTTCCATGGTCGGCATCCAGTAGTGGATGTCTTCGGCCATCAGGGCCAGCCAGTCGTCCCAGCGCTCGTTGTCGAGGAGGCGGGCCTCGCGGAACAGGAATTGCTCGACCCGGCGCTGGGTTTCAGCATCCACCGGGATCTCGGGCAGTGTGGTCTTGGCGTTCATACACCCTCCTTCATCTTCGGCACGTCGCGTTGGGGAACGGTCTTCCAGCTGTCGGCCTTCATCAGGTCGAGCCAGCGCTGGTAGAAGGCGCGCTGGTTGGCCTCGTTGATCTGGCCCTGGTAGACGTTGCCGGGAAGGTCGGTGTCTTCGACCCGGGTGTCGTGGCCGAGGCCGAGGTAGAGGTCCTGCTGGCGGGTGACGAAGCCGGCGTTGCTGCGGGTGGAGTATTCCCAGTTCTCGCCGTCGTCCATCTCGAAGACGCCGGAGGGGCTGAAGGTCATCATGGTGCCCTTGCGCCACATGTCCTTGATTTCCTGGGGCGCCTTCTTGTTGACGAAGGTCCAGGTGTGCAGCTCGATCTGGCCCGGGCCGCGCGGGTGCCAGGTCCGGAAGGTGTTCTGGCCGGGCAGGAAGGAGGTGTTGGGGAACAGGGTGCAGGAGGAGATCGCGCCGATCATCTTCGAGCGCAGCTCGCCCAGGCGCTCGGCGACCTTGGGCTGCAGCACGTACAGGTACTTGAGCAGTTCCTTCTCGCCGAGGGTGGCGCAGTTGCCGACGATGTCCTGGTTGAACTCCCAGCCGTGGCCGTTGAAGTTGACGTGGTAGGACTGCTCCGGGGTCTTGTGCACCTCGGCCACCGGGCCGCCGACCATGGCCTTGGCGCCGGAGTCGTGGGTCCAGCCGGCGTGCAGGATGTCGCCGACGAAGTTCTCGGAGGCGTACTTCCAGTTGCACTGGATCACCGACTTGACGCAGCCGCCGATGAACTCGGTGCCGCCTTCATCCATGTCGAAGACCGCGTCCAGGTAGTAGCGCATGTCGCCCAGGTAGTCGGCCAGGCTGGGCGCGTCCGGGTCGAGGGTGGCGAAGATCAGGCCACGGTAGCTGTCCACGTGGGCCACCGGGTGCAGGCCGTGCTCGGACTTGTCCATGCCGGCCGCTTCGTAGGTTTCGGAGGCGTGCATGCCCTTGAGGCCGCCATCGATGCCAAAGGCCCAGCCGTGGTAGTTGCAGACGAACTGGCGGGCATTCCCCAGGTCGGCGAAGCAGACCTTGTTGCCCCGGTGCGGGCAGGTGTTGAGGAAGCCCTTGATGCTGCCATCCTTCTGGCGGACGATCAGCACGTTGTCCTCGCCCATGTAGGTGGACACGTAGTCGCCGGCCTTGGGGATCTGGGACTCGTGGGCCACGAACAGCCAGCAGCGCGCGAAGATGCGCTCCATCTCCTGCTCGTAGATGTCCTTGTCCCAGAACACGTCGCGGGACATGCGGCCCTGTTCCAGGCTCAGCAGCTGGTCCAGGTTCTCGATCGACTGGGCGATGGGCCGGCGCTTGAGGCGGATCGGCTGGTCACCGTTGGCATTGCACATGATGTGTTGTCTCCGTTGTTATTGACTTAAATCGCGTCGGCGGCGGCGTCCGATTCCTGGTCCAGGTCCACCAGAACGTCCTCGCCGTCCTCGATGACCTTGTAGGTCCGGATGGCGTGTTCGCACGGGAAGCTCATGGGCTGGCCGGTAGGGATGTGGAAGGTGCCGTCGTGCACCGGGCAGGCGATGCATTCGTCGTCGACGATCTCGCCTTCGGACAGGGAGGCGGTGGCGTGGGTGCAGCCGTCCTGGGTGGCATAGAAGGTGCCGTCCAGGTTGTAGACCGCCAGGGCGCAGCCGTTCACGTCCACCTTGCGGACCTTGCCGGCTTCCAGATCAGCCTTCCTGAGCAGCAGAATGGGTTGGGACATGGGACTTCCTCAGGCAAACAGTTGGACGAAGCCCAGGCCGGTGACCCATTCGCGGACCGGGGCGTAATCGATGATTTCCCCGCGGGCGCCGGGCATGGCGCCCATTGCGACGGCCCACTGGCGGATCTCCATGCCGCCGTTGCCGCCGTTCTCGAGGATGTAGTCGTCGGACAGGCCCCCGATTGCGGCGAGGTTGCCGGTGCAGGCGTAGTCCATGATTTCCTGGTCGAAGGCCTCGTTGACCTTGCCCATCTCGGGCGTGCCGACCCAGTGGCTGATGCCGCCGCTGCCGATCACCACGACGCGCTCGTCGTCGGGCATGGCCTCGACCGCGGCCTTGATCGCGCCGCCCAGCTCGATGGCACGCTTCATCTTGATGAAGGGATCGACGCCGGCCGCGATGTAGACCGGGATGGTGCCGATCGACTGGCCGCGGGCGCGGACCGGGTCGACGATCAGGCGGTCGGGGATGGCCACCGCGTGGTCCACCGTGAAGGCCCGCGCCACCGCCCAGTCGAAGCCGTTGGCGTGACCGTGGTCGGCGATGAAGCCGGCCAGCTTTTCACTGGTCGGGATGATCTGCCGCTTGAGGCCGGGCAGCACATCCAGAGGGCCATCCACGTCGCCGGTGCCGATGATGTACTGGGGCAGGCAGCCGGTGCCGAAGTTGAAGTAATGGTCGGCGCCGATGATCACCACGCTGGTGGCGTCGAGGGCCGCCAGGCGCTCGGCACAGGTGTCGAACGCGCCCCACATGCGCTTGCGGATGTCTTCCGCCGGCGCGTCGGGGACGACGAACATCACCGGGTCATGCGGCACGAGAAAGCCGCCTACGATTTTTCCCATGGGGAACTCCTGAATTCTTATTGCTTGAGGCCGGCCGAGAAGACCTGGCCCTCGGCGGCAGCGGCACCCCGCAGGGCCTTCATGTAGGCGGCGGGGTGGCGGTTGGGGGCGTTCTCGGTCCAGAAGCCGAGGGTCAGCATCGGATTGACGCCGTGCTTCTGCATGCCGGCCACGTCGAAGCCGGTGACCATGGCCCGCTCCTCGTCACTGAGGGCGTAGCGGGCCAGCAGGCCGGCCGGGTCTTCCTTGAAGCGCTGCTTCACGCTCCGGTCGACGCACAACTGGTGCATCAGCTTTTCCAGGACATTGCGGCTCATCGCGATCTCCGGGTCAGGCGCAGAAGTCGCGCACGAGCTGCAGGAAGCGGGCGCGATGCTCGGTCTGGACCCAGTGGCCGCACTGGCCGAAGAGGTGCAGCTCGGCGCGGGGGATCGCCTTGGCCAGCAGGAAGCCGCATTCCGGCGGCACGACGCCGTCTTCGCGGCCATGCAGGACCAGGGTCGGTGCTTCGATCTTTGCCACGGAGGCTTCGGGGAAGCCCTTGACGATGGTCGGGCCGTCGCTGCTGGGCTTGGGGATCAGCTTGCGCAGGGCATCCTGGGCGCCCGGGCGGGCGCTGGCTTCAAAGCGGGTGCGGATCATCTCCTCGGTGATGATGTCCTGGTTGAACGGGAACAGACGCATGGTCTTTTCCATGTTCTCCAGGGACGGCTCGTACTCCCAGGCGGAGCGCAGGCCGGGGGTCTGCACGAACTCGCCGGCGGGGGTGCCGAGGAGCACCAGCTTGTCCACCCGCTGCGGGGCGAACAAGGCCAGGCCGATGGAGAGGGCGCCGCCGAAGGAGTTGCCGACGAAGGAGGCCTTTTCGATCTCCAGCGCGTCCATGATGCCGGTCAGGTGGCGCACCCACAGCTTGATGTCGTACTTGCTGTCGGACTTGAACTCGGTGTAGCCGAAACCCGCGATGTCCGGCGCGATGACCCGGAAGTGGGGGGCGAGATCGGGGATGACCTTGCCCCAGTTGGTCCAGGCCGAAACGCCCGGGCCGGACCCGTGCAGCAGGAACAGCGGCTTGCCGCTGCCTTCTTCCAGATAGTTGGTCTTGTGCTCTGCAGCGAGTAGGTTCCTGCCAATGCCGGGGTGTGCGCTCATGTCTCCTCCGTGTTCAATACAGATGTGTATGTGTATGGTACATAAAAATCTCGAGAGTGCAACGAATTTTGATCTGGATCAATCTATTTTGCAGTGCAACAAATTTATTATTTGTTTTAAATCAGTTGTTTGTGCCTTTTGCGGGTTTTCCGAAACAGGGGGTGCGGGCAATGGCCGTATCTTGCATACACTACTGTACTGTACGGTCTAATTTTGGGGCGCGCCGGGAAGTTCCATGGGGGTGTGGCGGCGCACGGCTGTCGGGTGGCTGATATAATCCGGACTCGCTCTATTGCACCCGCCCATGTCCGAATCAGCTTCCCCTCCGTCCCCTGTTTCCGGCTCTGCCGGCAAGGTTCAACTCACGCCCGCCGACTGGATCAAGGCTGCCACCGAGGTGCTGGTGGACAAGAGCATCGACGCGGTGCGCGTAGACGTGCTCGCCAAGGGGCTCAAGGTCACCCGGGGGAGCTTCTACTGGCACTTCCAGGACCGTGACGATCTGCTCCGGCAGCTGCTCAAGTCCTGGCGCGACGCCGCCACGGAGCAGATCATCAGCCGCTTCGAGCGCAGCGGTGCCAATCCCGAGGCGCTGGTGCGGGAACTGGCTTCCTTGCCTTTCCGCGGGCAGTCGGCGGTCAATTCGGCTTCCATCGAACTGGCCATCCGCGCCTGGGCGCGGCGGGACGAGATGGCCCGCCAGGTGGTGGATGAGGTGGACGCGAAACGTCTCTCCTATGTTTCGCAGTGCTTTGTGGCCCTGGGGTTCAATTTCCAGGAGGCCGGCATGCGGGCCTTCCTGCTGTACAGTTACATGATCAGCGAGTCATTGATGCGCGCCCAGGGCACCGAGACGCAGCGCCAGCAGCGCCGCGAATTCGTCGAGAGAATGCTGCTCGAGCGCGCTTGAGCCGCACCGGTGCGCGCCAGTCGCCTGCTGTCGGGCTGGTCGTGCGCAAGTTGCCCAGTTTGGGTAGTATCGCAAGCACGTAAAATCGGACTTGCCCTCGGCGGGGCGGAGGCGCGCATGGAGAGGCTGTTCAGTTGGGGGGCTGGCCGCGTCCTGCGCATGAATGTGCTGCTGGCACTGGCAATACTGGGTCTGGTCACCGTTCTTGCCTGGTTCGGAGCGATGCTGCATACCGGGCGCATGGTTCAGGAGGCCTATGGTCAGCAGCTCGCCCTGGCCACCAAGCAGCTGGACAGCCTGGATGAGAGCATCGACGATACCCTGGACTCGCTGGCCGGCATTCCTGCCGTGCTCGCCGCCGATGAGGTGCTCCGCCGTACCCTGCTGAGCTTCAACCGGAACGCTGCCCAGGCCCCGGACACCCGTGAAGCCCGCAAGCGCCTGTGGGAGGCGGAGCCTGGGCTCCTGCGTCTGGGGCAGCGTTTTCAGGACGTGGCCCGGTATCTCAAGGCGGACGTCATCTGGGTCATGAACACGCGGGGCGAGTGCATTGCTGCCAGCAATGCAGGTGCCACGCTGAGCTTTGTCGGTGGGGACTACTCGGATCGCCTTTACGTGCGCAATGCGCTCGAAGGGCGCCCAGGGCATCAGTACCTGGTGGGGCGCCTGTCCCAGGTGCCGGGCTTGTACTTCTCCTCCCCGGTGTGGGATGGTGGCCGGGTCATCGGTGTCGTTGCCGTCAAGCGGGAGCTCACCCGCTTTGAGCGCTGGACGCGGCATGTGGATGCCTTCATCTCGGATACCCGCGGCATCGTCGTGCTGGCCCGGGACAAGAGCATCGAGCAGAGAAGCCTGCCGGACAGCGATGTGGGCCAGATGTCGGAAGCCGAGCGGCAGGCGACCTACCTGCGCACCCAGTTCAAGCCCCTGCGCATTGCCCGCCACGCCAATCCCGAGTTCTCCCGTCTCGCCTACCTGGACGACAGGTACGACGAGCCCTTTCTGCTGCTGAGCGCTCCGTCGTCGAGGGGCTTCATGCTCCACCTGCTCCAGCCCGTGCCGGAGATTCACCGGCTCGAGTCCCAGCGGCCCACCCTGTTCATGCTGCTGGCGGTGGCCGGCAACCTCCTGGTAGTGACGATCATCGCCGTCTGGCTCTACTTCAGATCCCTCAACCGGGCCCGCCGCCAGGCCGAGCGGCTCAACCGGGAGCTGGAGGGGCTGGTGGACAAGCGCACCGAGGACCTGCGCCTGGCCAAGGAGGTGGCCGAGTCGGCCAATCGGGCAAAGAGCAGCTTCCTGGCGAACATGAGCCACGAAATCCGCACGCCCATGAACGCGATCATCGGTTTGTCGGGCATTCTGCGCCGTCGGCAGGTCGATCCCGATTCGGCCGACAAGCTGCAGAAGATCGAGATGGCCGGCCAGCACCTGCTGGGGGTGATCAACGACGTCCTTGATCTGTCGAAGATCGAGGCGGGGCGCCTGGTGCTGGGCGAGGAGCGTGTCGATCCCGCCACAATCCTGGCCGACATGCTCAGCCTTTCGGGCGAGGAGGCACGCAGCAAGGGGATCGACCTGCGCTGCGATCCGGTTCCGCCGCTTGGGGCGCTGCTGGGGGATGCCACCCGCCTGCGGCAGGCCTTGCTCAACCTGGTCAACAATGCCGTGAAGTTCACCGACAGCGGCTGGGTGGTGGTCAGGGTGCTGCTTCAGGGCGAGGACGAGGCGAGTGTCCTGCTGCGTTTCGAGGTGCAGGACACCGGGATCGGAGTTGCACCCGAGGTGCTGGCACAGCTCTTTCAGCCTTTCCATCAGGCGGATGCGTCCACATCACGGCGTTTCGGAGGGACGGGTCTGGGGCTGGCCATCACGCGGCGTCTCGCCGAGTTGATGGGTGGAGAGGCGGGGGGCGCACGCGGGCCCGGCAAGGGGAGCTGCTTCTGGTTCTCGGCCCGTCTGCGCAAGGCCGGCGAGGTGCGGGACGCGGTGCTCCCGCAGGAGGTGGATGGGGCCCTGCGCTTGAAGCAATCGTTCAATGGCGGGCGGGTGCTGCTTGTCGAGGACGACCCGGTCAATCGTCTGGTCGCCGAGGACTACCTGGAAGGGGTTGGTTTGCTGGTTGATGCGGCGCAGGACGGTCTGGAGGCGCTGGAGTGCATTCGTGCGGCCGCCAGGCCGTACCTGGCGATCCTGATGGATATCCAGATGCCCCGGATGGACGGCCTCGAGGCCACCCGCGCGATTCGCCAGCTCCCCGGCGGCAAGCTGGTGCCGATCATCGCCATGACGGCCAATGCCTTCGGTGAGGACAGGCAGCGCTGTAGCGAGGCAGGCATGGATGGCTTCGTGCCCAAGCCCGTGGATCCGGCGGTCCTTTACGCGGCCTTGAGCCGTTGCCTGGGGTGATGGGTAACCATGCATAGGGCTCTGACAAGAAAACGGCCCATCGCGTGAAGGCGATGGGCCGCGGCTTCTGGCGCTGATCCCCCGTTGGCGGGGGCCTGGTGCTTACCAGTGGGTCTCCCGGTCGGGGGTCGCCGTGATGCGGTGGATCGTCAGGTCGGCCCCGTCGTATTCCTCCTCCGGATCCAGGCGGATGCCCATCGTGTTCTTGAGCAAGCCATAGACCACGAAGCCGCCGGCCAGGCCAATCAGGACCCCACCCAGCGTGCCGATGAGCTGGGCCGCCAGGCTCACGCCGCCCATCCCGCCCAGGGCCTTGGTGCCGAAGATGCCGGCCGCGATCCCGCCCCAGGCGCCACACAGGCCGTGCAGCGGCCACACGCCGAGCACGTCGTCGATCTTCCAGCGGTTCTGGGTGACGGTGAACAACTGCACGAACAGGCCGCCGGCAATCAACCCGGTGAGCAGCGCACCGATGGGGTGCATCAGGTCGGAGCCCGCGCACACCGCCACCAGGCCGGCCAGGGGGCCGTTGTGGATGAAGCCCGGGTCGTTCTTGCCCATCACCATGGCCGCCAGGGTGCCGCCCACCATGGCCATCAGGGAGTTGAGGGCCACCAGGCCGCTGACCTTGTCGAGGGTCTGGGCCGACATCACGTTGAAGCCGAACCAGCCCACCGTGAGGATCCAGGCGCCGAGGGCCAGGAAGGGAATGTTCGACGGCGGGTGGGCCGACACGGTGCCGTCCTTGGTGTAGCGACCGCGCCGGGCGCCCAGCAGCAGCACCGCCGGCAGCGCGATCCAGCCGCCCACCGAATGCACCACCACCGACCCTGCGAAGTCATGGAACTTGGCCCCGAAGGCCGCTTCCAGCATGGGCTGGATGCCGAAGTTGTCGTTCCAGGCGATGCCCTCGAAGAAGGGATAGACAAAGCCCACCAGCAGGAAGGTGGCGACGCTCTGGGGGTGGAACTTGGCCCGCTCGGCAATGCCCCCCGAGATGATCGCCGGAATTGCTGCGGCAAAGGTCAGCAGGAAGAAGAACTTGACCATCTCGTAGCCGCTCTTCTGGGACAGCACCTCCGCACCCGAGAAAAAGTTGGCGCCGTAGGCCACGGTGTAGCCGATGAAGAAGTAGGCGATGGCCGACACACAGAAATCCGTGAGGATCTTGACCAGGGCATTCACCTGGTTCTTCTTGCGCACCGTACCCAGCTCGAGGAAGGCGAAACCTGCGTGCATCGCAAGCACCATGATGGCGCCCAGCAGCACAAACACTACGTTACTGGCGTGACTTGATTGCTCCATTTTGGGCTCCAGAAAAGACCGGAGGCACCAAGCAGGTGCTGTGCCAGGTGGCGTTGGTATGAAAATCCTTTTGAATCAGCAGTTTTGGTGCATGGCTGTGTTCCTGGATGCACCTTGTTAAGGCATTTCTCATAAAAATGCACTTGAATGGTGCGCTTCGAGCGCCCTCGGTGCGCCAGATTGGTGAGCTGAGGGCGCGATCCCGCCGGGGGCGCCCTGCGTACGGTGGGTGACGGGAATGACTGACGCATTAGGGCAGCAGGGGTGACGAAAAGCGTCACATCATGGCGATAGGAAGCGGCTCTTCTGGCGCAAAGATTCTTGGTTTTTTTATTATCTTGATGATTTTAAATGATTTTATTTTTATCTTGGAGTTCAGGCACGCCGGTTGCCTATGTATCCTCGTCCGGGTTCAGAACCCGCTCGAAATTCAAGTCAAACTCACTGGAGGTGCTCATCATGAAAAAGCAAGGCGGTTTTACCCTGATCGAACTGATGATCGTCGTCGCCATCATCGGCATCCTGGCCGCGATCGCTGTGCCGCAGTATCAGACTTACACTAAGAAGGCGAAGTTTACTGAAGTGGTTCAGGCTGCTCAGGGCTTCAAGTCCCAAGTTGAGATTTGTATTCAGAACCGCGAGAACCCTGCCGACACGACGGTCACGGGTTGTGGTAATGGCAGCGGTGGTGTTGCGGCTTCGCCTTCGCCCTATGGCAAGGTGGATTCTGTGACGGTTTCCACTGCAGGGGTTATCACTGCGAAGGGCACTACTGCCGCGTTTGGTACTGCATATGAATATGTTATGCAGCCGAGTGTCACTGCATCGGGCATCACTTGGAACACTACCACTGGCAGTTGTGTTGGGGCAGGTCTCTGCTAACAACCGATTAATTAAGCTGGTCTCCTGGGAAGCCCGGGGAGCGAAGGCTCCCCGGGCTTTTTTATATGTGATTTGTGGCTCTCTGACAGTCTTATAATTCAGGAAGGCACTTGGCCGTATGATGTTCAATACTCCGAGACTTCGGGTGTCGCCCAATGCCGATTCACGCTCGGCAGATGAACGCATAACGCTCGTTGTGATCCATGCCATCAGCCTGCCCCCAGACCGTTTCGGGGGCCCCGGCGTGGAACAGCTTTTCACCAACACGCTGGATCCCTCCGAACATCCGTACTACGCAGCAATCCATCATCTGCGGGTGTCTGCGCATTTCTTTATCCGTCGTGATGGTGAGCGGATCGATTTTGTTTCTCCGGATCTACGGGCGTGGCATGCGGGTGTTTCCCAGTGGAAAGGTCGGGAGCGCTGCAATGATTTTTCCATTGGAATCGAGCTTGAGGGCTGCGATACGCTGCCCTTCGAGCCAGCTCAGTACCTGTCGCTGGCCGCGCTTCTGGATGAGATCTGCGTCCGCTTCCCCGTGACTGACGTAGTAGGTCATTCCGACATAGCGCCCGGGCGCAAGACAGATCCCGGACCTTACTTCGACTGGCACCGCCTCGGGCAGATCGTAGCGGAGAGCGGGGCTTCGGAGAGACTGTTGGTGGCCCTTGCCTGGAAGTGCGGCCAGGCAGGATTGGTCTGCGATGCGCAGGACAAGATGCGCTGGCCTTTTCCGCTCGCTCAGCGTCCTGGCTGAACGGGCGTTCCTGGGGCTCTCTTGGTTGGCGCTTGTGGGGCGTTGCCCGAGTTGTGCAGGTCGATGAATAGCGCCGCGTAATCATGCGCCAAGCGATCCCAGTTCCATGTATTTGACGCATACATGGCCGCTTCTGCCCGGACGAGTTCCCTGTCTGGTGCAGTGACGACCTCGGATAAGGCCTTCAGCCAGTCTTCCGGGTGGCTCGCGGAAGGGGTGTAGGGTTCGGCACGGATGGCACGAGGTAGCTCCGGCATTCCAAATACGGTTTCTGCTGAGATGACCACAGGCGTGCCGCAGGCAAGGGACTCCTGGACCACCAGAGGGAAACCTTCGCCATAGCTTGGTAGAACCAGTACATCTGCTGCCTGGTAAAGCTCTGCCATACCCGCTCCCTGGCGGTCATGCCAGACATGCGCCTGAGGTAGGTTCCAGCCTCTTGGGTCGTATGGACCCGGACTGCCCCAGCCAGCGAACCACCATCGCCAGTCGGCTTGTCGCTGGGCCAATTGGTGGATGAACGCCAGCCCCTTCTTCTCTACGAAGCGTCCTGCAAAGAGAACGACCACGTGCTCCGGAGCGGCGCCGAGGCGAGCCCGCAAGGATTGCCGCTGGGCATTGTCCAATGGGTGGAAAGTCGCCAGGTCCACCCCATTGGGCCAGAACAGTGGAGCTCGTTTGAAGGGGGTGAAGCGCTCGAAAAGTGCTTTGACCCGGGGACTGATGAAAATCACCTGGTCTGCCCGGCAGAGCAGGTGTCGGCCAACAACGCGGTTGACCTGCCGAAGGGTGAGGCGCAACAGGGGGTTTCGGTACTCGATGTCGCCGATGTGCTGGGTGATGACCACGGGCTTCCGGTAGAGACGAGCCAGGACCAGGGCCACCATATTGGAGGGGTAGATGTAATCGTGGAGGTGGACGAGGTCTGCGTTCCGAACGGCTCGCCACATTGCAGACCAGGCTTTTCGCTTCCATATCGGCCAAGGCAGGCCGAGCCGTTCGAGCTTGTTCCAGGCGGCCTGACCCTCTGAGCGTACGCCTTCGAGGT
This sequence comes from Zoogloea sp., assembly GCA_009026175.1. Lineage (GTDB taxonomy): Bacteria > Pseudomonadota > Gammaproteobacteria > Burkholderiales > Rhodocyclaceae > Zoogloea. The sequence goes on along the minus strand of WBTZ01000018.1, from coordinate 26,887 downwards.
TGGGAGGCTTGTCGCAGTCCGCCGCAAGCCACTGGATCTCGAATTGCGATGACAGCCGTGCGGCGAGCTCGCCCGCAACGATCTCCACGCCTCCCCGGTGCGCAGGAAAGTAGTGGGTGACCAGCAGCAGTCGAGGGCGCCGTTGGGGCGTGGCGGGTGGGCTCTGCATCAGGAAGGCGTTCTGATGGTGCTTGATCTTGGGCGTGCCGTCACCATGAAAATGGCTGAGTTGGTCTCATGCTGGATGATGGGGGTGCACTTGTCCTCGATCCACATTCGTCCATACATGATGCTGCACAGGGCTGCTGCGACAAGGCGGCCGGGCGGGCCCAGGCGGGACAGCAGGTGATGGTAAGCGAGCGTCCGGAATTGGGTGGTGCAAGCCAGTGGGCCTACCGCGGGACGCATTTCGAGGACATCGAAGCCTCGAACCTCGAGCTCCTTCCTCAGACCGTCCGGTGTCCAGCGGCGGTAATCGGTGGGATGGGGGTGGTACAGCCAAGTGCCGTGGGTGGACAGGATCAGGCGGCCATCCGGGGCGAGCAGCCGCAAGCACTCACCCAGATAGGCGTCCAGGTCCCAAACGTGCTCGAGCACCTGGAAGGAGACGACGCAGTCGGCGGACCCGGACTCGAGTTCGAGGGGCTGTCCTGGCTTGAATACAATGTCGATTCCGGGGCCCTCGGCGAGGTCGCAGGCCAGATATCGGCGACAATGGGGAAGAAACAGGGGGCGGTAGGGGGCATCACCTGCGCCCAGATCGACGACGGTGCTGTCCTGGGTCAGGATTCGCTGTGCAATCAGCTGGTTGAGGGTTTTTTGCAGGGCCGCGACCAGTTTTCTGAGCGTATAGGCATCGTGTCGCCACAGAGGAGGGTTGAGTCTCACATGCATGGATTCGGCATTTATGGCTGGAGGGGTGGTGATGATTCATGATCAGCGTTGGTGGCGCTTCGTCATGGTCGGCGGACTGTGCTTTACGGTCAATCTGCTGGTGCTCTATCTGGCGACCGATGTTTGGGGCTGGCATTATCTTCTGTCCATGCTGCTCTCGATTGCTATTGCCAACACGCTGGGGTGGTTCTTGAACAGGGTATGGACTTTCGTGTCGACCTCGACTGAATGGTTTGCAGAATACCTTCGCTATCTTTCGGTCAATCTTTCCAGTTTCGTGTTGAGTTTGCTCTCGATGGCGGCTCTGGTGAGCGGATTGGGGATTCACTACCTCGCAGCAAGTGCCATCAATGCGGTGGCCCTCACGATGTTCAACTACCTCGCTCATCGCGGTTGGAGCTTTGCGGAGCGGAGGTAGTAGGGTTAGTTGGCGCGAAGTTGTTCCGGGCAGCCTTTGAGCAGACGGTGGCCTTGTTTGTTTTCCAGGGGGATCAGAGGATTGCCTGAGAACGTACGGGCGAACAGCTTGCCGCCTGATTCACTCAGGATGGTTTCTGAACCGATGTAGTTCCGTCGGCGTTCCGTTTCGTGTTGAACGCTGGAACTGTATGCCGGCTGGAAGAGCCTTGGGCAGTTTTTCTCCCACTGATCCATTCTCGCGTCTATGGAGTTTCGGCGTTCCGCCTCGGCCGAGTCCAACGGTGCTGCAGATTCAAGGGGGCAGCTCAGTACGACAGCACGTTCAGGTTCACTGACGTACTGATCGCCCGGGGCGGGGGTCGTCCATGTCAGTGGAGGGGCGGTAGATCCGTCGATGACGATCCAGGTGCAATCCTTTCGGTCTGACTTCAAACCGTACTCGGAAAGTAGAGAGTCCTGTGCGTCGATCGCACTTAAGGGAACACCTCCCTGGTTGATGATCATTGGTACTGCATACAGGGAACGCCATGAGAGCTTCCTGTATGCCTTCTCCTGCTGCACCTGTTGCCACAGAAGGCCAGCCGGGTCCAAGGTGTTTTGACCCACGAGGTTAGTCATGCGGGACTCCCTGGGGAGTGCCGTTGCGAGAAAGGCGTATGGCTGTGTCTGGAGGGATAGATAGTAGGCGGGTTGCTGCCGGAGTATTGCAGGAAGCTCTAGATCAAACCACTTGGGGCTCCAGCTTTTCGCGTCCAGTCGAGTTGTATTCAGTGTGAAGGTGGTAGCCGACTGAGCGCTCAGGATAAGTCCTAGGGCCAGCATCGGGATGAGAGGGGCGCGGCGAGAGAGGTAGTGCGCGCACTGACCGATGAGTGGGCCGATGACCATCAGTGCCGGAAGTGCGTAACGCGTGTTGCCGCTTGTGTACAGCCAGGCCGGGGTGAAGGCGATTAACGTGAGTGCCGGTAGCCATGTGATGGGATGTTGCCTTGCATCAGTTTGCTGGTGGCGCCAAGTGCGCCATATGGTGACAGCCACTGCGCCGAGAAGTAGTCCTATCAAGGCAATGGGGCGTACATCCGAGGCGATCCCTTCAAATCCGACCTTGGCCGTGGCTGAAACCAGATCCAAAGGGTAGCGCAAGGCATCCATCAGTGAGGCTGGCCGGAAACGGTCAGCCACCAAGTTTACCGGAGGAAACCAGGGGGATCGGAATGTGGCATTGAAAAGCGGGAACACGGGGTTTCCGAAGTGCTTCCAGAGCATCCAGGCGTGGGTGCCGCCGCCTAGAAGAAAGCCGGCTAGCCCGCTGACTATGGAGCGCCATGCACAGCCCCAGGCGTGGCGCCTGCCCGCCAGGAGAATGCCCGCCAGCGCCATGGCTGCGGCGAAGACCAGCCCGGAGGGCTTGAGCCCCATGGATAGGCCGGCAAGGAGTCCAGACAGGTGGAGGTAGGTCCAGGGATGCGCGTAAGGTACTTGCGCAGAGTCCCGTCCCTTCAGCCAGATGCCAAGACACAGCAGGGATGCAAGAGCCGGGATGCTGACGACGACGTCCGTCAGGCTCCCGCCCACCTCGATCAGGAATGCGGGAGTGAGACCGCCAAGCAGGACTCCGCCAACCAGCATCAGCCGTTGCAGTCGGTCTTGCCCCGGAATCAATTGCAGGCCGATGAAATGAAGCAGCCAGAGATTGATGCTGTGGAGCACCGCCATCAGCGATGCGATCGCGAGGCTATGCCAGCCAGTGGACCAGGCAGCAAAGAACGGCAGGTGGGGGAGGGGATTCAGATAGCCCTGAGCGCTCGCCGCAAAGAGTTCGTCTGGGAGGCGGTTCTGCCACCAGGCCAGAGCGACGTATAGATGATAGTTTAACTGGTCCCAGCTTTGGTCACGCCCTGCCCAGTAGTTCCAGGCAAGGCATGCGAGGGTGTAGCAAAGGCAGCACGTAGCATGGAAGCGCCAGCTGGGGTGGGAGGGCGTCATCCGCATTGGCAGGCGTTCAGTGTGCTCGTGGGGTGGGGGTGAATTGCAGGAACGTGATCCAAAAACTTGCGACCACCAGTTCCATGCCCATGATGCCAAGGCCTGCGGCCGGGATGGCGTGGCGCATGGTGGCGCGGGGATCGAGCGCGGAGAAGCCGCCGATTTCCCAGCCTAGCAAGGTCTGGAGCGCCAGAGCCAGCGCCACCAGGATGAGAGCACCGCCGGCCAGGAGTCCAAGCTCCAGGCGGAAGTGTCTGGTGAGCCATTCGGTCAGGCGCGAATGGGGCAGCAGGCCAAGGGCGCTGCCGGTGGTTCGGGCAAGGATGCCGAACAACATCATCTGCATCCCTACGACACTGGCCGCGGCCGTGTAGAGAAGGGTGTGGATGTCGAAGCCGATACCCTTTACGACCCGCATCTCCGGGATCAGCCAGAGACTGCCGAGCGTCCCGAGGATGAACAAGACGAGGCCCGGATACAGGAACAGCCAGCGTGGCGAGAAAAGCAGCATGAAGCGAAGATGGCGCCACCCGTCGCGCCAACTCCTCAGGTGGGGAGGGCGGTTACGGCCGTCAGGTTTGAGGGTGGTTGGGATCTCGTGGATGTCGAGCCGGGCCATGGCAGCTTTGATGACCATCTCGGTGGCGAACTCCATGCCCGATGTTTGTAGCTTCAGGGAGCGAATGGCGTCTGTGCGGAAGCCGCGCATCCCGCAGTGGAAGTCCCGGACTTTGATGCGGAAGAAGAGCCGCCCGATGAAACTGAGGACCGGATTGCCGAGATAACGGTGCAGTGGGGGCATGGCGCCGGGGGCGATGCCTCCCCGGAAGCGGTTGCCCATCACCAAGTCATGGCCTGATTCAAGCGCGCTGTAAAACGGCTCGAGGACGTCGAAGGCGTAGCTGTCATCCGCGTCCGCCATGATGATGTAACGCCCTCGCGCACCCTCAATGCCTGCCCGCAGGGCTGAGCCATAGCCCCGCTCGGAAACATGAAGAACACGGGCTCCGGCTGCCGTGGCGATCTGCAGGGAGCCGTCAGTGGAGCCATTGTCTGCGACCAGGATTTCGAAGCTCACGCCGATCCTGCTTGCACTGGCCTTCGCTTTTTCGATGCAGGTGGCGAGGGTGGCCGCCTCGTTGAGGCAGGGCATCAGAATGCTGAGTTCGCAGTTTTGGATGGAGGCCGTGCTGGCAGACTGAGTCATTTCTGATGGTGTGTGAGGTCGGAGCGAGGCTGGATTATCCGGGACGGGAGGAGTCTGGGGAAGTGGCCGGAAAGGCTCGCTGCGCCGGACGATTTTGGGGGGCACCCCTCTCAGTGGTGAGCTTCAAATAATGCCATAAGCCTATGTCCCTGTCAGGTCGTCGTCCCCCGGATTTGACAAAATTGAATCGAATCAATACAATGCGTCCCGTGTGCAGTGCAGCACGCAGAAATATTGTTACATTTCCGTATCGAAGCCGTCGCATGGCCGGGCCTCTTCCCTTCCGGCTACTGACCGAATCAAGGTCTGGTTTCGATGCATTTTTGGCACGCTGTCTGGTTGCGTCAGCGTGTTTGGATCAACCCCTGGCGACCTGGTTTTCGAATGCCTTCGGCCGTTTTTCAGGCTGATGAGTGGAACCCGGCCCTCGCGTTTCGAGGGCCTTCGGGTGAAATAGACGAGTGCTCCAGCCTCCTTTCTTGAGGAGAGTGTTCGTTCGCGTTCGAGGGCCGTGGCCACAGAAAGGAGAGCCCATGTTCGCAACTCGTATCGCGAAGTACGCACGTCACGCGGCTTCATTCATGCTTCACTTCGCCCACGGCGGTTTGCTGGTCGCGGGTCTCATTGTTACTTTGTTCGTGGCTTCCCGTATTGCCAACCACGGCGTGCAAGGCCTCTCGCTGGGCAGCTTTACCGGCGAGTCGGCTGCGGTTGCCGCAGTCGACGAGGTCGAGCCGGAGCTGATGCAGGTGGTGGAGGCTTCCTCCGCGTCTGCCAAGCTGAGTCCGGATCTGCAGCGCGTCAAGATGTACATCGCCAAGCGTTATCAGGTGTCTGCAGTGGCCGTCGAGCCGCTGATCGCCTCGGCCCAGCAGACCGGCCGCAGCGTGGGCGTGGATCCCCTGCTGCTGGTGGCCGTGATGGCGATCGAGTCCCGCTTCAATCCCTTTGCAGAAAGCCCCATGGGCGCTCAGGGCCTGATGCAGGTCATCCCCAAGTGGCATCCGGACAAGGTGGATGTCAAGTCGGACCGCAGCGCCATGTTCGATCCGGATACCAATATCCGCGTGGGTGCGCTGGTGCTCAAGGAGTACATCCAGAGCACCGGCTCCGTCGAACGGGCCTTGCAGCAGTACAGCGGGTCGAGCGACCCGGCGGCGCCGTATGCCAGCAAGGTGATGGCCGTGAAGGCTGCGCTGGCCCAGGCTGCCAGGAGTGGAGGTCGGTTCGTCGGCGCCTGACACGCGCGACCTGCCGAGGGAAGAGAAAAACCCGCCTGCGAGAGCAGCGCGGGTTTTTTTGTGTTGATTCTGGGGGGGGCTTCAGCCGCCTGCGGACTCCGGGTCCGCCGCCAATTCCCGGGCGGCTCTAGCCGCCCCTACAGATGTTTCAGGACGCGGGCGATCCTTTCTGCTGCTTCCACCAGCCGCCCTTCGTCAGTGGTGTAGGCGATGCGCAGGTGCTTCTCCGGGGCGTTGTCGCCGAAGTCGAGGCCGGGGGTGGTGGCGACGCCGGCTTCTTCGATCAGGCGCCGGGCGAGGGCTTCGCTGCTGTCGGCCAAGTCGCTGATGTCGGCGTACAGGTAGAAGGCGCCCTGGGGTTCGGTGGCGAAGCGGAAGCCGATGTTGCGCAGGGCGGGCAGCAGGGCGTTGCGGCGCTCGGCGAAGGCGTGGCGGCGGGCTTCGAGGATCTCCAGGGTGGTGGGCTGGAAGGCGGCCAGGGCGGCGTGCTGGGCCGGGGTGGAGGGGGAGATGAAGAAGTGCTGGGCGAGCTTCTCGATGTCCCGCACATAGGCCTCGGGGACGACCATCCAGCCCAGGCGCCAGCCGGTCATGCCGAAGTACTTGCTGAAGCTGTTCACCACGAAGACGTCGTCCAGGCGGCTGAGGGCGGTGCGGGCTTCCACGCCGTAGCACAGGCCTTGGTAGATCTCGTCCACGATCAGTACCCCGCCACGGGCGGTCACGGCCTGCTGCAGGGCTTCGATCTCGTCGAGTTCGAGCAGGGTGCCGGTGGGGTTGGCGGGGGAGGCCACCATCAGGCCGCGGGTGCGGGGCGTCCAGGCCTGCGCCAGGTGGGCGGGCGTGGGCTGGAAGCGGGTGGTGGCATCCACCGGCAGGGGCACCGGACGGCCCTCGAAGCTGCGCACCAGGTGGCGGTTGGAGGGGTAGCCGGGGTCGGGCAGCAGCCATTCGTCGCCCGGGTCGGTGAGCACGCCGAGGGCCAGCATGAGGCCGCCGGAGGCGCCCGGGGTGACGATGATGCGCTCCGGGGCAACGTCGGTGCCGAAGCGGTCGTGGTAGAAGCGGGAGATGGCTTCGCGCAGGGCGGTGAGCCCCAGGGCGGGGGTGTAATGGACGTGGCCGCCTTCGAGGAAGCGCCGGGCGGCGTCCACCATGGGCTGCGGCGTCGGGAAGTCGGGCTCGCCCACTTCCAGGTGGATGATGTCGCGCCCCGCTGCGGCCAGTTCGTGGGCACGCTTGAGGATCTCCATCACGTGGAAGGGCTGGATGTCGGCCATGCGGCGGGCGATGCGGGTCATGGTGGGCCTCGTCAATTCAAAAGCAAAAAGCGCCGATTGCTCGGCGCTTTCTGGGGTTCCGGAGCAGCCGGCGGCTGCTGCGAAATTACACCGACAGGGACAGCTCGAACAGTTCGCGCTTGAGCATGAACTGCTTGGGCAGGCGGTCCTGGAGCTTGTCGAACCACTCCTTGTGGCCCGCCAGCTCGGTCTTCCAGGCTTCGGCGTCGATCTTGATGAGGGCGTCGAATTCTTCCTTGGTGACGTCGGAGCCGGTCCAGTCGATGTCCTCGTACTGGGGCATCCAGCCGAGGGCGTTCTCGGTGGCATGGACACGGCCGCGGACGCGGTCCACCACCCACTTCAGGACGCGCATGTTCTCGCCGAAGCCGGGCCACATGAACTCACCCTTCTCGTTCATGCGGAACCAGTTGACGCAGAAGATGCCCGGGGCCTGGTCGACGGTGTGGCCCATCTTCAGCCAGTGGTTGAAGTAGTCGCCCATGTGGTAGCCGCAGAAGGGCAGCATGGCGAACGGGTCGCGGCGCACCACGCCCTGGGCGCCAAAGGCGGCAGCGGTGGTTTCGGAGCCGAGGGTGGCAGCCATGTAGACGCCGAAGTTCCAGTTGAAGGCCTGGTACACCAGCGGCACGGTGGTGGCGCGGCGGCCGCCGAAGATGAAGGCGGAGATGGGGACGCCGGCCGGGTCTTCCCACTTCGGGTCGATGGACGGGCACTGGCTGGCCGGGGCGGTGAAGCGGGAGTTCGGGTGCGCAGCCTTGCGGCCGGTCTCCTTGGCGAGCTCCGGGGTCCAGTCCTTGCCCTGCCAGTCGATCAGGTGGGCCGGGGCTTCCTTGGTCATGCCTTCCCACCACACGTCACCGTCGTCGGTCAGGGCGACGTTGGTGAAGATGATGTTTTCCTTGAGGGTGGCCAGGGCGTTGTAGTTGGTCTTCTCGGAGGTGCCGGGGGCGACGCCGAAGAAGCCGGCTTCCGGGTTGATCGCGTAGAAGCGGGTGGTGCCGTCGGCGTCCTTGCGGGGCTTGATCCAGGCGATGTCGTCACCGACGGTGGAGATCTTCCAGCCGTCGAAGGACTTGGGCGGGATCAGCATGGCGAAGTTGGTCTTGCCGCAGGCGGACGGGAAGGCGGCGGCGACGTAGGTCTTTTCGCCGGTGGGGCTTTCCACGCCGAGGATCAGCATGTGTTCGGCCAGCCAGCCTTCGTCGCGGGCCATGTTGGAGGCGATGCGCAGGGCGAAACACTTCTTGCCGAGCAGGGCGTTGCCGCCGTAGCCGGAGCCGTAGGACCAGATCTCGCGGGTTTCGGGGTAGTGAACGATGTACTTGGTGGTGGGGTTGCAGGGCCAGGCGGAGTCCTTCTCGCCATGGCCGAGGGGGGCGCCCACGGTGTGCACGCAGGGCACGAACTCGCCGTCGGCACCCAGCACGTCATACACGGCCTTGCCCATGCGGGTCATGGTGCGCATGTTGGTGACCACGTAGGGGCTGTCGGAGATCTCCACGCCGATGTGGGCGATGGGGGAGCCGAGCGGACCCATGGAGAACGGGATCACGTACATGGTGCGGCCGTGCATGCAGCCCTTGAACAGTTCGTTCAGGGTCTTGCGCATCTTGGCCGGGTCTTCCCAGTTGTTGGTGGGGCCGGCGTCGTCCTTGTTGGCCGAGCAGATGTAGGTGCGGTCTTCGACGCGCGCCACATCGGAGGGGTCGGAGCAGGCGAGGTAGGAGTTCTTGCGCTTTTCCGGGTTCAGCTTGATCAGCATGCCGGCTTCCACCATCTCGGCGCACAGGCGGTCGTACTCCTCCTGGGAGCCGTCGCACCAGACGACACGGTCGGGCTCGGTGAGGGCGGCGATCTCCGCGACCCACTGCTTCAGCTTCTGATTCTTGACGTATTCGGGCGCGGCTGCGATGGCGGCGTCGGCAATGCTTTGAGACATCTGACGATTCTCCAGGACGTTACGGATGCGTTGTTTCATGTTGCCGGCTTCGGGAGTCCTGCCGGCTGGGCAATCGCGTCTTTGGGCCTCCACGGCGCGGCGCGTATTATTGGGCGTCAATCGGGGCAAACCCCGAAAGAGCTAGCCTGTAATTATGCCATGGCTCGGACTCTGCCGTCATCCCGGCGTCGCCGCCGCATGCTGTGGAAGTCACGAATTGTGGTAACTCGCGTTTGGTCCGATCATGTACCGACACCAACGCCTAAAACGGAGAGGGACGCACTCATGGATGAACAGATCCGCCAAGCCGCACTGGAATATCACCGCCTGCCCAAGCCGGGCAAGATCGCCGTCACGCCGACCAAGGCGCTGACCAACCAGCAGGATCTTTCGCTGGCTTACTCGCCCGGCGTGGCGGCCGCCTGCGACGCCATCGTCGAGGATCCGGCCGAGGCCGCCAACCTGACTTCCCGCAGCAACCTGATCGGTGTGATCACCAACGGTACGGCGGTGCTCGGGCTGGGCAACATCGGCCCGCTGGCGGCCAAGCCCGTCATGGAAGGCAAGGCCGTGCTGTTCAAGAAGTTCGCCGGCATCGACGTCTTCGACCTTGAAGTCGACGAGCCCGACGCGGACAAGCTGATCGACATGATCGCCGCCCTCGAGCCGACCTTCGGCGGTATCAACCTCGAGGACATCAAGGCGCCGGAGTGCTTCTACATCGAGAGCAAGCTGCGCGAGCGGATGAAGATCCCGGTCTTCCACGATGACCAGCATGGCACCGCCATCGTGGTCGGTGCGGCCATCCTCAATGGCCTGCACCTGCTCGGCAAGGACCTGTCCAAGGTCAAGCTGGTCACCTCGGGCGCCGGCGCCGCGGCCCTGGCCTGCCTGGACCTGCTGGTGATGCTGGGCGTGCCGGTTGCCAACATCTGGGTCACCGACATCGAAGGCGTGGTCTACGAAGGCCGGACCACCCTGATGGATCCGATCAAGGCGCGCTATGCCAAGAAGACCGATGCCCGCAAGCTGGGCGAGATCATCGAGGGCGCGGACGTATTCCTGGGCCTCTCGGCGGGCGGCGTGCTGAAGAGCGAGATGGTGGCGAAGATGGCCCCCCGGCCGCTGATCATGGCCCTGGCCAACCCGACCCCGGAGATCCTGCCGGAAGAGGTCAAGAAGGTGCGCGACGACGCGCTGATGGCCACCGGGCGTTCGGACTATCCGAACCAGGTGAACAACGTGCTGTGCTTCCCCTTCATCTTCCGTGGTGCGCTCGACGTGGGCGCCACCACCATCACCGACCAGATGAAGCTGGCTGCGGTGAAGGCCATCGCCGAGCTGGCCCGCGCCGAGGCGTCCGACATCGTTGCCGCGGCCTACGGCGAGCGCCTGTCCGGCTTTGGCCCCGAGTACATCATCCCCAAGCCCTTCGACCCGCGCCTGATCGTCAAGATCGCCCCGGAAGTGGCCCGCGCGGCCATGGAGTCCGGCGTGGCCACCCGGCCGATCACCGATTTCGAGGCCTACCGCCAGCAGCTCAACAACTTCGTGTGGCAGTCCGGCCTGGTCATGAAGCCGGTCTTCCAGGCCGCCAAGCGGGCCCCCAAACGCATCATCTTCTCGGAAGGTGAAGCAGAGCGCGTGCTGCGCGCGGTGCAGACGGTGGTGGACGAAGGCCTGTGCCGGCCTATCCTGATCGGCCGCCCCGACGTCATGGTCGCCAACATCGAGCGTTTCGGCCTGCGCCTGCGGCCCGAGCTGGACTTCGAGATGGTGAACCCCGATGCCGACCCGCGTTACGAGCAGCTGTGGTCCCACTACCACTCCTTGATGGAGCGCAAGGGCGTGTCGGTGGAGTATGCCCGCCGCGAAGTGCGCCGCCGCGCGACCCTGCTGGGTTCGCTGCTGCTCAAGTTCGGCTACGGTGACGGCATGATCTGCGGCACCTACGGCATGCACGGCCTGCACCTGCGCTTCATCGAGACGGTGCTGGGGCGCCAGAAGAGCGTGCGCAACTTCTACACCATGAACGTGCTGTCGCTGCCCGAGCGCACCCTGTTCCTGTGCGACACCTACGTCAACTACGACCCGACGCCCGAGCAGGTGGTCGAGATGACCCGGCTGGCCGCCGACGAGGTGCGCCGCTTCGGCATCCAGCCGCGGATCGCGCTGTTGTCCCACTCCAGCTTCGGCACCGACAACTCGCCGACCGCCGAGAAGATGCGCAAGGCCCTGGTGATGCTGCACTCCGAGCATCCGGACCTGGACGTCGAGGGCGAAATGCACGGCGATGCGGCGCTGGATGCCGACATCCGCAAGCAGATCTTCCCCAACGCCAAGATGCGCGAAGATGCCAACCTGCTGATCTTCCCGACCCTGGATGCGGCCAACATCGCCTTCAACCTGCTCAAGACCGCCGCCGGGGAAGGCATGACCATCGGCCCGATCCTGCTCGGTTCGGCCAAGCCGGTGCACATCCTCACCCCCACCGCCACCGTGCGGCGGATCATCAACATGACGGCCCTTACTGTGGTTGAAGCCGGTCGTTGATCCAAGTCTGCGCTTCCCGGCCCGGCAGCCGTTAAACTCCGTGAAATTGATCACGGAGAGGCTGCATGGGCGAGGGGAGGGCTGCGCTGGTACTGACCGGGGGAGGGGCGCGTGCAGCCTACCAGGTCGGGGTGCTGATTGCCGTCCGCGAGGTATGGGGGCGGCGCCCCGAAAATCCCTTCCCCATTCTCTGCGGGACCTCGGCCGGCGCGGTCAATGCAGTCGCGCTGGCCGTGTTCTCGGCCAATTTCGATGAGGCGGTGCGCAAGCTCGCGTACATCTGGCGCAATTTCCGCGTCGATCACGTCTATCGGGCAGACACGCCCGCCATCATGCAGTCGGTGCTGCGCTGGGGTTCGGCCCTGCTGCTCGGCTGGCTGGTCCATCAGTCTCCCCGCTCCCTGCTCGACAACGCCCCGCTGCGCCTGCTGCTCGAGGAGCAGCTGGACTTTGGCGCCATCGGCAGGTCGATCTCGGCGGGCAGCCTGTATGCCGTGTCGGTCACGGCGTCGGGTTACACCTCGGGCGAGAGCCTGGCCTTCTTTCAGGGGGCGGATGAGCTTCAGCCCTGGCGACGGGCCCAGCGTGTCGGCCTGCGTACCGAGCTCAACGCTGATCATCTGCTGGCTTCCAGCGCCATCCCTTTCGTCTTTCCCGCCGTGCGCATCAACCGCGAGTATTTCGGCGATGGCTCCATGCGCCAGCTGGCGCCGATCAGCCCGGCCATCCACCTGGGGGCCGAGCGCATCCTGGTGATTGCCGGCGGGCGGCGTTCGGAAGAGGCGCGGCAGCGCACCGACGCCTATCCGTCGCCGGCCCAGGTGGCCGGCCATGCGATGTCCAGCATCTTCCTGGATGGCCTGGCCATGGATCTCGAGAGAATGGAGCGGATCAATGCCACCGTGGGGGCCTTGAGTCCGGAGCAGCGGCGCGCCAGCGGCATCGGCCTGCGCGAGATCGAGACGCTGGTGATTGCGCCGTCCCAGAGACTGGATTATCTTGCCGCCCGGCATCGTGCTGCGCTGCCACCTGCGCTCCGCCTGGTGCTGAGGGGGGTCGGAGCAACGCGCAAGAATGGCTCGGTGCTGCTGTCCTACCTCCTGTTCGAGCGTGGCTACACCCGGGCGCTGATGGAGCTGGGCTACCGGGATGCGATGGCCCGCCGGGATGAGCTGGCCCGTTTTCTGCGGGTTGAGCCGGCCCGGCCGACCGCGTGATGTTGAATCAGGCTGCGCCGCAGCAAAAAATCATTCACAAAAAACTTCAAATATTTAAAATAAGCCTTTATTTTGAATAGAAGTCTGCCGATACATAAAGCAGCCTCCCCGAACGGACCGGGGACGATCCCGTGAGTGCCTGGCAGCCCTTCGAGCCGCCTCCGGGAGCGTGGTCCCCGCGATGAATTTGTTAATCCGGAAGCCGTGTCGGCTTCCGGCTCACGATCCAGCTTGAAGAACCATGAAAATCCGTCGAACCGTCATCGCCATCTTGAGCATGTTTGCATTTGCCAGCGTCATTCCTGGCGCTGCGAATGCCGCGTCGCACAAGGCCGAGTCGAAAAAACACTCCCACTCCAGGAGTGTCAAGGCAGAGAAGCCGGCGAAGGCCACCAAGTCGGCCAAGGCCTCCTCCACCCGTGAGGCCACCACCAGCAAGCATGCCCGTGGCCGCAAGGAGGCCAGCCTGGCACGTGCCGAGTCCAAGGGTCGCAAGATGAGCTACCGGGAGGTGCAGACGCCTCACCGCGCCGCCGCCGACGTGGACGGCGATGGTAACCCGCTGCTCCAGTCCGCGGCCTTCATGATTGCCGATCAGGCGACCGGCAATGTCATCCTCGAGAAGAATTCCGATGCCGTCCTGCCCATCGCCTCCATCACCAAGCTGATGACGGCCATGGTGGTGCTGGATGCCCGCCTCAGCCTGACCGATACCATCACCGTCACCAGCGATGACGTGGACACCCTGCGCAACAGCAGCTCCCACGTGCCGGTCGGGACGGAACTGGCCCGCGAGGACATGCTCCGCCTGGCCCTGATGAGCTCCGAGAACCGGGCGTCGTCTGCATTGGCCCGCAACTATCCGGGGGGTTACCAGGCCTTCGTGGCCGCGATGAATCGCAAGGCGGTGTCCCTGGGCCTGCGGGATACCCGCTTCTCCGATGCGACCGGCCTCAATTCCGCCAACGTGTCCAGCGCCCGTGACCTGGTCAAGATGGTCTCTGCGGCGTCCCGCTATCCGCTGATCCGCGAGTTCTCCACCACGGCGAACTACGTTGTGCACCTCAACGGCCGGCCCCGCCAGTTCAACAACACCAATGCGCTGGTCAGCAGCCCCGACTGGCAGATCGGCGTGTCCAAGACCGGTTTCATCAACGAATCGGGCAAGTGCCTGGTGATGCAGGCCTGGCTGCTCAACAAGCCGATGATCATCGTGCTGCTGGATTCCTTCGGTCGCTTCACCCGGGTGGCGGATGCCCAGCGGGTCAAGCGCTGGCTCGAGAGCGCTGCGGTTCAGCAGAAGCTGGCCCTGCACAGCCGTGGGCCGGCGACCTGAGCGGGCCGATCACTTGAATGCAAAGGGCGCCCATGGGCGCCCTTGTTTTTTGCCTGTCCGCGCCGAGCCTAGCGCGGGGGGATGTAGCCCAGGTCGCGGGAGATCTCGTCGGCCGTCTGGTGAATGAGCGGAGCCCAGTCGGGGTCGAAGCGTTCGGAGGGGGTCGACAGGGACAGGCCGGCGATCAGCTCGCCGCTGTCGTCACGAATGCCCGCGGCGATGCAGCGCACACCGTTCTCCACCTCGTCCAGGTCGTAGGCGACGCCGTGGCGGCGCACCTTGTCGAGTTCCTTCTCGAGGGCCTGGAGGGTGGTGATGGAGGTGCCCGTGGTGCCGGGCAGGCCGGTGCGGCGGGCGTACTCGCGTACCTTCTGGGCCCCATCTTCGACCAGGAACAGCTTGCCGGTGGCGGTGGTGTGCAAGGGCGCGCGGGCGCCGACGATGTGCACCACGCGCACCGAGGAGCGGCCACTGGAGGTGCGCTCCACGTAGACGATCTCATCCCCGGCACGGATGCCGAGATTGACGCTTTCGCCCGTGGTGGCATGCAGCTTGAGCATGGCCGGCATCGCCGTATCGCGCAGGGAGATCCGGGATTTGACCAGACTGCCCAGTTCGAGCAGTCGGATGCCGAGGCGGTAGACCCCGGAATCGTTGCGTTCGACGAAGCCGCTGCTCGTCATCGCACCGAGGATCCGGTGGGCGGTGGACGGGTGCAAACCGGTTTCTGCCGCGAGTTGCTTGAGAGGAACGGGGTCCGCGTGCCGGGCGAGTACGTCCAGCAGCGTCATCATGCGTTCGATGACCTGAATCGGATTTTTTGCGGGTTCTTGCGTGGACAACGGTGTATCTGCCTTCGATCAGGAACTTCGATGGTAGCGCAGGGAGAGGCGTTTCGCCTAATGAAATGCCGCACCACTGCGACGAAATGCCGGCTTCCTGGTGGCGGCTTCAGCCTGCGACGGCATGCCCCAGCATCCGCACCGCGATCCCCGCACAGGCTCCGAGGGTCGCCGGCTTCCACACATCGGCCACCCGGCGCCCAGCCGAGATGAGGACCGCCACGCCGGGGATGTCCAGGGGGTGGATCAGCAGGCCGGCGCTGACGCCGTTGAGGGTGGCGGCATTGGCCGTGCCGGCCCGGATCATCTCGTCCATGATGCCCATCATCGCGGTGCCCCCGGCCAGATACTTGGTCAGGGTGGGGAGGATCAGTGCCGGGTCGGCACCGATGGTCAGCAGGAGCGGAGACAGGAGCGTTGTCAGGGCGTCCAGGGCTCCGACACGGCGCAGGGCCAGCACCACGGTGAGCGACAGCACCAGCATGGGGATGGCCCCGACGGCGATCTTGAAGGCCTCTGCCCCGGCGCGGTTGATGACATCCAGCACACCCTTGGCGTTGTCGGCCACCGGATGCTGGAGCGTTTCGTTGAGGGTGTGTTCCGTGGCGGACAGGCTGCGTCCGAACACGTAATAGGTGGCCGCCGAGGCCACCAGGCCACCTACCAGCGACCAACCCAGCACGATGCCGAAGTGCAGCCCCATGGCGGCCATGGGCATGGAGACGTTGGCCTGGGCCATGGCCATGACCATGGCCAGGGTGGCGGCCAGGTGACGGCTGGAGGCGCCGCGCTGATCCATCATGGCGAGGGTGGCCACCGGCGCGGCGAAGCTGACGAAGTTGATCTGCAGCGCAGCGAAGACGCCCAGTCCGGTGAGTCCGGCGGGGCGCAGCAGCGGGGCGAGGCGCGCCACCACCCAGTCGAGCACGCCCTTCGCCTCGAGCAGGCGCATCAGCGACAGCATGACCACCATGACGGGCAGCAGCACGAAGAAGGACAGTTCTACCGCGGAGCGACCGGCCCGCAGGATGACGTCGATCAGCAAGTCCATGGGTGCAGTGCAGCAAAAATGGGAACGGCCCTGATTATCAGGGCCGTTCCTGGGGGCGGCAAGCTGAGGGGAACCCTAGTTCACGCTACGTTCAGGGGCGCACCAGCGGTGCCAGCAGCGGTAGCAGCCAGGGCAGGGTGAGCGCGGTGAACAGGCCGTTGAGGCCCATCGCAAGGGCGGCGAAGGCGCCGGTCTGCTCGCTGATCTGAAAGGCGCGGGCCGTGCCGATGCCGTGGGAGGCAAGCCCCATGGCGAAGCCCACGCTGGCGTCGTCCTTGACGCCCAGGCGGCGGAGCAGGCCCGCTGCAAAGATGGCACCGAAGATCCCGGTCAGGATGACGAACACGGCCGTCAGGGAGGCCAGCCCGCCGAGACGCTCGGCGACGCCCATGGCGATCGGCGTGGTGACGGACTTGGGGGCGAGGGATGCCACCGTGGGGGCGCTGGCACCCAGCAGGGCGCCGATGGCGTAGGCCGACAGGCCCGCCGTCAGGGAACCGACGACCAGGGCCACCATCAGGGGGCCGCCCATGGCGACGAGGCGCTTCAACTGGCTGTGCAGGGGGATGGCGAGGGCGACGGTGGTGGGCCCCAGCAGGAAGTGCACGAACTGGGCCCCGTCGAAATAGCGTTGATAGGGTGTCCCGGTGAGGCTGAGCAGGGCGACCAGGATGGTCACCGAGACCAGTACCGGATTGACCGCCGGATGGCCGCCTGCCTTGCGGTGCAGGGCGATGGCAAGCAGGTAGGCGGCCAGGGTGAGGGTCAGCCAGAGCAGGGGCTGGGCCGACAGGTAGACCCAGATCTCGGTCATGCTGTCGGTGTTCATCGGGAAGCCTCGCGTCCTTGCCGTGTCAGGACATGCAGGGTCAGCCCGGTCGCTGCGAGCCCCAGCACCGTGCTGACCACCAGGGCGATGGCAATCGGCCAGGCCTCGTCGGCGAGCCGGCCCACGTGCAGCATCACGCCCGTGCCGGCCGGCACGAACATCAGGGACAGATGCTGCAGCAGGGTGCCGGAGGTGTGCCGAAGGTCGTCGCCGGGGCCTCCGCGGACGACCAGCCAGACCAGCAGCAGGGCCATGCCGAGCACCGGCCCCGGGACTGGGAGGTGCAGGGCAACCCGCAAGGTCTCACCGGTCAGTTGGAAGGTGAGCAGCAGGGCGAAGGCTTGGATCATCGTGGGCTCTCCTTGTGTGCGATGGACCAGCGGGGCTGAGGGGCGTGCTTCATGGTAGCTTCATGCAACGAAAAAGGCCGCGCTATGCGCGGCCTCGCCTGCCTGGGGCGGGCAGTGCTTACTTCTTGGCCTTGGCGCTGGCGCTGCGGGCCGCCTGCATGAAGTTGTCGAAGCGGTTTTCGGCGACGGCGAACCATTGCAGCTGTTCATCCCGGAATTTCTTCCAGGCTTCGTAGATCTTCTTGAACTTCGGGTTGGCGGCGGCGGTTTCCTCGTAGAGGTCATTGGCCGCCTTGAAGGCTGCCGCCATGACTTCGTTGGGGAAGGGGCGCAGCTGCGTGCCGGAGCCTACCAGCTGCTTCAGCGCAGTGGGGTTCTTGGCGTCGTAGCGGGCCTGCATCTCGGCGTGGGCATACATGCAGGCATCTTCCAGGATGGTCTGGTATTCCTTGGGCAGCGCAGCCCAGTTCTTTTGATTCACGTACAGCGAGATCTGCGGGCCGCCCTCCCAGAAACCCGGGTAGTAGTAGTACTTGGCGACCTTGTTGAAGCCCAGCTTCTGGTCATCGTAGGGGCCGATCCATTCGGCGGCGTCGATGGTGCCCTTTTCCAGGGCGGGGTAGATGTCGCCACCCGGGATCTGCTGGGGCACTACGCCAAGGCGGGCGAGGACCTGGCCGGCGAAGCCGCCGCAGCGGAACTTGAGACCCTTGAGGTCTTCGACGGTCTTGATCTCCTTGCGGAACCAGCCGCCCATCTGGGCGCCCGTGTTGCCACAGGGGATGTTGTAGATGTTGTAGTCCTTGAAGAACTCGCGGAACAGCTCAAGGCCGCCGCCTTCCATCATCCAGGCCGTTTGCTGGCGGCTGTTGAGGCCGAAGGGGATGGCGGTGTCGATGGCGAACGTGGGGTCCTTGCCGACGAAGTAGTAGGAGCAGGTGTGGCCGGCTTCGACGGTGCCGTCCTTGACTGCGTCGAGCACACCCGGGCCGGGAACGATTTCGCCGGCAGCGAAGACCTGGATCTGGAACTTGCCGCCGGTGGCGGCAGCGACCCGCTTGGCGACCACGTCGGCACCGCCGTAGATGGTGTCGAGGGACTTGGGGAAGCTGGATGCCAGGCGCCACTTGATGGTGGGCAGATCTGCAGACAGGGCTGGGGCTGCAACGGCTCCGGCAGCAACACCTACGCCGGCTTTCTTGATGAATGAACGTCGTTCCACTTTGTCTCCTCTGGGAATAACTGCGCTAGGTGAATCCGATTATTCATGACCCCTCCCAGACCGCACAGTGAGGAAAACCCTATGCGGCAGGGACGGTGCTGAAGGGGCTCCGGGAGCCGGATCTACTTGCGGCCCTTGCCGGTGCGGGCGGCCTGCATGAAGTTGTCGAAGCGGTTTTCGGCCACGGCGAACCACTGGACCTGGTCGTCGCGGAATTTCTTCCAGGGCTCGTAGATCTTCTTGAACTTCGGGTTCTTGGCCGCCGTTTCCTCGTAGAGCTCCATGGCGATCTTGTAGCCGGCAGCCATCACGTCGTGGGGGAAGGGGCGCAACTGGGTGCCGCTGCCGATGAGGTGCTTGAGGGCGGGCGGGTTCTTCACATCGTAGGCCGCCTGCATCTCGGCGTGGGCGTAGAGACAGGCGTCTTCCAGGATGGTCTGGTATTCCTTGGGCAGGGAGGCCCAGGCCTTGGCGTTGACGTAGATCGACAGCTGGGGGCCACCTTCCCACCAGCCCGGGTAGTAGTAGTACTTGGCGACCCGGTTGAAGCCCAGCTTCTGGTCGTCATAGGGGCCGATCCATTCGGTGGCGTCGATGGTGCCTTTCTCGAGGGCCGGGTAGATGTCGGCCGGCGGGATCTGCTGGGGCACCACACCCATCCTGGCAAGCACCTGGCCTGCGAAGCCGCCGACGCGGAACTTGAGGCCCTTGAGGTCTTCGACGGTCTTGATCTCCTTGCGGAACCAGCCGCCCATCTGGGTGCCGGTGTTGCCGCAGGGGATGTTCACGATGTTGTAGTCCTTGAAGAACTCACGCATCAGCTCGAGCCCGCCGCCATCGAACATCCAGGCGCTTTGCTGGCGGCTGTTGAGGCCGAAGGGCAGGGCGGTATCGAAGGCCAGGGCGGGATCCTTGCCGATATACCAGTAGGACGCGGCGTGCCCCAGCTCGACGGTGCCGTCCTTGACCGCATCAAGGACGCCCGGGGTCGGTACGATCTCGCCCGCGGCGAAGAGGGAAATCTGGAACTTGCCGCCGGTGGCCGCGGCCACCCGCTTGGCGACGGTCTCGGTCGCGCCGAAGATGGCATCGAGGGTCTTGGGGAAGCCGGACGCGAGGCGCCACTTGATGGTGGGCAATTCGGCCGCCAGGGCCGGGGCGGTGGCCGCGCCGGCAGCAACGCCGGCTGCAGCCTGCTTCAGGAAGGAACGCCGTTCCATGATGTTTCCTCTTCTTTCTCTTTCTGGACGGTGGGATGAACCCGAGGGAAGGTGTTGCAGAACAAGCGGCCGGATCAGGCGCCGGCCACGGTCATGCGCTCGACGAGGATGGAGCCGCAATGCTTGGAGCCGCGCACCAGGACGTCGGAGCCAATCTCGCGGATGCCCATCAGCATGTCCTTGAGGTTGCCGGCGATGGTGATCTCATGCACGGGATACTGGATCTTGCCGTTCTCGACCCAGAAGCCCGCCGCGCCGCGGGAGTAATCGCCGGTGACGTAATTGACGCCGTGGCCGAGCAGCTCGGTGACCAGCAGGCCTCGATCCATCTGCTTGACCAGGCCCTCAAGGTCGTACTCGCCGGGCTTGACCAGCAGATTGTGGCTGCCGCCGGCATTGCCGGTTGTCTGCATGCCGAGCTTGCGGGCGGAGTAGGTGCTGAGGAAGTAGCCCTGCAGCACCCCGTCGATGATGACCTCGCGGTCATGGGTGGCGACGCCATCGTCATCGAAGGGGCTGCTGGCGAATGCCTTGGCCAGGTGCGGACGTTCGGAGATCTGGATGTGGGAGGGGAAGACCTGCTTGCCCAGGCTGTCGAGCAGGAAGCTGGACTTGCGGTACAGGGCGCCGCCGCTCACCGCGTGCACGAAGGCTCCGATCAGGCCGGCGGCGAGGGGGGCCTCGAACAGCACCGGCACTTCGCAGGTGGGGATCTGGCGTGCGCCGAGGCGCGCCAGGGCGCGTCGGGCGGCGAAGGTGCCGATCTCGTCGGCATCTGCCAGGTCGGCCGGGTCACGTTTGGTGGTGTACCAGTCGTCCCGCTGCATGTCGTCGCCCTCGCCGGCGATCACCGAGCAGGACAGGTAGTGGCGCGAGCTGGCGTAGCCGCCCATGAAGCCCAGGCTGTTGGCCGAGATGAAATGGGCTTGCTGCATCGATACGCTGGCCCCGTCGGAATTGCGGATCTCGGGGCTGACCGCAAAGGCTGCCCGCTCGCAGCCGCGGGCCAGCTCGATGGCTTCTTCCGTGGAGAGCTTCCAGGGGTGATAGAGGTCGAAGTCGGGAAACTCGCGGGCCAGGAGCGCCTCGTCGGGCAGGCCGGCTGCCGGGTCGGGCGCCGTGAAGCGGGCGATCGAGATGGCGGCGTCCACGGTCGCCTTCAGTGAGTCCCTGGAGAAGTCCGAGGTGCTGGCGTAGCCGCGCTTCTGGCCATCGTAGATGGTGACGCCGATGCCCTTGTCCCGGTTGTACTCGATGGTGTCCACCTCGTCGCGGCGTACCGTGACGGACTGCCCGAAGCCTTCGGACACATCCACCTCGCAGGCGCTTGCGCCCCGCTTTCTGGCGAACTTGAGAATGTCATCGGCGAGGGTCTTGAGGTTGTCCTGACTGAAGCTGAAACGGTTGTCGGCCATGGCGTGAGCGGTGGGAGCTGAGGCTAAAGGCTATAATCTTACCCTTACCGAGCATTTCCCGCCCCCAGATGGCCCATCACAAATACCACCACGACGAAGAAGAAGACCTCGGCCCCAGCAAGTCCGAGATGAAACGGGCCAGCAAGGCCCTGCAGGACCTGGGCGCCGAACTGGCCGAACTTGGCAAGGAACGCCTTGCCAAGGTCCCCATCGACGAGGACCTGCGCGACGCCGTCAAGGATTACCAGCGCTTTCCATCCCATGAAGCCAAGCGCCGTCAGCTCCAGTACATCGGCCGGCTGATGCGCAATGTGGATCCGGAGCCCATCCGCGCCGCCCTGGATGCCTTCAAGGGCGTGTCCGCGGTAGAGACGGCCAGGATGCATCGCCTCGAGCAGCTGCGTGCCCGCCTGATCGAGGACGAGAAGACTCTCCACGACATCGCCGAAGCCCACCAGGGGGCCGATCTGCAGCATCTCCGCGTGTTGCGCCGCAATGCGATCAAGGAGAAGGAGCTCAACAAGCCGCCCCGCGCCTTCCGCGAGCTCTTCCGGGTGCTGCGTGAGCTGGAGTATGGCGCGGACAGCTCTGAGCAGCCCGACGTGGATGAAGGGGACGAGGAATGAGCGAGGCGGTGAAGATCGGCCTTGTGTCCATCAGCGACCGGGCCTCTGCCGGCATCTACGAAGACAAGGGCATCCCCGCCCTGCAGGCGTGGCTGGCCAGGACCCTCACGACTCCCTGGCAGGCTGAGGTCCGCCTCATCGCCGACGACCAGCCGACCATTGAAGCGACTCTGGTGGAGCTGTGCGACCAGGTGGGCTGTGCCCTCGTGCTCACCACCGGGGGGACCGGGCCGGCCCCCCGCGACGTGACCCCCGAGGCGACCCTCGCGGTCGCCCACAAGGTGATGCCGGGCTTTGGCGAGCAGATGCGCCAGATCAGCCTGGCCTTCGTACCCACCGCCATCCTGTCCCGCCAGGTGGGGGTGATCCGCGGCCAGTCGCTGATCCTCAACCTTCCCGGCCAGCCCAAGGCCATCGCCGAAACCCTCGAGGGGCTCAAGGACGCAGACGGCAATCAGAAGGTGCCGGGGATCTTCGCCGCCGTGCCTTACTGCATCGACCTGATCGGCGGCCCTTATATCGAGACCGATGAAAGCCTCGTCAAGGCCTTCCGGCCGAAGTCAGCGCTGCGGCCGAAGGCCTGAAATGAAAAACGCCAAGTGAAATCAATCACTTGGCGTCGAATTGGTGGAGCCGGGGGGAATCGAACCCCCGTCCGCAAGTCCTCTACAGTCAGTTCTACATACTTAGCCGACCTACTTGGATTTAACCCGGGGTTTAGCCAGTCGGCAGGCCGACCACGGGCGAGTCACCTAGAATTTCGCGCCGGACCAAGTAACCCGATCCCTTGCTAGTCCCTGTAAATGACGCTGCAATGGGTTTGACCCCATCTGACCCAGGAACGAATCAGTGCAGCGGCTCAAGCCTTAAGCGGCGAGAGCGAAACGCTCGTCGTTGGCGTTTGTAGTTTTCCAGTGGATTTACGAGGTAACTGGTCCTCGGTATGCCCTGATCTGCTTCGCAACCCACGTCGAAGCCAGGTCGGCCCCATGTTGTGCTGCTTTTGCTTTGTCCCGGTTTTGCCAGAACAGTTCCGAATGATAGCACGTATCAGGCGGGTCCCAGCAGGGCGAGGATGTCCAGGGGGTGGTCGATGATGCGGTCGGCGTTCCAGGTCTGGATGGGCTCGGCGCTGCCCAGGTAGCCGTAGGCTGCGGCCACGGTGGCCATGCCGGCTGCGCGGCCTGCCTGGATGTCACGGATGTCGTCGCCCACGTAAAGGCTCCGCTGTGGCGCCTGTCCGGTCAGTGAGCAGGCATGCAGGAGCGGGTCGGGGTGGGGCTTCGGCCGGCTGGCTGTGTCTCCGCCGACAATGCAGGCGCAGCGCTCGGCCAGGCCCAGGCTGGCGATGATCGGGCGGGCCAGGCGCTCGGCCTTGTTGGTGACGACGCCCCAGGTGATTCCCATGGCGTCCAGCTGCTCAAGGAGTTCTTCCATGCCCGCGAAGAGGCGGGTCTCGACGCAGAGCGTCTCGCTATACAGGGCCAGGAAGCGGGCGGCCAGCGGGGGGTAGGCTGCGTCGTCGGGGAGCAGTCCGAAGCCTGCGCCCAGCATTCCGCGCACGCCCTGGGATACGCGTGGGCGCAGCGCTTCATAGGGGCTGGGAGGAAGCCCTTGTTCGGCTTTGAGGCGGTTCAGCGTGCCGGCCAGGTCCGGGGCCGTGTCGGCGAGGGTGCCATCCAGGTCGAAGAAGACGGCGTCAGCCATTCCGCGTGGTGCGCATCAGGTAATTGACGTCGGTGTCCTGGCCGAGGGCGTAGATTTCGGTCAGGGGGTTGTAGGTCATGCCGATCAGCTCATTCACATCGAGGCCGGCATTCCGTACATGGCGTGCCAGTTCGGAGGGCTTGATGAACTTGGCGTATTCGTGGGTGCCCTTGGGCAGGAGGTTGAGGATGTACTCGGCTCCGACCACCGCCATCAGGTAGGACTTGAGGTTGCGGTTGAGGGTGGAGAAGAAGACCTGTCCGCCGGGCTTCACCAGTGTGGCGCAGGCCTGGATGGTGCTGGCTGGATCCGGGACGTGTTCGAGCATCTCCATGCAGGTCACCACATCGAAGCTGCCGGGGGCTTCAAGGGCCAGTGCTTCGGCAGCGATGTGCCGGTAGTCGACGGTCTGGCCGCTTTCGTAGAGGTGCAGGCGGGCGACGCCGAGGGCCTTCTCCGACAGGTCCACGCCGGTGACGAGGGCGCCCCGGGCGGCCATGGACTCGGCGAGGATGCCTCCGCCGCAGCCGATGTCGACCACCTTCTTGCCACTCAGGCCGACGGCTGCGTCGATCCAGTCGAGGCGGAGGGGATTGATCCGGTGGAGCGGTTTGAATTCGGATTCGGGGTCCCACCAGCGATGGGCAAGGTCACTGAATTTCTGAAGTTCGGCGGGATCGGCATTCATGGCGGAAACGGAAATGGGCGAATTCATGGTGGCAGGCCGAATTGTATTGCGAGAGCCCGGGCTTGGGGCGGACCCGCAAAAAACAAAAAGCCCTGCAGGGCAGGGCTTTTTGAGGACAGGCGGGAAATCTGTCGGCGGATTACTTGGTGCCGATGACTTCGATTTCCACGCGACGGTCCGGCTGCAGGCACTCGACCAGCTTCTTGTTCTTGCCGGATTCCTTGCCCAGGTTCTTGCACTTGTCGCCGGTCACGGGCTGCTTCTCGCCCTTGCCTTCGGTGTACACGCGGTTGGCTTCAACGCCCTTGCCGACCAGGTAGTCCTTGACGGCGGCAGCGCGCTTTTCGGACAGCTTCTGGTTGTAGGCGTCGCTACCGATGCGGTCGGTGTGGCCGACGGCGAGGATGACTTCGAGCTTCACGCTCTTGGCCTTGCCGGCCAGTTCGTCGAGCTTGGTCTTGCCGGCGGGCAGCAGGACGGCCTTGTCGAATTCGAACAGGGCGTCAGCGGCCAGCTTGATCTTGTCGGCAACCGGAGCCGGAGCGGCAACAGCCGGGGCGGACTTGGAGCCGGCGGCCGGAGCGGCAGCGGCGGGCTTCACACATTTTTCCTGCGCCACGACATCCTTGTCGCATTCGCAGCCGACCGGGAATTCGCCGGCCATGGTGGTGGAGGCGGCGGCGGGGGTCCAGTAGCCAGTGCGCCAGCACAGGTCGTTGCCGCTGCGGGCGACGACGGCGCGGGAGTCGATCACGTAAGGCACTTCGCCTTTCGTATCAACAACGACGTCTTTGGCGAA
The DNA here is from genome assembly GCA_009026175.1 of Zoogloea sp. GTDB lineage: Bacteria > Pseudomonadota > Gammaproteobacteria > Burkholderiales > Rhodocyclaceae > Zoogloea. Next base: position 2,041 of record WBTZ01000018.1, on the reverse strand, counting down.
GCTGGCGGAGGCGGACAGGCCGAGAGCGGCAAGTGCGGCGGCCATCAGCAGTTGTTTTTTGGCTTGTTTGATCATCGTTTTCCTCGTCGCAAGGCAAAGGGGTAGAACCGGAAGATTCATCCTGGCAGCCTGAAAGACTAATAAAGTCAGGCAGCATATCCAATTCATTGGCGGAGCTTATTCTGCCATAGGCGGGCGATGCTCAATAGTTCGGTGTTGGATATTTGCAACAGTTCTCCGTTGCGGAGGCGGGCTTGTCCATTGATCCAGACATCCGATACGGCGTGCCGTCCGAGAACGTATATCAGGTGTGATGCTGCCTGGTATAGCGGGAGTGTGTCCGGGGCGTCGATGCGCATGGCGCACAGGTCGGCGGCCTTGCCGGGCAGCAGTGAGCCGATTGTATCGTCGAGCCCCAGCGCGCGGGCGCCATGCAGCGTGGCCATGCGGAGGGCCTCGTGTGCCGGCACGGCCGAAGCATCCTGGCTGGTCAGCTTGGCGAGCAGGCTGGCCTGGTGCATTTCGCGCCACAGGTCGAGTCGGTTGTTGCTGGCTGCGCCGTCGCTGCCCAGGCCTACCGCCAGGCCGGTGTCGAGCAGGGCCTTGATGGGCGCCGCGCCGCTGGCGAGCTTCATGTTGGAGGTGGGGCAGTGGGCGATGGCGCAACCTTGCCGGGCCAGTCGCTCGATATCCCCGTTGTCGAGATGGACGGCGTGCACGCCGATCAGGCGGGGGCTCAGCAGGCCGAGGTCGTCGAGCCGCTGGATCGGGCGCTTGCCGTGTTCCCGCAGGCTGGCCTCGATCTCTTCAGCTGTCTCGTGGATGTGGATGTGGATGGGGAGGTCGAGTTCCTCGGCGAGGGTGCCGATGTGTTCGAAGCTGCGGTTGGATACCGTGTAGGGCGCGTGGGGGGCCAGCGCGAAGCGGATCAGCGGATCGTCGCGCCAGGCTTCCCGGGTTGCTAGCCCCTTGGCGAGGTAGTCGTCTGCATCGGATGCGTACTGGGAGGGGAATTCGATCACCGTGATGCCCAGCACTGCGCGCAGACCCAGGCGGTCGAAGGCTTCCGCGGTGGCCTGGGGGAAGAAGTACATGTCGTTGCAGGTGGTGATGCCGCCACGCAGCATCTCGGCGCCGGCGAGCAGGCTTCCGTCCCGCACAAAGGCCGGGGAGGCGTGTTGCGCCTCGGTGGGCCAGATGGCTTCCTGGAGCCAGCGCATCAGAGGCAGGTCGTCGGCAAGGCCGCGCATCAGGCTCATGGCGGCATGGCAGTGCAGATTGACCAGGCCGGGGGTCAGGATGTGCTCCGGCAGGCGGACCGTTTCGGCGGCTGAATAGCGGCTGCGGGCCTCGTCGATGGGGAGTAGGGCCTCTATCCGGCCGTTGCGGATGGCGATTGCGTGATGTTCCAGCGTGACGTCCCGGGGTTCGACCGGAATGATGTAGCGCGCTTCGATCAGCAGGTCCACCTGGGTCGGCGTCATGGGTCGCAGGTCCGTTGGTTATGTCTAAATGAAAACCCCGCCGGTTGGCGGGGTTTCGGGTGTCGCCGGCAGGAGCGAGATTACTTGGCGGGGCCCTTCACGTCCACGGTGACGCGGCGGTTGGGGGCCAGGCATTCGATCAGCTTCTTGCGGCCGAGCTTGTCGTCGCAGCTCTTGATCGGCTGGGTCTTGCCGGCGCCCATGGTGTCGATCAGGTCCGCCTTCACGCCCTTGCTGATCAGGTAGGCCTGGACGGCGTCGGCGCGCTTCTCGGAGAGCTTCTGGTTGTACGCCTGGGTGCCGAGGCGGTCGGTGTGGCCGGTGACGATCACGGAGGTGATGCTGGCACAGGTGCCAAGCTTGGCCACGACGGCGCTGTCGAGATTCTGCCTGGCGGCGGGGGTCAGGGTGGCCTTGTTGAAGGCAAACGAGTTGTCTGCCGACAGGCTGGCGCTGAAGTCGCACTTGGCCGGCGCCGCCGGGGCGGCAACGGGCGTTGCAACGGCTGCCGGGGCGGCGGCGCTGGGGGCTGGGGCCGGCGGCGCACACTTTTCGGT
>WBTZ01000212.1 GCA_009026175.1 Zoogloea sp. | reverse complement strand
CAGGGAATGGCATGGGTTTCTCCTGATTGTGCAAAGCAGCATAAAAGTCAATAATATTGACCTATAAATCCTACATGCCCATCAGGAAAAAAGTCAACATGATTGACCTAAATCGCCAGACCGAACTGCGCGAGTCCATCGAACTGTTCTTTTTTGCATACCGCGCCTTCACCGCACCGCCGGACCGGATCCTGGCCGACCGGGGGCTGGGGCGGGTGCATCACCGCATCCTGTACTTCGTGGGCCGTCAGCCCGGTACCACCGTAACCGAGTTGCTGGGCACCCTGGGCGTGACCAAGCAGGCCCTGAACGCTCCCCTGCGCCAGCTGGTGGAGGTGGGCTTGATCGGCACGACCGCCGACCCCGACGACAAGCGCGTCAAGCGCCTGGCCCTGACTGCCGATGGCGCCGCGCTGGAGGCCGAGTTGACCGGAACCCAGCTGGCCATGCTCGAGAAGCTGTTCGACAAGGAAGGGCGGGATGCCGAACTGGCCTGGAAGCGTCTGATGGATGGTCTGCGCCAGGCCTGACCGGCGAAAAACCATAGACAGGTATCAACTATTTCTTCCCCGGGTCGTTAGCCAGTGTTCATGTCCGGTGCCGTCCGGACGTTCCTGCCCCCTCTGTGGCGCCCTGCGCCGATGACCATGAGCACGCAAAAGATCTGGATCCGCCTAGTCATCACCATCACCTGCCTGATGGCCGGCGGGTCTGCCCTGATCCTCTGGTGGGTGGCCCGGGAGCAGCAGCACACAGCCATCGAGCAGGCCCAGGAGTTTGCCCAGTCCGTGCACCAGATGACGATGGCCCAGCTGATGTTTGCCAAGGCCACCCGCAATTACGCCCGCCAGGGCTACTACCTTGAACAGGTGGAGCAGTCCCGCGGGGTGCGCAACCTCAAGGTCCTGCGGGGCGAGCCGACGGTGCGCCAGTTCGGCGAGCGCGAGCAGGGCGTGGTGCCGGCCGACGATCCCCTTGAAAAAGCCAGCCTGGCCGACGGCAAGCCCCATTACGAGGTGCGTACCGAGAACGGCTCGGAAGTGCTCAAGGCGGTCATCCCGGCCATCGCGGAGCGGCGTTACCTGGGCAAGGAGTGCCTGGAATGCCACGACGAGGCCAAGGAGGGTGAAGTCCTCGGCGCCGTGTCCATGAGCGTCCAGCTGGACACCCTCAACCGGAACATCCGCGAGTCCCTGCTGACCACCATTGCAGTGGCCGCCGTGCTGGGTGTGGTGCTGGTGATCTTTGTCTATTTCTTCATCCGCAACACGCTGGCCCGCCCACTGGACGACATGACCCGCAACCTCACCGAGATTGCCAGCGGCGAGGGCGACCTGACCCGCCGCCTGGTGCTGCGCCGGGAGGATGAGGTGGGCCTGGCCTCCGCTGCCTTCAACCGCATGATGGATCAGCTCCAGCGCCTGATCGGGCAGGTCAACCAGTCGGCCGGGGAGGTCGCCGGGGCGGCGACGGCCCTTGATCAGGGTACCGCCAGGATCGCCGCCGGCTCGGCCGAGCAGAGCGTGCGCTCCAGCTCGGCGGCGGCCGGCATGGAGGAGATCGTGGCCAGTACCGCCCGGATTGCCGATCTGAGCGCCGCGGTGCAGGACATGGCACGGCGCAGCCTGGAGAGCACCCATCATGGCAACGAGACCCTGCAGGACCTGCAGGACAAGATCCTCCAGGTCGATCAGGCTGTCGGCAATATCGTCGACACCGTCGAGAACTTCGTGCGGCGCACCGGGGAGATCTCGGGCATGACCCAGCAGGTCAAGGGGATTTCCGACCAGACCAACCTGCTGGCCCTCAACGCGGCCATCGAGGCGGCGCGGGCGGGGGAGTCGGGGCGGGGCTTTGCGGTCGTGGCAGACGAAGTGCGCAAGCTGGCCGAGGAATCCCACAAGGCGGCCAACGGAATCGACACGATTACCAGCGCTCTCGGCCGGGATTCCCAGGCCGCCCGGGCGGCGATCGAGAACGGGCTGGCGGTGCTGCGCTCGAGCAGGGCGTCCATGGAGCGGGTGGCCGGCGCCCTGGCGGAGGCCAATGCGGCGGTCGAGGATGCCTCCCGCGGCACCGAAGAGATCTCCGCCGCCACCGGCCAGCAGCGGGACGCCAGCGGCCGGGTGGCGGCCGACGTGGAGGACATTGCCCGGCTGGCGGAGCTCAATGGTGACGGGATCGCCGAGGCGGCGGTGGCGGCCCGCCAGCTATCTGGGCTGGCGGTACGGCTGCAGTCCGAAATGGGACGCTTCAGGGTCTAGTCCAGCGTGCCAGGGCACATACTGGGCCTGGCGGCCCTCAGTGCCCCTTCAGCGCGTAGATGCCCGGCGCGTTGCGCCAGTAGCCCTTGTAGTCCATGCCGCCACCAAAGAGGAAGCGGTCGGCCACGTCCAGGCCGGTGAAGTCGGCACGCATGCCCGGGTAGGCCTTGCGGTCGTGGACCTTGTGGACCAGCACTGCCGAATGGACTTCGCGGGCGCCCTCCTGCTTGAGGAAGTCGATGATGGCGGCCAGGGTGTGGCCCTCGTCGAGGATGTCGTCGAGCACCAGCACCGTGCGGTCACGCAGATCCTGGGTGGGACGGACCCGCCAGTCCAGCAGGGTGCCCTGCAGGGCGTGGCCGTAGCGGGTGGCATGCAGGTAGGCCAGCTCGAGCGGGAAGGGCAGGCGCGGCAGCAGCCGGCCGGCGAGGATCAGGCCGCCGTTCATCACCACGTAGACCAGCGGGTTCTTGTCCTGCAGGCGCACCGTGATGTCGGCGGCCAGCTGGTTGAGGGCTGCATCCACTTCGGCCGGGGTGCACAGACAGTCGGCTTCTTCGCGGGCACGACGGATTTCTTCGAGATCGACGTTCATGGTGGTGGGTCGGAGAGTCAGGAGATCAGGGCGCGGACCCGCCGCACCAGCTGCCAGCCCACCCACGCACGGCGGGCCCAGCGCAGGGTGGCGCGGGGGCGAACGACCAGCAGGAAGACGCCGAGCCCGGACAGCACCGGGGCGTTGTCCCGGGCCCAGCGCACGCCGTCGCTCACCCGGTCGATGCCGTGCAGCAGGGGCGTGAAGGCCTGGGCGTGATACACCAGCGCGTCGCGCTGCTCGGCGCTGCGGATCTGCAGGCGCTGCTTGCGCAGGGCCAGTTCGACGAGTTCGGGGCTCACGCGGGATGACCTCCGCCCCGATGGGCTGCGGTGCTCATTCCCTGGGTTTCAGGGCGTCCCGGTCCTGGGCGAGTTCGGCCAGGCTGGACGCAAACAGGCGGGAACCGGAGCGCAGGCGGGTGGCGGCCCGGGTGGCGGCCCAGATGCCGGCGGCAAACAGGCCGGCGGTGGCCAGGCCGAGTGCCAGCAGGCGCTGGCTGTCCCACAGCAGCACGGTCAGGAAGGCCAGCAGGAAGACCACGCCAAAACCGATGAAAAGCGCGGCGAGCACGGTGTCGAAGAGAAAGCCGCCGGCGCGCAGCTTTTCTTCCTTGAGCTCGACGGCAAAGAGTTCGAGCCGGGTCTGGACGGTGGCCAGCCCGGAATCGGCAAGCCCCCGGAGGGACTCGCCGAGGCGCGAGGGCGCGGGTTCGCTCATGGGGAGCGATGCTTAGCGACGGTTGACCAGCAGCCCGAGCAGGAAGCCCACGCCGGCGGCCACGCCGACGGACTTCCAGGGATTGTCATGGACGTAGTCATCGGTGGCGCGGGCGGCCGCCTTGGTCTTCTGCACCACGGCGGCTTCCAGGTCCTGCAGCTTGTACTTGGCGGAGACCAGCTTCTCGCTCAGGCGGCCACGCACGTCAGCGACCTTGTCACCGGCCTGCCCGGCGGTGAGCTTGAGCAGTTCCTCGGTGTCGGCCACCACGGCCTTGAAATCGGAAACCAGTTTGTCCTTGGTAACTTGTGCGTCGCTCATGACGTTCTCCGTATGTTGTTCGGAATGGAAGGAAGGTGGGGTGGGACCGCTTGTCATGGCCCTCTATGATTCCTGACCTAGGCTAATCCCAATCGTTCCCCATGGCAAATGCGCGCCGCTCCTTATTCTACGGCCACCGCAGGACGCTTGCGGCCGCGCAGGCGCTCATTGAGGCGGGCGATCAGGTCCTCCAGATCATCCACATAGGTATACACCGCCGGCACCACCAGCAGGCTCAGCAGGGTGGAGCTGATCAGGCCGCCGATCACCGCGATTGCCATCGGTGCGCGGAAGCTCGGGTCGGCGCCCAGGCCCATGGCGATGGGCAGCATGCCGGCGCCCATTGCGAGGGAGGTCATGACGATGGGGCGGGCCCGCTTGCGGCAGGCATCCACCAGGGCATCGAAGCGGCTCATGGGGGCACCGCCCCGGCCGCGGCGGGCCTCGATGGCGTACTCGATGAGCAGGATGGAGTTCTTGGTCACCACCCCCATCAGCATCAGCAGGCCGATCAGCGACGGCATGGAGAAGCTGCTGCGGGTCGCCAGCAGGGCCACGAAGGCCCCGCCGATGGCCAGCGGCAGGGCCGCCAGGATGGTCACCGGCTGGGTGAAGCCCTTGAACAGCAGGACCAGCACCATGTAGATGCACAGCACACCGATGCCCATGGCCAGCCCGAAGCTGCCGAACAGCTCCTGCATCATCTCCGCGTCGCCCGAGTCGGCCAGGCGCACGCCGGGCGGCAGGTTGCGCAGGGCCGGCAGGGCCAGGGCCTCGTTGTAGACCTCGCCCAGTTCGCGCTGGCCCAGTTCCACCTCGAGGATCACGTTGCGGCTGCGGTCCATCCGGTTCACCTGGGCCGGGCCGCTGTCGATGCGGATGTCGGCCACGTTGGCGAGCTGTACCGGGCCATGGCGGCCGGGTACGGTGAGGCGTCCGATGGCCTCCAGATCGGCCCGCACGTCATTGCTCAGCTTGACCCGGATCGGTACCTGGCGGCGCTCCAGGTTGAGCTTGGCGAGGCCCACGTCGTAGTCGCCGGCGGTGGCGATGCGCACGGTTTCACCGATCGAGTCCGCCGTGACACCCAGGTCGGCGGCGCGGGCGAAGTCCGGGCGCAGGACCACCTCGGGCCTTACCAGGCTGGCGCTGGAGGTGATGTTGCCGACGCCCTGCAGGGTACGCAGGTCGCGGGTGGCGGCCTGGGCGGCGGTGGCCAGGGCGGCCGGGTCGTCGCTCTTGAGCACCAGGATCATCTTGACCCCGGAGTCGGCGGGGCCGACGGTGATGCGCATGCCGGGCAGCTTCGCCAGACGTTCGCGCATCTCCACCTCCACGGCCTGCTGGTTGCGCGGCCGGGTGGTGCGATGGCTGAGGGTCACGGTGAGCACGGCACGGCGCACCTCCGCCGCGGCGCCGGGGTTGAAGCCGTCGCCGGCGGCGCCTCCGCCCACCGAGCTGAACACGGCCTTCACGTCGGGCATGTCACCGATGGCGGCGCGTGCCTGCTCGGCGGCCTCCCAGGTCTCGCGCAGGGTGCTGCCGGGAGGCAGTTCGATGTTCACCAGGGTCTGGGCCCGGTCGGCGGGGGGGACGAAGCCGGTGGGCAGCAGGGGGATCAGCATCACCGAACCGACAAAGAAGGCGATGGCGCCGAGCAGGGTCACCAAACGGTGGCGCAGGCACCACTGCATGCTGCGCATGTAGGCGCGCATCATGCGGCCCTCGGGCACCTCGCCGTGGGCCACCGGCTTGAGGAAGTAGGCCGCCATCATCGGGGTGAGCAGGCGTGCCACCACCAGGGAGGCGAGGATGGCCAGTACGGCGGTCCACCCGAACTGCTTGAAGAACTTGCCGGCGATGCCCGCCATGAAGGCGGTGGGCAGGAACACCGCGACCAGGGCGAAGGTGGTGGCGATCACCGCCAGGCCGATTTCGTCGGCGGCCTCCATGGCCGCCTGGATGGGCGTCTTGCCCATGCGCAGGTGGCGGGCGATGTTCTCGATCTCGACGATCGCATCGTCCACCAGGATGCCCACCACCAGCGCCATGGACAGCAGGGTCACGGTGTTGAGGGTGAAGCCGAACCAGTACATGCCGAGGAAGGTGGGGATCACCGACAGGGGCAGGGCCATCGCCGCCACCACGGTGGAGCGCCAGTCGCGCAGGAACCACCACACCACCAGCACCGCCAGCAGGGCGCCCTCGTAGAGCAGCTGCATGGAGCCGTCGAAGTTCTCCTGCACCGGCGCCACGTTGTCGTAGGCATGCACGATGCGCAGCTCCGGGTGGGCGGCCTGCAGCTCGTCGATGGCCTTCTGCACGCCGGCCGCCACGGTGATCTCGCTGGCGCCCTTGGTGCGGGAGACCTCGAAGCCGACCACCTGCCTGCCGTCCAGCAGGGCCACCGAGCGCCGCTCGGCGGTGGTGTCGGTGATGCGGGCGATGCGCTCCAGGCGCACGCTGCGGCCGTCGGGCAGGGGCACGTCCATGGTCGCCAGGTCGGCGGCGCTGGCCACCGTGGCGATGGTCCGCACGGCCTGCTCGCCGCCGCCCACGTCGCCCCGGCCGCCCGGGGCCTCCAGCTGGGACCTGCGCAGCTGGTGGGACACGTCGGCGGCGCTCACCCCGAGGGCCGCCATGCGGTCGGCGTCCAGCTCCACCCGGATCTCGCGCAGCAGGCCGCC
>WBTZ01000017.1 GCA_009026175.1 Zoogloea sp. | reverse complement strand
GTGTTTCCCCCTACCTCATCCCAGGTAGCCTTTTCCCCCTGGCCGAATCGTTCAACACCGGCATCCTGCTGCACCGGGGTGGCCCCGTACTTTTCGCCAACGGGGCCATGTCGCGCCTCACCGGGCTGGCGCCAGAGGAACTCGCCGGCCGGGATTTCTGGAGGCTCTTCCCGGCCCAGGTGCGCGACCAGGGACGCGCCAGGCTGGCCGGCGAGAGGCACGCCGCCCGCTACGAGACCCTGATCCTGACGGCTTCGGCCGAAGAGCGATGGGTCGAGCTGTCCATCTCGACCGAATCGATCCAGGGGGAGGACACCTTCGTCTGCAGCTTCATCGACATCACCGAACGCAAGCATGCCGAGACGGCCCAGAAGCAGACCCAGCAGCTGATGACCCAGATCATCGATGGCGACCCCGTCCCCACCCTGGTCATCAATGCACGACATGTGGTCACCCACTGGAACCACGCCTGCGAGCAGGTCATCGGCATTTCGGCCCGGAGCATGGTCGGCACCCGGCGGCAATGGTCGGCGTTCTACCGGACCGAACGGCCGATCATGGCCGACCTGATCGTATCCGGCCAGATGGAGGCCATCGTCGACCATTACGGCACCAAGAGCCTGCGCCGCTCGCCGGTGATCGAGGGCGCCTACGAAGCGGAAGACTTCTTCCCCCACATGGGCGACCAGGGCCGCTGGCTGCACTTCACGGCCGCCCCGCTGCGCAATGCCCTCGGCGAGATCATCGGCGCCATCGAAACCCTGCAGGACGTCACCGAGCGCAAGAACGCCGAGGCCGGGCTGCTCCGGCTGCAGGCCGACCTGGAGGCCACCGTCGCCATCCGCACGGAGCAGTTGCAGCAGGCCAAGGCCCGCCTCGAAGAGGACATCGCCCGCCGCGAGAAGGCCGAGGAAGAACTCCTCAAGCGCTACACCGAGCTCACCGATCTCAACTGCCGGCTGCACGACACTCAAGAACAGCTGGTGCAATCCGAGAAGATGGCCTCCATCGGCCAGCTCGCCGCCGGCGTGGCCCACGAGATCAACAACCCCATCGGCTATGTGCACTCCAACATCCGCAGCCTCAAGGGCTATATCGATCAGCTGCTGGATGTCGTGGATGCCTATGCCGCACGGGAAGGCGCCCTGCCTCCCGCGGAGGCCGCCGCGCTGCAGCAGATCCGCAAGGCGGCAGACTTCGACTTCATCCGCGACGACATCCACGCACTGCTGCGGGAATCCGAAGAAGGCACCGAGCGGGTCCGCAAGATCGTCCAGGACCTGCGCGACTTCTCCCGTTCCGATGCGAACCAGGACTGGCAGGCCTCCGACCTGCACCACGGTCTCGACAGCACGCTCAACATCGCCAGCAACGAGATCAAGTACCGGGCCGACGTGCACCGGGAATACGGTGAGCTGCCCTTCGTCGAATGCCTGCCGTCCCAGCTCAACCAGGTCTTCATGAACCTCTTCGTGAATGCGGCCCAGGCCATGCCGGATGATCGCCGCGGCCTGATCACGATCCGCACGGGCGTGGCCGGCGAGCAGGTCTGGATCGAAGTGGGCGACAACGGCAGGGGAATTCCGCCGGATGTCATCCCCCGCATCTTCGACCCCTTCTTCACCACCAAACCCGTCGGCAAGGGCACCGGCCTGGGCCTCTCCCTGTCCTATGGCATCATCCAGAAACATCATGGCAAGATCAGCGTAAGCAGCACCCCGGACATGGGAACCACCTTCCGCATCACCCTGCCCATCCACCACCCGGCCTCCAGCGGAGCCCCGTAATGACCCCCTCCCCCGACAACGCCGCCTTCACGCTCCTCTGCGTGGACGACGAAGCCAACATCCTGTCGTCCCTGCGCCGCCTGTTCCGGCCCCACGGCTATGCGGTGCTCACCGCCACCGGCGGAGCCGAAGGGCTGGAGATCCTCGACCAGCAGCCGGTGGACCTGATCATTTCGGACATGCGCATGCCCGGCATGGACGGCGCGACCTTCCTGGCCGAGGCCCGCAAGCGCCACCCGGACACGGTGCGCCTGCTGCTGACCGGCTACGCCGACATGGACTCGACCATCGCCGCCATCAATGCCGGCCAGATCTCCCGCTACATCGCCAAGCCCTGGAACGATCAGGATGTGGTGCTGACCGTCCGGGAAGCCCTGGAGCGCAAGGCCCTGGAGCGGGAGAAGAGCCGCCTGGAGGCCCTCACCCTGGCCCAGAACGCCGAGCTGAAGGCGCTCAACGCCAGCCTCGAAGACAAGGTGGAGGCACGCACCGCCGAGCTGAAGGCAGCCCACGAGAAGCTGAAGCAGCAGTTCCTGACCTCGATCCGCGTCTTCTCGAACCTCATCGAGCTGCGCGAGGGGGTGCTCTCGGGCCACTCCCGGCGCGTCGCCGACCTGGCCCGCAAGATCGCCATCAAGCTCAACTTCCCGTCGGCCGAGGTGCAGGACGTGATGCTCTCCGGCCTGCTCCACGATGTCGGCAAGATCGGCCTGCCCGACGAGCTGCTCTCCAAACCGGTATCGCACATGAGCGGCGACGAGCTGGGGCTGCTGCGCAAGCACCCCGTCGCCGGCCAGGCTGCCCTGATGGGCATCGAGAACCTCCGCAAGGCGGGCACCTTCATCCGGGCCCACCACGAGCGCTGGGACGGCCAGGGCTATCCGGACCGCCTGTCAGGCCTGGCGATACCCTACGGTGCGCGGGTGCTGGCGGTCGCCAATGATTTCGACAGCCTGCAGATCGGCAGCCTGTCGCCGCGCAAGATGAAGCAGGACGAAGCGATCACCTTCATCCAGCAGAACCGCGGCAAACGCTATTGCCCCCAGGCGGTGGACGCGCTCATCGAGGTACTCGGGGCCGTCGAGACCGCCAGCCAGACCGGCCATGACATGAACCCTTCCTCCCTCAAGCCGGGCATGGTGCTGGCCCGGGATCTGGTGACCCGCGACGGAGTCATGCTGCTGGCCGCCGACTTCGTGCTGGACGAAAGCCTGATCCGCCAGTTGAGGGAACTGGAGGCCTCGGAAGGCATCCGCCTGTCGATCGCCATCCGCCCCGACAAGCACCCCTGACAGCCCTCCGTTCAGCGGGGGGCTGGCGTACCGGCCAGCATGCCGGGCATCGAGACCTCCCGCCCCAGCACCTCGAGCAGGGACTCGACCGGCATCGGCCGGGCAAACAGGTACCCCTGGATCAGGTGGCAGCCGCGGGCCGACAGGGCACACAGCTGCGACGCCGTCTCGACGCCCTCGGCGACCACCTCCAGCCCCAGGCTGTGGGCCAGGCCGATCACCGCCTCGACAATGGCGATGCCCTGCCCGTCGTCCAGTTCGTTGACGAAGGAGCGGTCGATCTTCAGCGTATCCACGGCCAGCCGGCGCAGGTAGGCCAGCGATGAATAGCCCGTGCCGAAATCATCGACGGCCACCCGCACCCCCATCTCGCGCAACTGGGCGAGGATGACCGTGGCGTAGTCCAGGTCGCGCATCAGCACGGTCTCGGTCAGCTCGAACTCGATCCGCCCCGGGGGCACCCCCGCCGCAGCCAGAACCGCGCGCACGGTGGGGATGAGCTGGGTGTCCATGAAATTGACACCGGACAGATTGATGCAGAAGCGGAAATCCGCCGGCAGATGGGGCTCCATCGCCGCGATGTCGGCGCACACCCGCTCGATCACCGCCCGGCTGAGCGGCACGATCATGCCGGTTTCCTCGGCCAGGGAAATGAACTCGGGCGGGGGGATCGCTCCCCTTGCCAGGTGGGGCCAGCGCACCAGCGCCTCGGCCTTGACCACCGCCCGCCGGTGCAGATCGACGATGGGCTGGTAGATGACCCGCAATTCATCGTCGCCGATCGCCCGCCGCAGGTCACCCTCGAGGGTGAAGCGCAGGAAGGCCGCCACCTTCATCTCCTCGGAGAACAGGGCGACCTGCTCGCCGGTGACCCGCTTGGCCCGGTTGAGGGCCGTCTCCGCCGCCTTGAGGAGGGCGTCCGCGTCGGTCGCATGGTCGGGCATCACGGCCAGGCCGATCCTGGCCGACAGGGTGATCTCCTGCCCGGGCACCCGGATCGGCGCCCGCACCGCCTGCAGCAAGGCCTCGGCCACCGCGATGATGTCGTCCTGACTGCCGGCATCGCTGAGCAGCACACCGAATTCGTCGGCAGCCAGGCGCGCCACCTTGAGGCGTGGCAGCGAGCCCCCGCCCGCGGGCTCGGCCGGCGCCCGGTCGCCCATGCATTCGCGCAGACGATGGCCGATGACCTGCAGGACCTGGTCACCCCGCTCGGGCCCGAGGCTGTCATTGATGCGGGCGAAGCGGTCGAGGTCCACCACCATCACGGCACATCGGCTGTCGTTGCGCAGCCCGCGGGCCACCGCGCCGAGCAGACTTTCCCGAAAGAACTCGCGGTTGGGCAGGCCGGTGAGATGGTCGAAATACGCCAGTTGCCGGATGCGCCGCTGGGCATCCACGTGGTCGCTGATGTCCTGGGCGCTGCCTTCCATCACCAGCTGGCCCCGGCCGTCGCGCACGTCGCCGGGTTCAGCCGTCTCCAGCACCGTGCGGACGCTGCCATCGGGCCAGACGACCCGGTAGGTCAGCTGGTAGCCGATGCCCTTGCGGGCCCCCTCGACGGCCGCCGTCACGGCCGCCCGGTCGCTGGCATAGACATGGCCGAGGACCGCCTCCATGCCCGCGCCGAAAGCGTGCGGCGACTGGCCGAACAGACGGTAGTACTGATCCGAGCGCTGCACCCGGTCTTCATCCACGAACCACTCCCAGCTGCCCAGCCGCGCAATGCGCTGGGCATTGGACAGGCTCTCCTTGTTGCGGGTGAGCTCCTTCATGACCTGGGCCGAACGCAGCACGTAGCGGATGCGGAAGCGCAGCAGCGTCCAGTTGATGGGCTTGGAGATGAAGTCGGTCGCCCCGGCATCGAAGGCCCGCTGCACCGACTCGCTGTCGTCCAGCCCGGTCAGCATGATGATGGGCACCAGGGCACCGCTCGGCCGGGCCCGCAATTGCTGGCAGACATCGAAGCCGCTGAGGCCGGGCATCATCACATCCAGCAGGACGAGATCCGGCAGCTTGCTGTCGAAGGCGCTCAGCGCCTGATAGCCGTCTGCGGCCTCGATGGTGGCAAAGCCCCCTTCCCGCAGCGCCTCGGTGGCCATCATGCGGGTCAGGGGGTCGTCATCCACGACCAGGACTTGAGCGTGTTCGCTTGGCGTCATCATTCCGTCGGGCTCATCGCCCGGTCCAGTAAATCCGTGCTGACCAGTTGTTCGCGGAGAAGCACATCCTTGCAGGCCTCCCAGGCCTCGGCCAGCCTCTCCACATCGGCGGCGGTGGGCGCCTGCCCTTCCTTGATCCGCTCGTCCAGACTGCGCGCCCGGGCGGCCAGCCTGATTGCGCCAACCGCCAGGCATCCGGATTTCATCTTGTGGGCCAGGCCCCGTACCGCCTGGGCATCACCTGCGGCAAGCGCTGCCCTCAAGCCTGCCACATTACGCTCGGTTTCACCGACGAAAAGCGGCAGCAGGCGTTGCAGCATCGGCGAGGCGCGGTTGCCGTTCACCCCCGGGAGGGCCATCAGCAGATCCACGTCCATCGCCGTCTCGACATCACGTTCCGCCTGTACCGGCGGATCGGGGATGATGCGCGGGAAGGAGGTGTCCGGGTCGGAAGGCAGTGCCTCCCGCAGCCAGCGGCTCAACACCGCCCACAGCTGCTCCCGGGACACCGGCTTGACCAGGTAGTCGTCCATGCCGGCCGCCAGGCAGGCGTCCCGGTCTTCCTTGAGGGCATTGGCGGTGAGCGCCACCACCGGCATGCGGGGCAGGCCCTGGGCCGCCTCGTGGGCGCGGATGCCCAGGGTCGCCTGGCGGCCATCCATCTCGGGCATCTGGATATCCATCAGGACGAGGTCGAAGCGAGCCTCGCAACAGGCGTCGAGGGCCTTGCGGCCATTCTCCGCCACCGAGACCCGGCACCCCAGGGACTCGAGCACGGCGGTCACCACCTCCCGGTTGACCGGATGGTCCTCGACCACCAGCACATGGGCGGCGAGCGCCCGCGGGACCGCCGGATCGGGCGCGTCCTCGGGCCTCGACTCGCGCCCCAGGACGCGGCGCACATCCAGGCCGATGAAGGGCTCGGCGAGGAGACGGGTGGCACCGGCCGCCTCGAGAACCGGCGCATCGTCGCGGCCGGCGTCGCAGATGCCGACCCGGGCCGGACAACCGGGGCGCCCGCTCAGGGTACGCAGGCATCCGACCCCCCTGCCGGCGTCAAAGGCGGCATCCACGATGACCCAGTCGAAGCCCGTGTCCACCGCCAGCATCTCGTCCACCGCCGGCGCATCGAAGGCCAACTCGGTACGGCAGCCCAGAAACACCAGTTGCTCGACCAGCGCATCGCGCAGGCGGGAGTCACCCAGCGCCAGGAGGGCGGCCCTGCCGGTCAGGGGCTGCTCCAGCTCAGCGCCGGCCGGCTCGATGCCCACCTCGAACTCGGCCCAGAAGCAGGACCCCTGCCCCGGTTCGGTCAGGTAGCCAATACTGCCGTCCATCAGCTCCACCAGCTGCTTGGCGATGGACAAGCCCAGCCCGGTGCCGCCAAACCGGCGTGCCATGGAGTTGTCCGCCTGGGAAAAGGACTGGAACAGTCTCGCCCCCGCCTCCCGGGGGACGCCAATCCCCGTATCACGCACCTCGGCCCGCAGGCGCAGACGCCCCTTGGCCGCGCCCGCAACCGGAAAGAGACGGATCGCGATCTCGCCCTTCTCGGTAAATTTCTGCGCGTTGGAAAGCAGGTTGTTCAGCACCTGGCGGACCCGCAAGCCATCACCGACGGCATTCTCCGGGACTTGCCTGTCCACATGCAGGCGCAGGCGCAGGCCACGCTCATGGGTCGACACCGCGAACAGGGTGGCCACCTGGTCGACGGTGTCCCTGAGGGAGAAGGGCAGCGCCTCGAGTTCGAGCCGGCCGGCCTCGATCTTCGACACATCCAGCACATCGTTGATGATCTCCATCAGCGAGTGGGCGGAGTTGCCCAGCATGTCGACAAAGCGGGCCTGGCGCCCGGCCAGCGGGGTCTGCCGCAGCAGCCCGATCATGCCCAGCACGCCGTTCATCGGGGTGCGGATCTCGTGGCTCATGTTGGCCAGGAACTGGGACTTGGCCCGGCTCGCCGCCTCGGCCTGCTCCTTGGCCGCCTGCAGTTCGGCGGTGCGGGCGGCCACCTCGAAGGCAAGATGCTCCCGGTGCAGGGTGAGCTCCCGGTCGCGGGTGGCGATCTCGCCCAGCATGCCATTGAAGCCGGCGATGAGCTCGCCCACCTCGTCCGCATACCCGGCCGGTGCGCGCAGGTCGTAGCGTTTGTGGGCCCCCACCTCGCGGACCACCAGGGCCAGCTGCTGGATCGGATCGACGATCATCCCCTGGACCCGGCGCACGAACAGCGCCGCCGCCAGCAGGGCCACCAGCAGGCCAAGAAAGGCAAAGCCGATCCACAGGGCCAGGCGGCCCAGGATGGGACGCAGGTCGAACTCCAGGATCAGGCAGCCGATCTCTTCACCATCGCTGACCAGGCGCTGGCTCACCATCAGGCTCAGCATGCTCCAGCGTGAGGACTTGCTTGCCCCGAGGAGCTTCAAGCGGGCGATATGGTCCGGCTGCTCGCGCAGGGCCGCCGGATAGGTCGCAAACACGGTGCCGTCGGGGCGCAGCAGCATGGCTGCCGATACCCGCTCGTGGTAGCGCAGGGAGGCCAGCAGGGAGTCGGCGACCCGCGGATCGTCAAAGCGCAGCGGCGAAATCGCACCGTCGGCCACGATCTCCGAGAGGGTCCGCGCATCGTCGTCCGCGCGGCGCAGCTCTCCGCGCACCTCCAGAATGAAGATGGTCAGCAATGCCACGCCCAGGGCGATCAGCACGCTGAAACGGACCACCAGCCCGAGCTTGGCACCGATGGGCAGATCCTGCAGGGCTTTCATCGCCCCCCCCTTTCCGCGCCGAACACCTGGCGGCCAAGTCGCAACAGCTGGGAGCTGGCGCGCAGGTTGTCGCGCAACAGCGGCCCCTGATTGATATCGAAGCGAACCCGCTGCTCCTCGATGACCAGCCCGATCCCCCCGCCCGCCTCGACGAAGCCATCGATGTCGCTGACGGTCAGCACCGCGCGTTCGGACAGCCCGCGCAGGATCGGCCCCATGCGCCGCTCCTCCGAGCCGGAGATGAACACGAGGTGGCAGTCGGCTGCCTGATCCAGGTTGTCGGCCTGACGCACACGCACTTCATGCCCCTGGACCTGACGCCCCTCCAGCCCCTCCAGCGCCCCACCGAACGGGTCCCGGCCCAGCACGCAGATGCGCAGTGGCGCCCCGGCCGGCAGACGCCCCGCCGGCCACTCGACGTAACGCGCGAAGTTGAGCAGGTAAGCCGCCTTGATCTGGTATTCACCCGACGGAGGACCGGCGAGCGCCGGCAGCACCGCGAACAAAGCGGTGGCGCGCAGCAGCCAGTGGAAGAGGCCCCGTCTCACGGATCTATCCTCAGTACCGCCAGACGCCCTGCATGTAGCCCCGGCGGGGCTGATAGGCGGGCTGCCCCGGGAAGAAGTTCGACACGTACTCGAGGTGCAGCGGATCGAAGAGGTTCTGGATGCCGAGGGACAGGTCGAAGAGCGGCCCCACCCGCCAGCCATAGTGCAGATCGACCGTGGTGTAGGCGGGCACGCCCGCCGTCCCGATGGCCCCGACCCGGCGCAGGATCACATCGAACTCGTGACCACGCCCGGCATTCATCATCGCCCGCAGCGTGCCCCAGTGGTGGGGCGAGGTGGTTTCGAGATTTCGGCCATAGGCCTCGAGGGCCGGATCGTTGCTCGATTTCGCCCGGCTGTCCATCACCGTGTAGCTGGCCTGCAGGCGCAGGCTGGCCGTGACCGGCAGGTCGAGCCCCAGCTCAAGGCCGTGGCTCCGGGCAGCACTGAAATTGCCCCGGTAGAGGGACTGGCTGGGCGCGTAATAGGGTGGTATCGGAATGGGCAGCCCCGGGAAGCTGAGGCCATTCGGATCCGTCCGCGTGCCGATCAGGCGGCGGTAGTCATTGTAGAAGGCCACCGCCTCCAGACTGGCGCTCCCCAGATTGCGGCGGTAGCCAAGCTCAAAGGCATCGAGGCGTTCAGCACGGCGGTTCCAGTCCGGCCCCGGGCTGGAGATCGTCGCCACCGCAGGGAACGGAGCCCGCGGCGGCGCAGCCTGGAAGCCATAGAGGATGGTGGCGTCGCTCTCCCCGATGGACGGTGTCCGCGCAGCCCGCGACCAGCTGGTCCACAGGCTGTCGTCCATGCTCGGCGTCCACATCAGCCGCGCCGTGGGCTGGGGCTCGAAGCGGGTCAGGCTGGAATACTCGAAGCGCCCCCCCAGCGTCAGCTTCCAGGTCTTGGGCACCAACGTGATCTCATCCTGCACGAAGGCGCTCAGGACCCGCGAATGGCGCCGCGCGGGATCGACCCCCAGGATGCTGGTGGCCGCAATGATCTCGGTGCGCAGGTAGCGGGCCCCCAGCCCCCACATCAGCTCATGGGCGCCCTCGGGTGCCAGGCGATGCTGGAAGTCTGCATCGATCGTATCGACGGTGCCCCGCCCGTAGGAGCCCACGTTGGCGAACTGGTGATCCACGTAGGCCTGCAGGGACGCCTCGCCCCCCAGCCAGCCCCAGTTGCGCCGCCCCTGCAGGCTGCTCCCTTCGAACTCGAAGTTGATCGGATAGAGCCCCTGGAACCCGGCCACCGAGGAGCTGACGATATTCTCGGCGCTGGTCCGGCGATAGGCATTGCCCAGCACCGACCAGGCATCCTCGCCCGAGCCGGCACCATCGAGACGGAAACCCGCGCTCCAGCCCCGGTTGCTGTCGGAGTCCTCGCGGTCATTGACAGAGCGGGAGCGGGACAGCTCGCTCCCCTTGATATAGACCCGGCCCGCCCCGGCCTCCCCCAGGTCGATGCCCTGACGGACGGCCACCGTGGGACGCCCCTTGTCATCAATGGCCGCGGAGACCAGCCCGCCACGGGTGGACGTCGCCTTGCGGGTCACAATGTTGATCACGCCATTGACCGCGTTGGCGCCCCACAGGGAAGCCCCGGCGCCGCGAATCACCTCGATGCGCTCGACATCCTCGAGCATGACATCCAGGGACTCCCAGAACACCCCGGAGAACAGCGGGCTGTACACGCTGCGCCCGTCGATCTGGACCAGCAGCTTGTTGGAGAAGCGGCCGTCGGTGCCCCGCACCCCGACCGCCCAGCGCCCCGAACCGATCTGCGACACGGTCACCCCCGGCACGTCGCGCAAGGCCTCGGGAATGCTGCGCGCACCGCTGCGGCGGATCTCCTCGGCAGACAGCACGGTGACCGCCGCGGGCGTATCGGAGAGCTTCTGTGCCTTGCGGGATACCGTCGCCACATCGAGACGGGCCAGCTCCTCGAGCGTCAGATCAACCAGCGGCGCCTCTCCCCCCTGCGCCGCCGAACACCCCCACACGACGGCAACCAGGAAACTGGCTTTGACTCGGTTCATTGTTGGAACTCTCTATGCATTTCGGTAACAGGCAGGCATGCCATCCCCGACTGCCCGCTCTTGATGCTGAATTGTCGTGGATATGCCAGCCAATGCCCAGCGCGGACTCCACTTTTCCCGCCAAAACGGTTACGCCCGCAACAAAACAGTGGCGATCCGCCCGGCGGCGCCCTTGTCCCGGTGGCGGCAGGACGCCATTTCCCGCCGGCCCGGGTTCGGCCACCCCCACCATCGGCTACAATTGCAGGCTTTCGTATTTCGCACCCGGCGCCACCCGCCCGCGCCCGTCAAGGTAGGACCCAGATGACCGCTCCCAAACCCGCCGCCGAAGAAGCGACCCCCAGCAACTTCATCCGCAACCTCATCGACGAAGACCGCCGCCTCGGCAAATGGGGCGGCCGGGTGGAAACCCGCTTTCCGCCCGAGCCGAATGGCTACCTGCACTATGGCCACGCCAAGAGCATCTGCCTGAACTTCGGTCTTGCCGAAGCCTACGGCGGCGCCTGCCACATGCGCTTCGACGACACCAATCCGACCAAGGAAGAGCAGGAGTACGTCGACGCCATCATCGAGGCGGTGCAGTGGCTGGGTTTCGACTGGCAGCAACACCTGTACTTTGCGTCGGACTACTTCGACAAGATGTATGCGATGGCGGAGCACCTGATCACCGTCGGCAAGGCCTACGTGGATTCCCTCTCCGCCGAGGAGATGCGCGCCTATCGCGGCACCCTGTCGGCGCCGGGCAAGGACAGCCCCTATCGCAACCGCAGCGTGACCGAGAACCTGGAGCTGTTCCAGCGCATGAAGGCCGGCGAGTTCCCCGACGGCACCCACATCCTGCGTGCCAGGATCGACATGGCCTCGCCCAACATCAACCTGCGCGACCCGGCCATCTACCGCATCCGCCACGCCACCCACCACCGCACGGGTGACCGCTGGTGCGTCTATCCGATGTACACCTTCGCCCACCCGATCGAGGATGCGCTGGAGGACGTGACCCATTCCATCTGCACCCTGGAGTTCGAGGACCAGCGCCCCTTCTACGAATGGCTGCTGGAATCCCTCGCCGACGGTGGCTTCTTCCAGCGCCCGGTGCCCCGCCAGATCGAGTTTGCCCGCCTCAACCTGACCTACGTGGTGCTCTCCAAGCGCAAGCTGATCCAGCTGGTCGAGGAGAAGCACGTCGAGGGCTGGGACGACCCGCGCCTGCCGACCCTGATCGGCGCCCGCCGCCGGGGCTTCACGCCCGAGGGCTTCCGCATGTTCGCCGAGCGCATCGGCGTCTCCAAGGCCGACTCGTGGATCGACATGAGCGTGCTCGAGGACTGCATGCGCGAGCACCTCAATGAAGCGGCCGAACGCCGCGTGGCCGTGCTCGACCCCCTCAAGCTGATCATCACCAACTACCCCGAGGGCCACACGGAGCGCTGCCACGCCCCCAACCATCCCCTGCACCCGGAGCTGGGCAAGCGCGAGATGCCCTTCAGCCGCGAGCTGTGGATCGAACGGGAAGACTTCATGGAAACCCCGGTGAAGGGCTATCACCGCCTCTACCCGGGCAACATGGCCCGCCTGCGCTACGGCTTCGTGGTGAAGTGCACCGGCTGCGAAAAGGATGCGGACGGCAACATCACCGCCGTGCTGTGCGAGTACCTTCCCGACTCCAAGTCGGGCACTCCCGGCGCCGACACCTACAAAGTGAAGGGCAACCTCCACTGGGTCTCCGTCGCCCACGCCTACACCGCCGAAGTGCGCCTCTACGACCGCCTCTTCGCCCACGCCTATCCGGGCAACCGGCGCGAGGGCGACCCTGAAGGGCTGGAGCGGGATTTCGTGGAAGACATCAACCCGGACAGCCTGCGCATCATCACCGCCCAGCTCGAACCGGCCCTGCGCGCCGCCCGGCCGGAGGCCCGCTTCCAGTTCGAACGGCATGGCTATTTTGTAGCCGACCGCATCGACACCCGTGACGGCGCACCGGTCTTCAACCGGACGGTCACCCTGCGGGACGCATGGAAGAAATAAGCGCCCCGGGTGGCCGTCAGGCCACCCGGCCGCCGGACTCCCGGAAAACGGGGAGCGGGAAAGGACGGCCAGCCCGGACGGTGCCCCCGGCGCCTCCGGCATCCCTGCATGCCTGCATGCCTGCATGCCTGCATGCCAATCAAATCGTCCGCCGGCTTAAGCTTTGGGAGGTTTTGCCGATTACAAATGGCTGAATCGTTCGTTGTCCGATTTCTCCTGCATAAATCCAGGATGGATCCGCCCCAACCCAGACCCCGCCAGGCCATTGCACTGCATGCTGAGCAACCTATCGATCCGTGTCCGCCTCCTGCTGGCCAGTACCGTGGTCCAGGTCGTCATGCTGACACTGCTGCTCAGCAACAGCGGCCGGCTGATGAACGAGGCCACCACAGCCAGCCTGAACACGCTGATCGCACAGAACGCCGCCATCCTGAACGTGGTCACCGCCACCTTCGTTCCCCAGGGGCGCTATACGGACCTGCAGGATGCACTCGGCGAACTGCTCAACGAGACCAACGAAGGGCTCGTCTACGTCCGCATCGTGGACAGCACAGGCAAGACCCGGGTAAGCGCCGGCCTCCCCGGGATGGCCACCCTCCCGCAACCCGATGACCTGTCATCCCTGAACCTGTCGGCCGGTCCGCACCCGAGCCTGATCCACATGCGCCGCCCCGTGCTGCTGGAAAAGAACCAGGTGGGCTTTGTCCAGTTCGGCGTTTCCGTCTCTGCACTGAGTCTGGCTCGCCAGCGCATCCTCAGCCAGGGCATTGCCATCGCCAGCGCGGAGATCCTGCTCACCCTCCTCCTGCTGGGTGCAGTGGGATATCTGATGACCCGCAACCTTGGCCGCCTCCTCCGCGGCAGCCAGGCCATTGCCGCAGGTCAGCTGTCCCATCGCCTCCCCGACCAGGGCCGGGACGAACTCGCGCAGCTCTGCCAGCATTTCAACCGGATGGCCGAAGCCCTCCAGTCCCGGATCCACGAACTCGAAAGCACGGCCCGCCAGCTGACCCTCAGCGAGGAGCGCTACGCCCTGGCCACCCGGGCCGCCAACGACGGCCTGTGGGACTGGGACATCGTCAGCAACAAGACCTACTACGCCCCCCGCTTTGCCGAGATCCTGGGCCTCACCGCCCAGGAAATGCTGGAGCGCCAGGCGTCCATCGTCGACTACCTGCACCCGGAGGACCGGGAGCCCTTCCGGCTGCGCCTGATCGCCCACCTCAAGCGGGAATCGGCCCAGCTGATGGTCGAACACCGGATCATCCATGCCGACGGCAGCTACCGCTGGATCCTCACCTGCGGCATGGCCGTCTTTGACCCGGCCAGCGGTCGTGCCCTGCGCATGGCCGGCTCCATCAGCGACATCCACCTGCGCAAACGTGCCGAAGACCAGCTGATCCACGATGCCCTCCATGACGGCCTGACCGGCCTCGCCAACCGGGCCCTGTTCGTCGAGCACCTCCAGAACACCCTTCGCCACGCCGACCGGGTGGCCGGCAGCCTGTTTGCCGTGCTGCACATCAACATCGAGCGTTTCCACGTGGTCAACGACAGCCTCGGCTACTCCTCCGGTGACGACCTGCTGCGCCTGGTCGCCGCCCGCATCCAGGCGCTGGCCCGCCCCGGCGACGTGGTCGGCCGGATCGGAGGTGACCAGTTCGCGGTGCTGCTCAACGACATCTCCGACACCGGAGAAGCCATCCGCTTCTCGGAGCAGTTGCAGACCCGCCTGGCCGAGAACGCAGAACTGAACGGACACAACCTCTACCCGAAGACCCGCATCGGCGTCGCCCTGGGCAGCGGAGGCTTCCACAACGCAGAAGACCTCATACGCGACGCCGACAACGCCATGAACCGCTCGCGCAGCAGCCCCGAGAACACCATCACGGTGTTCCAGTCGGCGATGCACCAGCAGGTCATGCGTGACCTGCAGCTCGAATCCCAGCTCCGCGCCGCCCTTCAGGGGCACGAACTGGTCGCCCACTTCCAGCCGATCGTCGACCTCGCCTCGGGGCGCACCTCGGGCTTCGAGGCACTTGTCCGCTGGCCACAGGGCAACTCCCGACGGGTCGGGCCCGATGTCTTCATTCCCCTCGCAGAATCCCTGGGCCTGGTCCACGAACTCGGCATGCAGATGCTGGACCAGAGCTGCCGGGAACTCCGCATCTGGAAAGACCTGGGCCTCGCCGACAGCCAGGTGACCATCAGCGTCAACCTCTCCGCCCGCCAGCTCACCCAGACCGACCTGGCAGACCAGATCGTCACCTGCATCGAGCGCCACGGCCTTCCGCCCAGCGCACTGAAGCTCGAGATCACCGAAGGCACCCTGGTCACGCGCAAGGAACTCGCCACCAGCCAGCTGA
Organism: Zoogloea sp.; assembly: GCA_009026175.1. Lineage (GTDB taxonomy): Bacteria > Pseudomonadota > Gammaproteobacteria > Burkholderiales > Rhodocyclaceae > Zoogloea. The sequence continues at coordinate 34,660 of WBTZ01000017.1, read as the reverse complement.
GCAAGCTGCGCGCCAAGGGCCTGAAGATTCTCATCGACGACTTCGGCACGGGCTATTCTTCCCTCAGCTACCTCCATGCCATCCCCTGCGACACCATCAAGCTGGACGGCTCCTTCATCCGCGAGATCGAACGCGACACCCGCCTGCGGGCCATCGTCGGCACGAGCATCCGCCTCGCGCACGAACTGGGCATGAGCGTCGTGGCCGAATGCATCGAAACCCGGGCCCAGGCCGACCTCCTCCAGGAACTTGGCTGCGACTACGGCCAAGGCTACCTTTTTGCACCCGCACAAACGTCAGAGAAAGTCAGGGAATGGCTCGCCGCTCAACTCAAACCGGCCCAGGGAAGCCTTGCATGAAACGCCTCGCCGCCACGCTTCTGATCGCCCTCCAGGCCTGTGCTGGCGCCGCCCTGGCATCCGAGGTCACGTCGCCCTCCCCCTTCAGCCTGTCCGGCTTCGGCACGATCGGCACAGTCCGCACGGACAAGGACAATCGCGCCTTCCGCAGCAGCACGACCCAGAACAGCGGCGCCAGTACCGATTTCGACTTTTCGGTGGACTCGGTCCTGGGGCTGCAAGGGTCCTACAAGTTCAACAACACCCTGGACCTGACGCTTCAGTCGGTGGTGCGGAAGGACTCCTCGAACAGCTACGACCCAAAGCTGACCTTTGCCTTCCTGCGGGTCCACGCCACTCCCGAGCTGACCATCCGGGCCGGACGCATGCGGACACCGTTCTTCATGTACTCGGACTCCCTGAATGTCAATTACGCAAGCCCCTGGGTCCGCCCCCCCGTCGAAGTCTATAGCCTGAACCCCTTTGCCGATCTCGACGGGCTGGACGCCTTCTACCGCCTGCCGGTCAGCGACATGGAGCTCGAACTGCACGCCTACGGTGGCAGGAGTGAGCTCGACGCACGGGAAAGCACCGGCAACCTGACCCGCATCCGCGGCATCAAGGCCTCGCTGAATGCCCCCCGGCTGACCCTCCAGGCCAACTTCGCAAAAGCCAACCTGGCCCTCTACTGGAACGGCCCCATCTACGCAGCCCTCGCCCAGCAGTTGATCGCCACCGGCAATGGGCACATCGTCGACCAGATTGCAGGCTCAGGCAGCCCGACCACCTTCATCTCCACCAGCTTCCAGTACGACAACGACCGCCTCCTGCTGATCGGCGAATATGCAGCGCGTACGGTCGATCGCTACAACAGCAGCGCCATCGGCTGGTACCTGACCAGCGGCTACCGCTTTGGCCCGGTCACCCCCTTCGTCACCTTTGCGCGGCAGCACCAGGTGTCCACCGACAACGCGGCCAATACCGGAAATCCATCCCTGGATGCCACCCTGAGATTGCTCAACGCGGTCCGCAACAAGGCCCAGACCAGCGTCGCGGCAGGCATGCGATGGGATGCAAGACGGAACCTGGCACTCAAGGCCCAGCTCGAACGCGTCCAGCCCGGCCCGGATGCCCTGGGCATCTTTGTCTCCAACTCCGTGATGGACAACCTCAACCCGGGTGGCCCGGTCCACGTCCTCAGCCTGACGGCCGACTTCGTCTTCTAAGCCAATGCGTTCCATTCACGCTCTCCTGATCGGCATCCTTCTCGCCTGCAGCAGCGCAGCGCGGGCTGAAGTCGTGGTGGTCACCAGCACACGCAGCGGCCCCATCGAACTCAGTCGCGAACAAGCAGAGAAGCTCTATCTCGGCCGCAGCACGACCCTTGGCGACGGAACGCCGGTGAACCTGGTCGATCTGCCCAACGGAAGCACCCGGGACGAGTTCTACGCCAAACTGACTGGGAAGAACCCGACACAGATCCAGGCCTACTGGTCACGCATCGTCTTCACCGGCCGCGCCAGCCCCCCCAAGGAGGCCGGCAGCATTGCCGAAGCCCGCCAATGGCTTGCCGATACGCCAAACATCATCGGCTACCTGGAACGCAACGACGCCACACCGGGGCTCAGAATCCTGCTTCGACTGCCCTGAAACTCCCAATATCGCGGGAAATTGCCGAATCAATGCAAATTTCCGTTATTTCCGTCAATAGTTGCATTTGCATTCATTTAGCGGCCCTAAAATCTGGAGCTATCCTCAATGCGCCAGCTGCCCGCAATGAAATCCCTGACTCAGTCCCAGAACTATCACCCCAACGCCTCCCTGTCTCCAGGGCAGACACTCATGTGGATCGTCGGCGGCGTCATGCTGATGTTCATGATGATCTCCATCCTGTTCGTGGTGAAGCTCGGCTCGGAAGGACGACTGCCCTTCTTCCAGAAGCGCCCCCTCTACGTCGCCCCCGCAACGCCGGAGAACAATGCCGCGAAGGCCGCCCAGGCCCCCGTCGCCCCGCCTGTCCCGGCAAGCAGCACCGAGACACCGGCGGTGGAGGTGACCCCGGAAGCACTGCACCCGGAACCCAAGGCCAACTTCGTGGCAGGCGCCGAAAGTGTCCTGCCCTCCGACATCGCGCAGCTCTCCAAGGAAGACACGAGCAACCGGACGACGGCACCTTCCAATCCGGCGCCCGCCGCGACCTCCACCCCACCGGCGGAGCAAGGCAGCGGCCCCGCCGAAGAAGTGGCACGCAGCATCGAAGGCTGGGTCCGTGACTGGGAAAGCAAGGACATCAACGCCTACCTGGCCCACTACGCCCCGGACTTCCGCCCCGCCAACCAGGTGGGCTACAACACTTGGCAGCAACAACGCAAAGAGCGCCTCGGGCGCCCGGGCGAGCTCTCGATCAGGATCTCCAGCCCCGAGATCAAGATCAACGGCGAGCGGGCAACGGCGCGCTTCGTCCAGAACTACGCCGGTGGCGGCCAGCGCCTCTCCGAGATCAAGACGCTCGACCTCGTGCGCAACGAACAGCGCTGGCTGATCGTTGCCGAGCGGATCGGCCAGTAGCCCCCGGCAGCGCCGGGCAGCCTGGAATCTCCCGAACTGAAGCCAGGCACCCATTTGACAAGGGCAGCGCCTTCTCTTATCATTGACGGTTTCCTGCAAACCCTTAATCGGAGTACATCCATGTACGCGGTCATAAAAACCGGCGGCAAGCAGTACCGTGTCACCGTCGGCGAAAAACTCAAAGTAGAACAGATACCGGCTGACGTGGACTCGCAAATCACCATCGACCAGGTCTTCATGGTCGGCGAAGGCGAGTCGGTCAAGATTGGCACCCCCGTGGTTGCCGGCGCCACTGTCACGGCCACCGTGGTGTCCCACGGCCGCCACGACAAGGTCAAGATCTTCAAGATGCGTCGCCGCAAGCACTACCAGAAGCATCAAGGTCACCGTCAGAACTACACCGAGCTTCGCATCGAAGCGATTTCGGCCTAAGCGTAAGGAGAAACCGACATGGCACACAAAAAGGCTGGCGGCAGTTCCCGTAACGGTCGCGACTCAGAAAGTAAACGCCTTGGCGTCAAGCGCTACGGCGGCCAGTTCGTCCTCGCCGGCAACATCATCGTTCGCCAGCGCGGCACCGAATACCACCCGGGCGAAAACGTCGGCATCGGCAAGGATCACACCCTGTTCGCGCTGACCGAAGGCACCGTGCAATTCACCGTCAAGGGCGCCAACAAGCGTCGTACCGTGAGCATCGTGCCCGCCGCTGAATAAATTCAGCCGGCAAGCATTCAAAGCCCTATCCCAGATAGGGCTTTTTTTCATTTCGGGGGGCGAATAGAGCTGCTGCGCAGCCCGATTCCGCAACTGCAGTGCTCGCTGCACTCCAGTACAGCTGCGCGCTTCGCTACGCTCTCTTCACCCCCCGACACTCCGCCCCCTTAAGGAGCGAAGGTCACTACCGGAAGCACCCATGAAATTTTTCGACGAAGCCCGTATTGAAGTCATCGCCGGGGACGGCGGTAACGGCGCCGCCACTTTCCGCCGCGAAAAATACATCCCCATGGGTGGCCCGGATGGTGGCGACGGGGGCAAGGGCGGCGACGTCTACGCCATTGCCGACCGCAACCTCAACACCCTGATCGATTTTCGCTTCAAGCGCACCTTCCTTGCCGAGCGCGGGGAAAACGGGCGTGGCGCAGACTGCTATGGCAAGGGCGGCGACGACATCGAGCTGCGCATGCCGGTCGGCACCGTCATCTCCCTGCAGGAAACCGGCGAAGTCATCGCCGACCTGGACCATGACGGCAAACGCGTGATGATCGCCAAAGGCGGTCGCGGCGGCCTCGGCAACCTGCACTTCAAGACCAGCACCAACCGCGCCCCGCGCAAGAAGACCATGGGCCAGGAGGGCGAACGCAAGAGCCTCAACCTGGAGCTCAAGGTGCTCGCCGACGTCGGCCTGCTGGGCATGCCCAATGCCGGCAAATCGACCTTCATCCGGGCGGTATCCTCCGCCAAACCGAAGGTCGCCGACTACCCCTTCACCACCCTCGCCCCCAACCTGGGCGTCGTGCGCACCTCCGAGAACCGCAGCTTCGTGATCGCCGACATTCCCGGCCTGATCGAAGGCGCAGCCGACGGCGCCGGGCTCGGCCACCAGTTCCTGCGCCACCTGCAACGCACCCACATCCTGCTGCACATCGTCGACATCGCCCCCTTCGACCCCGAAGCCGATCCGGTCCGGGATGCCCACGCCATTGTCGAAGAGCTGCGCAAGTACGACGAAAAGCTGGTCAGCAAGCGCCGCTGGCTGGTCCTGAACAAGCTCGACCTGATCCCGGACGAAGACGAGTGCAAGGAGCGCATCGCCGCCTTCCTGGCCGCCTACGGCCCCGTGGAGCGACACTTCCAGGTCTCCGCGATCAGCCGTGCCGGCTGCCAGGAAGTGGTTTTCGCCATCCAGGACATCCTTGACGAGGAGAAGGCGGCTGCCCAGGCTGCCGCAGATGCCGCTGCCGCCCTGGCCGCCGAATCCAGACCCGAAGACAGCACCGAAGACCTCGATGCCGGGCAGGACTACGACGAAGAATACGAAGACGAAGACGAAGACGACGATGAGAACAGCAATCCGTAACGCCCGCCGGCTGGTCGTCAAGGTCGGCAGCGCCCTGGTCACCAACAACGGTGAAGGCCTTGCCGTTGACGCCCTCGCCGACTGGGCCCGCCAGATCGCCGCACTGCGCGCCGAAGGGCGCGAGGTGGTGCTCGTCTCCTCCGGAGCGATCGCCGCAGGCATGCAGCGCCTCGGCTGGACCAGCCGCCCCCAGGAGATGCACCAGCTGCAGGCCGCGGCAGCCGTGGGCCAGATGGGCCTCGCCCAAGCCTACGAGAGCGTATTTGCCCGCAACAGCCTGCATACCGCGCAGATCCTGCTGACCCACGCCGACCTGGCCGACCGCACCCGCTACCTGAACGCCCGCTCCACCCTCGTCACATTGCTGGAACTCGGCGTCGTACCGATCATCAACGAGAACGACACTGTCGTCACGGATGAGATCAAGTTCGGCGACAACGACACCCTGGGTGCCCTGGTAGCCAACCTGATCGACGCAGACGCCCTGATCATCCTGACGGACCAGCAGGGCCTCTACACGGCCGACCCCCGCAAGGACCCGTCTGCGACCCTGATCGGCGAGGAACGCGCCGAAAACACCGCCCTGGAAGCCATGGCGGGAGGTGCCGGCAGCGGCATCAGCAAGGGCGGCATGATCACCAAGGTGCGGGCCGCCCAGCGCGCAGCCCGCAGCGGCGCCCACACCTGCATCGCCAGCGGCCGCGAACCGGACGCCCTCCTCCGCGTGGCGGGCGGCAACGACATCGGCACCCTCCTTTACGCCACCAGCACCCCGCTGGCCGCGCGCAAGCAGTGGCTGGCCGACCACCTGCTGCTAGCCGGCAGCCTGACCCTCGACGAAGGCGCGATCGAAGCCCTCCGCGCGGACAAGAGCCTGCTGCCGATCGGGGTCACCTCCGTGGAGGGTGATTTTGCCCGCGGCGCGGTCGTGGCCTGCCGCACCCCGGACGGCAAGGAGATCGCCCGGGGGCTGGTGAACTATGCGAGCAACGACACCCGTCGCATCCTCCGGCGCCCCTCCAGCGAGATCGAAGCCGTGCTGGGCTTCATCGAGGAACCCGAACTGATCCACCGGGACAATCTGGTCCGGATAGGCTGAGGCCTGCCTTCCCCAAATGAAACTGGCCACCCCCGAGTGGCCAGTTTCATTTGGGCGCCAGCACCACATCGCCAGGCACGCAAAGGGCAACGGCCCGCAAGCCTCCCCTCACACGACGGACGCGCAATCCCCGGCCCCATGAAAAACGGGCACCCGAAGGTGCCCGTCAATTTCCGATTCAGACGAAGTCTGAATTAGAAGGTGTGGCGCAGGCCAACAGACAGGCCTTGCACGGTGCCGCCAGTGGCGTTGATGCCATTGCCGAAACCGCCAGCCGGGGCGATGCCCACAGCGTTGATGCCGAAGTCGTAGGAAGCGCCCTTGTCGTTGTTGATCAGAGCGTAGGAAGCCTTCAGCATGGTGCGCTTGGACAGGCTGTGCTCAACGCCCAGCTCGAACAGCTTGGCGCCGGTGTCGTTGGCGCTGGAGCCGTTGACCTTCAGGTCACGAGCAACATAAACCTGGCCCAGCAGCTTGGAGGCCGGGGTCACGTTGAAGGTGCCGCCCAGGCCGTAGACGGCTTGGGTAACCTTGTTGCCAGCGAAGTTGTCGGCACGGGCCAGATCGAAGATCGCGCGAACGGAAGCGATACCGAAGTCGAAGGAGCCACCAGCACGGAAGTCAGCAACCTTGGTGTCAGCGGAGTTGCCCAGGGACACGGCGTTGTAGGTCACGGCAGCCATGGCGGGGCCATTGGCGTACTTCAGGCCGATGTCGTAGCCGGTGGTGTTCAGGGAGGTGGCCGGGCCGGTACCTTGCAGGGTCTTGTTTTCGTTGGCCACGTAGGCAACGGTGGCGTTCAGGCCAGCGAAGCTCGGGGACACGTAAGCAATGGCGTTCTTCCAGCGGGTATCGAAGATGGAAGTACAAACGGTGCTGCGGCCGCAGGTGCTGCCACCGGCGTAGCTGCCGTTGGTGTCGGTGGTGCCGATCAGGTTGTTGCCCAGCTTGCCGAGGATGCCGGAGTTGGAGCCGATGCCGGTGGCGCCGGAGTTGACGTCAACCGCACCGCCCAGAGCGCGGGTCGGGCCGGTCAGGTTACCCAGAACCACGGTACCGAAGCCGCCAGCCAGGCCAACGAAGCTGTCACGGGTGGCGCCCAGGGCACCGGTGTTGTCGAAGCCGACGCCGCTTTCGAACTGGAACACGGCGGTCAGGCCGTTGCCCAGGGACTCAGCACCCTTGAAACCGATCAGGGAGGAGTTGGTGGAAACGCGGGTGGTGTTGCCCAGATCATTCTTGGCATCGCCGGAGATCTTGACGATGTCGAAGGTGGCGTCAGCAACGCCGTAAACGGTCACGTTGGCTTGAGCGAAGGCACCGGTGGAAGCCAGGCCGGCGACGGCCAGAGCGATCAGTTTCTTTTGCATATGTTTCTCCTCTTGATTGAAGACTGGCATGTTCCGCTTTGCAGCGGCCCCGACCAATTTCACCTCTCTAACGAGAAGTTGGCCTGCATTGTGGGTGCGGGGCAAAGGGGTAGGCAAGGACAGCGTTGTTTTTTGGATGCGGGAACGACGCTGAGTGTTGCAACTTCGCAACACGCGCCAAACATGTATTCATTAAAACTACAACCGCAGCACAAAAAAAGGCCAGCGCGGCTGGCTGGCCTTCGTCACCGGTCGGCGGCAGCTTACTTCTGGGACAGCACCCAGGCGACCAGGGTCTTGGCTTCGGCGGGGCTGACCTGCGGGTTGGGAGGCATCGGGATCTGGCCCCAGACGCCCGTGCCACCCTTCTGGACCTTTTCGGCCAGCTTGGCTTCGGCGGTCTTGTCACCCTTGTACTTGGCCGCAACGTCCTTGTAGGCGGGACCAACGAGCTTCTTGTCCACGGCGTGGCAGGCAAGACAGTTCTTGGCCTTGGCCAGATCGGCGCCCGCATCGGCAAAGGCTGCGGTGGAACCCATCAGGCCGGCGATGGCGGCGACAGCAACGAGCTTCTTCATTGTGGTCCTCTTGGTTTGTGTGACTGGAAAAATACCAGGGGAGTCTAAACTTCCCCGGCAGGTTTGCCAATTCTCGCGGCCGGACTGCAGAAGGCCTGTTGCGCGGCTTGGCATTGCAGCAGTTCAACGCAAGGGCAAGGCATCCCGTTGACCGGACCACCTGGTGCCCCGCGCCGAGGCCGATCAGAAGGCGATCGCGACGGCGAACTGCAGACGGACCCTGTGATCACTCTGGCCATACGCCAGATCGACCGCAATCGGCCCTGCGGGACTGCGCCAGCGGGGGCCGAAGCCGTAGCCCAGGTTGAGCTTGAAGAGCTGCCGCTCATCGTTGGCATTGCCGGCATCGATGAAGGTGGCCACCCCCCAGTCACTGCCCTTGTACCAATGCACGTATTCGGCACTGGTGACCGCCATGTAGCGACCGCCGACCGTGGCGCTGCCCTCCGTCACCCCGAGGCTCTGGTAAGCGTAGCCACGGACCGTCTGCGCCCCCCCGGTGCGGAACAGGAAATCCTGCGGCACCCCGTCGCGGGATGCGGCAACCGTCATGCCGCCCTCCGCCCGCAGGATCAGGACATCCCGCTCGGCCACCGGCACGAACATCTGGTAGCGGCCGTACAGCCGCACGAAGTTGCGATCCGACAGCAGGGCCCGGGAGGCGCCGCCGACCTGCAGATTGAGCACATAGCCCCGGTGCGGATTGAGAATGCTGTCCACCGCCCGGTAGGTCCATGACCAGTTCGCCGCAAGCGCAGAGCGCGCGGAACGCACGCTCCCGTCGGGCGCGAGGATCTCGTGCTGATAGTTGATCGCGATGCGGTTCTCGGTGTTGCCGCGGGGGATCGTGCGCACGACCCCCACCGACTGGCGCTGCGTCTTCAGGCCGGAGATGTCGGTGCGCTCGGCCAGCAGACCGAGACTGTCGAGGTTGCCATCCAGCGATGGCGGCAGAAAGACGTCGGTGTACCCCAGCTGCCGGCGCTGCTCCATCCGGACACCGCTGACCAGGTTCCAGGGCTGGCCCAGGAAATGGGCATCCCGATAGCTGGCCTCGACCCGGTACCCCGTATTGCTGCTGACACCACCGCCGAAGCCGATTCGCCGTGGCTGGGCCTCGACGAGCTGGACGCGGACCGGCGCGGCCTCAGGCGTGGCGGCACCCCGATCGATGTCCACCAGCACGGAAGCGAAATAGCTGGTGTTCTGCAAGGCGGTCTGGAAACGCAGCAGGCGCTCCTGCGAATAGGGCTCGCCGGGCTCCGGCGGGCGGTAGCGCCGGATCAGGCCCTCATCGTAGTCGGACAGGCCGCTGACCTCGAGCGGGCCGAAACGAAAGGCTGCCCCGCTGTCCACCTCCACCTCGAGGGCGGCGGTCGCACTTTCGGGATCGATCACGGCCCGGCTGCCGGTGATCGCCGCCGCCGCAAAGTCCCGGGTGGTCAGCGCATCGAGCAGCCTTTGCTTGGCCTCATCCCACGCAGCCTGCCTGAAGGCGTCACCCTGCGGCAGAGCCCAGCTTCCCCGCAGCGTGGCGAGCCGCTCTGCCTGCCCCGCCTCCGTCACCGCACCGCTGAAGCGCAGCTCGACATGCGAAACCAGGGTGCGCCGCCCCGGGCGGACGAGGATATGGAGCACGGCATCGCCCTTTTCCTGCCGCTCAATCTCCGGACTGAAGTAGCCCTCGGTGGCCAGGATGTCGCGGATCTCCTTGCGGGCGCGACGCATCAGCACCACCTCGTCACCCTGCGGAGACTCTCCCGGCGCAGCCTCGGGGAAGTCGAGGTGCTTGTCGAGGAGTGCGCGCAACGCGCCGTCGGCAAGCTCCAGGCGGACCCTCTCCACGGCATGGGCGGCCACCGCCCCACACAGGGCAAAGGCAAGGATCAGCAGGCGAAGAACAATGGAATGGCGCGGCACGCGCGCATTCTAGCAGCCGTCGGAAAGCCCCATCAGCGCAGTGTTGCCACCTGTCGCCGCGGTATTGATGGTCACGCAGCGCTCCACCACCAGCCATTCGATGGGGTATCGGGGCACCGGTTCAAGGCAGGGCAGGATCGCTCCTTCACGGCGGGCCAGCATGTCACGCCAGCGCGCCGCTTCCGGCAGATCGAGGAGCGTCGCCGCAGACCGCGCCACCAGAGCCTGGGGGTCGACCGAGACCCGCTCCTGCAAGCGCTCCGGCAGACTGTGGCGCCACGCCTCGGTGGCCTCGCTGGCAGGCAGGAGCAGGCGATTGCCGGTCGCCAGCACGGCGGCCAGCTGGTGTAACCAGCCCTCCTCCCGGTCCGCCAGCCCAAGCACCACACCGCGCGGATGGAAACCCAGGGTGTTGGTCTCGCCGGTCGGGCCAGGCAGCGCCAGGGAAAGGCCTGCCAGCGACACGCGGGCGTAATGCGCGGCCGCCTGCAGCAGGCCCTCCCGCGACGCCTCGTCGATGGAAGCACGGCCGCGCAGCCACTCCACCAGCCGTTCAAGGTCCGGACATGCAGGTCTGGCGAGCTCCGGCAGTGGGCATGGGACGCCATCGGCCAGTCGCCGCAGGCTCAGCGGGCCGCCGGCCTTGGGGCCCGTTCCCGACAGGCCCTCGCCACCAAAGGGCTGCACACCGACCACCGCGCCGATCATGCTGCGATTGACATAGATGTTACCTACCCGGACCTGCCCCACAACACGCCGGACACACTCGTCGAGCCGCGACTGGATACCGAGGGTCAGCCCATATCCGGTAGCCTGGATCACCGCGAGGAGGTCGTCGAGATCCTGCGCGGCATAACGCAGCACGTGCAGCACCGGTCCGAACACCTCCTGGCGCAGGGCCTCCGGCGAGGCCAGCTCAACCAGGGTCGGCGCCATGAAATAGCCGTTGCCGCAGGCGTCGGGCAGGCTGCGCGACAGGACCGGGCAGCGATCGGCCCGCCGGGCATCCACGTAAGCCTGGATCCGCAGGCGAGCGTCGCGGTCGATCAACGGTCCCACGTCGGTGGAGAAGTCATCGGGCGGCCCCAGGCGCAGTTCGGCCAGCGCCCCGTCGAGCAGGGACAGGACCCGCCCGGCGATCTCCTCCTGCACACACAGCAGGCGCAAGGCCGAACAACGCTGCCCCGCCGAATCGAAGGCCGAGACCATGACGTCGGCAACCACCTGCTCCGGCAGGGCCGTGGAGTCGACGATCATTGCGTTGATTCCGCCGGTTTCCGCCACCAGGGGGATGCCCCCCCGAGCCGCCAGGGACTGATGGATGCCACGTGCGACCTGCGTCGAACCCGTGAACATCACGCCGCAGATGCGCGCATCGGCCACCAATTGGCGCCCGACCGTCTCGCCAGGGCCCGGCAGGCATTGCAGGACACGCCGGGGAACGCCGGCGGTATGGAACAGTGCCACGGCCTGATCGGCCACCAGAGGGGTCTGCTCCGCCGGCTTTGCCAGGACCGGATTGCCGGCTGCCAGGGCTGCGGCGATCTGCCCGACGAAGATCGCCAGCGGAAAATTCCAGGGACTGATGGCCAGCACCGGCCCCAGCGGCCGGGCCCCCTCCAGATCCCCCGCTCTCAACCGGGCCGCATAGTAGCGACAGAAATCGGCCGCCTCCCGCACCTCGCCCAGGCCTGCGGCAATCGTCTTGCCGGCCTCACGGACCAACAGCGCCACCAGGGCATGGGTGCGGGCCTCCAGGGCCTGGGCGGTCCGCTCCAGGCACAGCGCCCGCTCCGCGGCAGGGGTGCCGCCCCACTCCAACGCCACCTCGGTGGCCAGCTGCAAGGCTGTCTCCAGCTCCTCGGGCAGGGCGAAGCGCACCCGACCGACCACCTCCTCCGGCCGGGCCGGATTCCGGATGAGGACCTGCCCGGAATCGCCTTCCTCCACACCCGGCACTCTCGGAAATGCGCTGAGCTGCACCTCCCGGCTGCTTGCCAGGGCCGCCGCAAAAGCCCGCCGCACGGCAGCCGAAGCAAGGTCGAAGCCCCGGCTGTTGGACCGCCCGGCGTAGAGGTCTGCCGGCAGGGGGATGGCAGGATGAGGTCGTCCGCCGGAGGCGGTTGCGGCCTCGACAGGATCCCGGACCAGCTCGGAGACCGCCACCCGGTCGTCGACGATGCGATTGACAAAGCTCGAGTTGGCCCCGTTCTCGAGCAGCCGCCGCACCAGGTAGGCCAGCAGCGAGCGGTGATGCCCCACCGGGGCATACACCCGCACAGGGCGCTTCAGGGCGGGGTCGTCCGCCGCCACCAGCTGCCGGAAGAGGCTGTCACCCATGCCGTGAAGACACTGGAACTCGTAGTCCCCGTGGTGAAACGTGCCTGCCCCATGGATCAGCGCTGCCACGGTATGGGCGTTATGGGTGGCGAACAGTGGAAAGACCACGTCCCGTGCCGCCAGCAGACGACGGGCGCAGGCCAGGTAGGCCACGTCGGTGTGTTGCTTGCGGGTGTAGACCGGGTAGTCGGACAGCCCCTCCTGCTGGGCCCGCTTGATCTCGGAATCCCAGTAGGCCCCCTTTACCAGGCGCACCATCAGGCGCCGCCGATGCTGGCGGGCCAGCGCAAGCATCCAGTCGATCACGGCCGGAGCCCGCTTCTGGTAGGCCTGAACAACGAAACCGAGTCCATCCCAGCCGGCAAGCATCGGGTCGCGCACCAATGCCTCGAGTACATCCAGGGAGAGCTCGAGCCGCTCGGACTCCTCTGCGTCGATGGTCAGGCCGATGTCGTACTGGCGGGCCAGCAGGCACAGCTGGCGCACCCTCGGCACCAGCTCGGCCATGACCCGCCCGCGCTGTGACCAGGTGTAGCGGGGATGCAGCGCGGACAGCTTGATGGAGATGCCGTTGCCGTCGAGAACGCCGCGCCCCCGGTCAGCCGCCCCGATCAGGCGGATCGCTGCGGCATAGGCGGACTGGTAGCGGGCAGCCTCCTCGGATGTCAGGGCCGCCTCACCCAGCATGTCAAAGGAGTACAGATAGTCCGCCCAGGGGCCGCCCGACGCGCGCTCCAGCGCCTCCTCGATCGTTTCGCCGAGCACGAACTGATGCCCCACCAGGCGCATGGCGAAATCCATCGCCTCCCGGACCAGCAGCTCGCCCCCACGGCTGGCAAGCCGGGACAGGATGCCCGGCAGGCGCGCGGCATCCCGCGGCTCGAGCAGACGCCCCGTGAGCGCAAGGCTCCAGGCCGCGGCGTTGACGAACAAGGAAGGACTGTGCCCCAGGTGGCCGAACCAGTCACGGGCCAGGAGCTTGTCCCGGATGAGACGCAGGCGCCCTTCCCGGTCGGGAATGCGCAGCAAGGCCTCGGCCAGGCACATCAGGGCGACGCCCTCGCTGCTGTCGAGGGCAAACTCGTTCATCAGCGCATCGATGCCGCCTGCCCGCCGCCGCCGATAGCGGACCTCGGTGGCCAGCCCCACCGCCAGTTCACGGATCAGGGGGCCCTGCCCCACGGCCGGCCGGGCCGCGTCGATCAGCGGGAGGAGGCACTCCGCTTCGGGAGGCCGGGTCGCGGCCACCACGGCCTGCCGGAGCTCGGCGAGCCGCGCGGCCGCCGGGTCGGGCGACGGGACAGGATCAAGGGCTGCGGAACCGGGCTGATTGGACATACGACATCACCTGGGTGGGTCTGGCTGTCGCCGATGTCCAATTCGACCATCACAACTGCAAACGATTCAACCGGATGCATCTGCCACCCGGTTGAATCGCGCGCTGCGCTCAGGACTCCTGGTGATAGGAGACGACCCGCTCCACTTCATTGCGCGAGCCGAGGATGACCGGCACCCGCTGGTGCAGCTTGACCGGCTTGACGTCGAGGATGCGCTCGCGCCCGGTGGACGCCGCGCCGCCTGCCGCTTCGACGATCATCGCCATCGGGTTGGCTTCATACATCAGGCGCAGTTTGCCGCCCTTGTCCTTCATCTTGCTGTCCAGGGGATACATGAAGATGCCGCCACGGGTCAGGATGCGGTGCACGTCGGCCACCATCGAGGCCACCCAGCGCGTGTTGAAGTCACGCCCGCGCGGGCCTTCGGCGCCCGCCTTGAGCTCGCTGACATAACGCTGCACCGGCGCCTCCCAGAAGCGCTCGTTGGACCCGTTGATGGCGTACTCCTTGGTGTCCGCCGGGATCGTCATGTCCGGATGGGTGTAGATGAAGCTGCCCATCTCCCGGTCAAGGGTGAAGCCATGCACACCGCTACCCACGGTCAGGACCAGCTGGGTGGAGGGGCCATAGACCGAATAGCCTGCCGCCACCTGGGCCGTGCCGGGCTGCATGAAGTCAGCCTCGGTCGGCGTGCTGACACCTTCCGGACAGCGCAACACCGAGAAGATCGTGCCGACGGAGATATTCACGTCGATGTTGGAGGAGCCGTCCAACGGATCGAACAGCAGCAGATAGGCGCCCTTCGGGTATTCGCCCGGGATCGGCCGGATCTCCTCGACCTCCTCCGAGGCCATCGCGGCCAGATGGCCACCCCACTCATTGGCCTGGATCAGGATGTCATTGGCGATCACATCCAGCTTCTTCTGGGCCTCGCCCTGCACGTTGTCGCTGCCGGCTTCGCCCAGCACGCCGGCCAGGGCGCCCTTGGACACGTTCACGGCGATGGCCTTGACCGCCCGGGCCACCACCTCCATGAGCAGACGCAGATCGGCACTCATCAGGCCCTTACGCTGCTGTTCGATCAGAAATTGGGTAAGCGTGACTCGGCGCATGGCTCGTTTTCTCCGGGATAAGCGCTAAAAGTGCGGATTATCGCCCGGATCGGCCCCATCCGTCGTTTATGATTAGGCACTGGATTCGTACGGGGCAGCCCGCCCACTCCCGAAGCACTCTCCTCACAAGGCATCATGGAAGTTCTGGTCATCGGCGCCGGCCTCGCTGGCGTCACGAGCGCCTGGTATCTCTCCCAGGCAGGTCACTCCGTCACCGTCGTCGATCGCCGGGCCGGGCCGGGGATGGAAACGAGCTTCGCCAATGGCGGGCAGATCTCCGTCAGCCATCCCGAACCCTGGGCCAATCCCTCTGCGCCCGCCACCATCCTGCGCTGGCTCGGCCGCAAGGATGCACCGCTCCTGTTCCGGCTGCGTGCCGACCCCGCCCAGTGGCGCTGGGCCGCGGCCTTCATGCGGGAATGCCTGCCCGGCAGGACTGCCTACAACACCCGCGCCATTGCCAACCTGGCGCTCTACAGCCGGCGCGAGCTGAAGGCCCTGCGCGAGGGCCTGGGCCTCGAATACGAGGCGAGCGAAGCCGGCATCCTGCACCTGTTCCAGAGCAGGCGGGAGTTTGCCGGCATTCCGGCACGCCAGAAGGAGCTCGGCGCCCTCGGCATCCAGACCCGCCTGCTGAGCGCGGACGAAGCCGTCGCCCTCGAACCCGCCCTGCGCAAAGTGCGCCCGCAGCTGGCCGGCGCGCTGCATGGCCTGGATGACGAGAGCGGCGATGCCCACCTGTTCTGCCAGGCCCTCGCGGCCAAGGCGGCAGCGGCGGGTGTCCGCTTCTCCTTCAACAGCAACCTTTACGAATTCGATGTCGTGAGGGGCAGGATCCGGGGCGCCCGGGTCCTGGACGGCCACCTCCGTGCCGGCGTGTTCAAGGCGGATGCGGTCGTGGTGGCGGCGGGGAGCTACAGCCCGGCGCTGCTGCGGCGCTTTGGCGTGAAGCTGCCGATCTATCCGGTGAAGGGCTATTCCGTCACCGTGCCGATCATCGATGAATCGCTGGCCCCGCGCCACAGCCTGACCGACGAATCCAGACGGATCGTCTGCTCGCGCCTGGGCGACCGCCTGCGGGTCGCCGGCACCGCCGAGCTCAATGGCTTCGATCTCTCCCCGAACCCGGCGCGCAGTGCCGCCATCGTCAAATGGCTGGAAAACCATCTGCCGGGGGCCACCGACCTGGACCGTGCTGAACACTGGTGCGGCCTGCGCCCGGCCACGCCGAGCAACCTGCCGCAGATCGGCCGCACCGTGATCGACAACCTCTATGTCAATGCCGGGCACGGCACGCTGGGCTGGACCCTCGCCTGCGGCTCCGCCCGGGCGCTCTCCGACATCCTGGGAGGCAGGAAGCCGGAGCCGGACTTTCCGTTCCGCCGAGGCTGATCAGCCCTCTGCGGTCTCCTCGAAGAGGATGCGATAGACAAAAGCCGACAGGACGACCTGCTCCGCATGGGGCAGATCGTCGAACTGGACACCATGATGCACTTGTGGAGGCTCGCCATCCTGCCCCGCGGTGGCATGCACTGACCGCAACACCGCCGGGATCGTCAGGTACTGCTCCACCTCGCTGACAACCACCCGGAACTTGATGGAAATACGGTCGTCCTTTACACCCATCGGCGCCTTGGCAAGCAGCATTGCGCCACCAGTGCTCAAGTCCACGATCGTCGATGCATGGGAGCGCCCATCCGGAGACGATACGGCCGCGATCAGGCTCACCCGGGCCCGCGCTCCGCGCCGCACCACCAGGCCCCGCACCTGGGACGGATAGGTCAGGTGAAGATGGGGAAAGGGGACGTTTGCCACCTTGTAGATGGTTGCCCCAAAGGCAAACACGCTCTTGCCCGAGAACAGGCGCACGACAAAGGCCTGCCCCTCGCGCATCAGCAGGACCTTGCCATCCTGGGTCGGCGTGGTGACCAGAACACTCTTGCCCTTGAGGTAGCCGATCAGCTTGACGTAATAGCGCGCCTGCCCGGTATCACTCTGGGTCTGCAGCTGGAGGGTGTCGCCGATATCCAGCTTGATCTCGTCGAAGCTGCAATTGTCGCCTGCAGGCTTGTCCCCGCTCTCCGTATTGACGCGGGTTTCACTGACCTGCAGCTTGCGGAACAGGCCGCGTTCAAGCAGGGCCTTCTTCTGGGACTCCGTCTCGACGACCACTCCACGGGCGAGCAGAAGCTGCTTCTTGTCGTCGTAAAGAGGCCAGGGCACAGGGCGCCCGACCTCTACCTCACCATTGCTGATCCGCACAAAAGACATCGCTTCCCCACCCCACGAGACCTGATTGGAAGGCATATCGTCACGGCAGGCGACGACTTTAGCGCAGGCACTCGAACTCCACGCGCTCGCGCAGGAGGCGATAGCCCGGAAGATGCAGGAGAAGGAGGAAAGGCCCGCCCCGAAGCGGCGCGGAGATGCTCGCCGGCGAGCCGGTCGGGCACCCCCTCATCAGCACATGCGGCAGGCCAGGCCCGGGATCAGGCCGGCTGCTGTTCGGCGGCGGGCTTCACCGGCGGAGTGCAACAGGCCGGGGAGCCGTCCTCGCAGTCCTGGGCCGGCGGATTGCGGATCTCGCCGGTTTCGGTATCAAAGCCGATGGACTCGATGTAGGCGGCCAACGCAGCATCCATGGACTCGACGTGATTGTCGAACCAGATCGGCAATTCCTGGAGCAGCTGACGGCCGAGGGCTGCATCGCCACGTTCGACGCGCTTGCGCACATCCCGGCACACGGCTATCACGCGATCGTGTTCGGCCTTGTGGCAACCCGGGAAGCCGATCTTCTCCATCCAGCGATTTTCCTGGTCGAAATGCTCGATCGTATGCGCCAGGAAGGCATCCATCTCGACCAGCAGCGCATCGCCTTCCGCTGCAAGCATGCGGTTGTAGGCCTCGACGAACTCCTGGTGGGTCTGATCCATCACCCCCAGGCCCAACGTGAGTTTTTCAGTCCATTCCATCGCAGCCATGTCGGGAAACCTCGAAAAAAGAAAATGCTTGCAACTCTAGCGCCCAAACCGCCGGACGCACCCTGAGCCAGATCAAGCGCGCCGAAGCGCCCCCAAAAGAGAGGAGGCTTACTTGACCAGCTTCAGGTGGGCACGCAGGCCGCCGCCCTTGGGGGGCTCCGGAGGCGTGCTGGCGGCGGCCTCGACCGGAGCATCCGCCGGCACATCGTCGCCCACCTCGTCCTCATCGATGGAGGCATCCCCGTCCGCCAGGGCGGCCGGCTCGAAGGCCATGCCATGCCCGTTCTCGCGGGCGTAGATCGCCGACACATTCTCGACTGGAACGGAAATGTTCTGGGCGACCCCGCCGAAACGCGCCTGGAAGGCGATCATCTCGTTGCCCATGACCAGGCTCTGGGTCGCATCGGGGCTGATGTTCAGGACGATCTGGCCATCCTGCACAAAGCTGCGGGGAACCAGCGTGCGGCGATCGACCGCCACCGCCAGGTAAGGCGTCAGCCCCTGGTCCACACACCATTCATGAATGGCGCGGATCAGGTAGGGCTTGGTGGAAACTTCACTCATGACCGGGTGACCTCCGGCATACAGCCTGGCAACAGGCCGCAGAACGGGAAAAGGAACGGGGCCGCGTCAGAAACGCGGCCCCGGAATGCATCAGCGGCGCATGACCTTCTCGGAAGGGGTCATGGCGTCAATGAAGCCCTGGCGGCTGAAGATCCGCTCAGCGTACTTCATCAGCGGAGCGGCCGAACGGGGCAGCTCGATGCCGTAGTGGTCCAGACGCCACAACAGCGGCGCAATGGCCACGTCGAGCATGGAGAACTCGTCACCCAGCAGGAACTTCTGCTTGGTGAACATGGGCGCCAGCTGGGTCAGCTGGTCACGCACATGGGCCCGTTCCTTGTCGGCACCCTTGGGGTTCTTCTCCAGGGCATCGATATGGGAGAACAGCTCCAGCTCGAAGGTATGCAGCAGCTGCCGGGCCCGGGCACGCATGATGGGGTCGGGCGGCATCAGCTGGGGATGCGGGAAACGCTCGTCGATGTACTCGTTGATGATGTTGGACTCGTAGAGCACGAGATCACGATCAACCAGCACAGGAACCCGGTTGTACGGGTTGATGACGGCGATGTCTTCCGGCTTGTTGAAGAGATCGACATCAATCACCTGGAAATCCATGCCCTTTTCAAAGAGCACGATACGGCACCGGTGACTGAAAGGATCTGTCGTTCCGGAATACAAATTCATCATCGTTGTGTTACCCCACGGATACTCTGAATCACGCACCACGCGCCGGATGGCACGCGGTGCGTCTTGCTCGGCGACAGCAAGGGACTGCATCGGCAAACCCGCCGCCGAGTATTAGTGGATGTCCTTCCAGAAATTCTTCTTGAGCAGGTAGGAAAGGACAAACAGCAGGCCCAGGAAGGCGATCACACCGGTACCGATGCTCTTGCGCTTCTCGGCCATCGGCTCACCCATCCAGACCAGGTAGGAGACGAGGTCGGCGGTCGCCTTGTCGTACTCTTCCTTGGACAGCTTGCCGGGCTTGCCCGGCTCAAGGGAGATCTCCTTGATCTTGGCGCCGTGGCCGTCATCCTTCTGCTCGACCTTGGCGACCTGCTCACCCTGCAGTTCATACAGGACGTGCGGCATGCCGACGTTCTCGAAGATCTTGTTGTTCCAGCCAGTCGGACGGCTTTCGTCACGGTAGAAGCTGCGCAGGTAGGTGTACAGCCAGTCGGCGCCGCTACCGAACTCGGAGGCACGGGAGCGGGAGATCACGGTCAGGTCCGGAGGCGCGGCACCGAAGAAGACCTTGGCCTCGTCGCGCTGCATGGCAATGCGCATCGGCTCACCGATCTTGTCGGCGGTGAACATCAGGTTGTCCTTGATCATCTGCTCGGACAAACCGATTTCCTGCAGCCGGTTGTAGCGCATGTAGCTGGCGCCGTGGCAGTTCAGGCAATAATTGACGAAGATCTTGGCGCCATTCTGCAGGGCAGCCGGATCGGTGGACACCGGAGCCTTGTCGAGATGCAGTTCGGGACCGCTGGCAAGCGCAAGCAGCGGTGCGAACAAGAGAGCTGACAAAAGTTTTTTCATGGCTTTCATTCTCTATTAACCGGTCACCCGATCAGGTTCGGGCTTGCACTTGTCGATCTTCGAGTACCAGGGCATCAGCAGGAAGAAGCCGAAGTAGATCACCGAGCAGATCTGCGACACCAGGGTGCGACCCGGGGTGGGGGGCAGAACGCCGAGGTAGCCAAGGATGAAGAAGGCAATGATGAAGACGGTCAGGATCAGCTTGAAGAGACCACCCTTGTAGCGGATCGACTTCACCGGGCTGCGGTCCAGCCAGGGCAGGAAGGCAATGATCACCACGGCAGCGCCCATGGCCACCACACCCCAGAACTTCGCATCGATGCCCAGCAGCGGATAGGTCACTGCACGCAGGATCGAGTAGAACGGGGTGAAGTACCACACCGGCGCAATGTGCGGCGGGGTCTTCAGCGGGTCGGCCGGGATGAAGTTGTTGAACTCCAGGAAGTAGCCGCCACCTTCGGGTGCGAAGAACACGATGAAGGAGAAGACGATCAGGAAGCCCACCACGCCCACGATGTCCTTGACGGTGTAGTAGGGGTGGAAGGGGATGCCGTCCAGCGGGTGGCCGTCAGCGCCCTTCTTCTTCTTGATCTCGACACCGTCCGGGTTGTTGGAGCCGACTTCGTGCAGGGCAACGATGTGGGCGGCAACCAGACCGATGAGGATCAGCGGCACGGCGATGACGTGGAAGGAGAAGAAGCGGTTCAGGGTCGCGTCGGACACCACGAAGTCACCACGGATGACCACGGACAGGTCCGGGCCGATCACGGGAATCGCGGAGAACAGGTTCACGATCACCTGGGCGCCCCAGAAGGACATCTGTCCCCAGGGCAGCAGGTAGCCCATGAAGGCCTCGGCCATCAGCGCCAGGAAGATCAGGGTGCCGAAGATCCAGATCAGTTCGCGGGGCTTGCGGTAGGAGCCGTAGAGCAGACCGCGGAACATGTGCAGGTAAACGACGATGAAGAACGCCGAAGCACCGGTGGAGTGCATGTAGCGGATGATCCAGCCACCCGGCACGTCGCGCATGATGTATTCGACGGAGGCAAAGGCCACCGGCACGCCGGACGCGTTGAGGGACGCATCGGGCTTGTAGTGCATCACCAGGAAGATGCCGGTGACGATCTGGATCACCAGCACCAGCAGGGCCAGGGAACCGAAGAAGTACCAGAAGTTGAAGTTCTTGGGCGCGTAGTACTCGGTGAGGTGCCCCTTGATGGTCGACGTCAGCGGGAAGCGCGCGTCGATCCAGTCCAGAACAGCTTGAGATTTGGTCGTCATCGTTTAGGCCTTTCCGTCTTCGCCGATCAGGATCTTGGTGTCGGCCAGGTACTTGTGCGGCGGAATTTCAAGATTGTCCGGCGCGGGCTTGCTCTTGTAGACGCGGCCAGCCATGTCGAAGGTGGAACCGTGACAGGGGCACAGGAAGCCACCCGCCCAGTCGGCGCTCACGCCGCTTTCGGCACCCGTCTTGAACTTGTCGGACGGAGAACAGCCGAGGTGCGTGCAAATACCCACCGCCACCAGGATTTCCGGCTTGATGGAGCGGGTTTCGTTCTTGGCGTATTCCGGCTGCTGCGGCTTGTCGGAATTGGGATCGCTGACCTCCCCGTCGGTCTTCTTGAGCGACTCCAGCATTTCCTTGGTGCGATTGATGATCCAGACAGGCTTGCCGCGCCACTCGACGGTCATCATCTGACCCGGGCCCAGCTTGCTGATATCCACTTCAACCGGCGCACCGGCTGCCTTTGCACGCTCCGACGGCGTCAGGCTCGCGACGAACGGCACGGCCGCGGCGACTGCGCCCACGCCCCCTGCCGCCGACGTCACCAGCAACAGCTGGCGCCGACCCGCATCCACTTTCTGATCCACGCTCATGGCCCACTAACCTCAATAAAAGAGACTTCGAAGATCGCAATACGGAAAACTTGCGGAGTATAGCGAAAACCCGTACCCAAAAAAAGGGCTATAGCGCTAAACCCGCGCCAGCATTGGGAATTATGGCAATCGGCAGCGTCCCGGGGCCCTTCCGGACACTCCCCGATGGCGTAATAATCCGCTTCCTTTTTGCGGTGCAGCAGCGACTTCACGCAGCGTAAGGGCATAATCGCCCCGCCATTCAGCCCCGAATGCTCCCTCCCTGCACGCCATGCCGCCGCCCTTCTCCGCCCCGCCATCGATCCACCTTGCCGCCCTGCTGAGCCTCGTCGCGCTGGCACCGGCGGCCCCTGCGGCCCCGGCCTGGCCTCCAGCCCTGGAAAGCAGCCTGGCACGCACCGCAATCCCCCGCGCGGCCACCGCGGTACTGGTCCAGGACGTGGACTCGACCACGCCCCTGCTGGCCCACCGGACTGGCGAGGCCATGAACCCGGCCTCCGTCATGAAGCTGGTGACGAGCTACGCAGCACTGGACCAGCTCGGCCCGACCTACACCTGGAAGACCCGCATCGTCGCGGAGGCCCCCATCCGCAACGGCGTCCTCAAGGGGGACCTGCATGTGATCGGCGGCGGCGACCCGCGCCTTTCGCGGGAACGGCTGTGGCTGCTCCTGCGCGAGCTGCGCAGCCGCGACATCCGCCGTATCGAAGGGAACGTGGTCACCGACAGACGCTTCTTCCAGCTCGCCCCCCACGACCCGGGCGCCTTCGACCAGCGCCCGCTGCGGCCCTATAACGCCCCTGCCGATGCCCTCAACATCGACTACGGCGCCCTGCCCCTGCGCCTCGCCCCCAGCGCGACAGGGGCCGACGTGAGCATCGACCCGCTCCCCGCCGGACTCAGCCTGGACAACCGGATACGTCGCGCCGGCACCGGGCCGTGCAACGACCCGCCGGCCCTGCTCGCTGCCGACAGCCGGAGCGACGCGAACGGCAACAGCGTGCTGGTCCTGGAGGGCAGCCTGCCCCCTGCGTGCACCTCGACCTTCGACTGGAACCTGGCTCCGCTGACGCCCGCCAGGCTGTTCGAAGGACAGTTCCGGACCCTCTGGCGGGAACTCGGTGGCGAGATCGACGGACGCTTCGTCGACGGCCCGGCTCCGGCCGGCGCCCGGCCGCTGGCAGAGAGCACCTCGCCGACGCTGCCGGAAGTGCTCCGCGACATGAACAAGTGGTCAAACAACGTGATCGCCCGCCATCTGCTCGCCACCCTCGGCGCAGAGAGCGAGCCTGGCCGCGACTCGGCCGCGGCCGGCAGCCGGGTGGTGGAACGCTCGCTGGCCGCAGCAGGCATTCCCACTGACAAGCTGGTGATCGAGAACGGGGCAGGCCTGTCGCGCAACGAGCGGGCCAGCGCCGACACCCTGGGCCGCCTCCTGATGGCCGCCTGGCGCAGCCGCAGCATGCCGGAACTGATCGCCTCGCTGCCGATAGCCGGTCGGGACGGCACCGCCCGGCGGCGGGTCGCCAACAGCCCTGCGGCCGGCGCAGCCCATATCAAGACCGGCACGCTGGATGGCGTGCGCAGCCTGGCCGGCTATGTACAGGGAGCCAGCGGGCACCGCTACATCGTGGTCCTGCTGATCAACCACCCCAATGCCGGTGCCGGGCGCGAGGTTCAGGACGCCCTGCTGGAATGGGTGGCAAGCCTTTGAAGACCCGGGCCCTTCAGCGATCCACGGCGTAACGCTTGAGCGCCTCGAGGGGGATCACCTCCAGAGCGGCCATGTGGGTGGATGCCAGCACCACCGGGGGCGGCACGCCGGCCTCCCAGGCCTCGCGCCAGCGCAGGGCACAGAGGCACCAGCGGTCGCCCGGCCGCAGACCCGCAAAACGGAATTCGGGGCGCGGCGTGGACAGATCATTGCCCCGCATCGCGCTGAAGGCCAGGAACTCCTCATTGACCTTCACACAGACGTGGTGCCGCCCCAGGTCATCCGGATCGGCCTCACAACAGCCGGTGCGCATCCAGCCGGTCAGCGGCGCATAACTACAGGCCAGCAACGGCCCTCCAAGAACGTTGAGGGCGTCGCTTACAGGCAGGTCTTCAGTGCTCAATCGGGATACCCCTGGGGATTGGAACTCTGCCAGCGCCAGGAATCGGCGCACATCTCGTCAATGCCGCGGCGGGCCCGCCAGCCCAGCTCCGCCTCTGCCAGACCCGGCTCGGCATAGCACTGGGCCACGTCACCCGGCCGCCGCGCCACGATCTCGTAGGGGACCTTGCGGCCACTCGCGGTCTCGAAGGCCTTGATGACCTCGAGCACACTGTAACCGCGCCCCGTGCCAAGGTTGACCGTCAGCACGCCCGTACGTTCCGCCAGCCGGCGGACCGCCGCCACATGGCCGACAGCCAGATCCACCACGTGGATGTAGTCTCGCACGCCGGTGCCATCGGGCGTGGCATAGTCGCCACCGAAGACGCGCAGCTGGGGCAGGCGCCCCACCGCCACCTGGCTGACGAAAGGCATCAGGTTGTTGGGCAGACCGTTCGGATCCTCGCCGATACGTCCGCTGCTGTGAGCCCCCACCGGGTTGAAGTAGCGCAGCAGCGCCACCCGCCACTCCGGATCGGCCGCGGCCAGATCGGAGAGCACGTACTCCATCATCCACTTGGTACGGCCATAGGGATTGGTCGGCCCGGTCGGGAAATCCTCGCGGATCGGCACGCTGGCCGGGTCGCCATACACCGTGGCGGAAGAGCTGAAGACCAGCGACTTGACACCCGCCCCGGCCATCACCTCGGCCAGCGCCACGGTTCCGGCGATGTTGTTGTCGTAGTACATCAGCGGCTTGGCCACCGACTCGCCGACCGCCTTGAGGGCCGCGAAGTGGATCACCGCGTCGATGCGGTGCTCGGCAAACACCGCGCGCAGGGCCGCCTTGTCGCGGATGTCGGCATTCACGACGGCCGCCAGGCGCCGCTCGGCAAGGGCCTCGACACGGCGCAGCGCCTCGGGCTTGCTGTTGCAGAAATTATCCACGACGACGACATCGTAGCCGGCCGCCAGCAGCTCGACGCAGGTGTGAGAACCAATGTAGCCGGCACCGCCGGTCACGAGAATGGTAGGCATGACACTTCCGGATGAAAAGGGAATAAGCCGGATGATAACGCGACTCCGCGACATCTCCGGGACAGGCCGCGTCAGATCGCCCCGTCGGCCCGCAATCGGGCGATCCTCTCGGCGGCATAACCCAGGCCGGCGAGAATCGCATCGGTGTGCTCGCCGAGGCCGGGCCCCAGCCACTCGGTGGAGCCGGGCGTCCCCTCCAGGCGGGGCACCACACCGGGAATGCGGATCGGCGTACCGTCGGCCAGGGCCGCCTCCTCGATCATGCCCCGCGCGGCAAACTGCGCATCGCGGAACATGTCCTCCACCGAAAACACCGGGCTGGCGGGGACTTCGGCAGCCTCCATCGCCGCCAGCACGGTGTCGCCATCCCGGGCCGCCACCCAGGCATCGATGACCCCGTAGATCTCCACCGCCCGGCGGTCGCGCCCGGCATTGCTGGCCAGCTCCGGGTCATCCGCCAGATCAGGGCGTCCAAGGGCCGCCATCAGGCGCCGGAAGATCGCGTCGCCGTTGCCACCGATGATGATGTGCCGCCCGTCGCGGGTGGTATGGGTGTTGGAAGGCGTGATGCCCGGCATGATGTTGCCGGTACGTTCGCGGATGAAGCCGGCCACATCGAATTCCGGGACCATGCTCTCCATCATCGCGAAGACGGCCTCGTAGAGCGCCACATCGACGATCTGGCCGGCCCCGCCGTTCACCTCCCGGTGACGCAGGGCCATCAGGGCGCCGATCGCCGCCCACAGGGCCGCGATCGAATCACCGATGGAAATGCCGGTGCGCACCGGCGGGCGATCGGCAAAGCCGGTGATGTAGCGCAGCCCGCCCATCGACTCGCCGATCGCCCCGAAACCCGGGCGCTCCTTGTAGGGGCCGGTCTGCCCGAAGCCCGACAGGCGGACCATCACCAGGCCGGGATTGGCCGCCGACAGCACATCCCAGCCCAGGCCCAGCTTCTCGAGCACGCCAGGGCGGAAGTTCTCCACCAGCACGTCCGCCTCCGCCGCCAGCCGGCGGACGATCTCCAGCCCCTCCGGGTGCTTCAGATTGATCGTCACGGATTTCTTGTTGCGCGCCTGCACCGACCACCACAGGGACGTGCCCTGGTGCAGCTTGCGCCACTGGCGAAGCGGGTCACCGCCCTGCGGCGACTCGATCTTGATCACCTCGGCGCCGAACTCGGCAAGGATGCGGGTACAGAAAGGTCCGGCGATCAGGGTGCCCAGCTCGAGCACCTTCACACCCTGCATGGGTTTCATGGGTTCATTCTCCAAACTTCGATTACCGTCAGAATACGCATTCTGTTTATGTTAATTTTTGCAAAACTGCCATTTGGAATCCTCAAGTATGCGGTTCAGCTGTCGATCTAACTGCGCTGTAATGCGCCGCCACTAGGGATTCCATCCCGGGCATGCCAGGGGCATCGATCCACACGCCCCACACTCCCATTCCGACAATCACAAACGTGCCGTCCGGCGCGAGGTCTTGAAATGCCCACAAGAGTCCCTCAAAAGTCGCTGCGCCCCGTCTCCCAACGTCTCGCTCTTGAACCCCGCCATCTTTTCGATGGTGCCGCGCCGGTTGCCATCGACCAGCACGATGACACTGCCAGCGCCAAGGATACCCACGACGACGGCCAGCGACAGGCGGCCACCGCCGATCCGAAGGGCAACACCACCGAGCGGCCAGGCAGTACCGAACTGGTGATTGTCGACCCCGCCGTACGGGGCTGGCAGGAACTCGTGGCCGGCCTGCCCGCCGGCAGCGAAGTCCTGGTTCTCGACCCGACCCGCCCGGGCCTCTCCCAGATCACCGAGGCGCTGGGCGCCCGAGACGATATCACCAGCCTGCACCTCATCAGCCACGGCGCGGCTGACCAGATCGTGCTGGGTAACCAGAGCCTCGACACCGCCAGCCTGGAGGGCTTCCGCAGCGAGCTGGCAGCCATTGGCAGCCACCTCAGCGCCAGCGCAGACATTCTGATCTACGGCTGCGACGTGGCGAGCCAGGGCACCGCCTTCATCAACCGCCTGGCGGCCCTCACCGGCGCCGATGTGGCGGCCTCCACCAACCTCACCGGCGCCATCGGAAGTGGTGGTGACACCCTGCTGGAAGCGGCTTCGGGCACAATCGAAACGAATGTACTCGCCCTCACCGGGCTGGATGGCCTGCTCGCAGCACCGACCATCACCGATAGCATCAGCACCACCCGCAGCGGCACCGAAGACAGCGACATCTCCATCAGTGGCATCACCCTTGCCGACGGTGACGGCGACAACCAGACCGTCAACCTCAGTTCCGGCACCGGCACCCTGACGCTCAACAGCACCACCGGGCTCAGTGGCCTCACCGGCAACGGCACGGGCTCGGTCAGCTTCAGCGGTACCCTGAGCGACATCAATGCCGCCATCAACGGCATGAATTTCCGTGGCCTGCAGGAAGCCAGCGGAGCCGCCGACTTCACCATCACCACCAACGACGGCACCACAACGGCGAGCCGGACGGTCAATCTGGCCATCACCCCGACCAACGACGTCCCGGTGCTGGCCGGCGGCACGCCGCTGTCGGTCCCGGAAGGCGGCACAACCAGCTTCAGCGGGGCGAGCAATGTGGGCCCGACGGGCTTCACCCAGGTCAACCTGGGCCTGTCGGATGTGGACAACACCCAGAACCAGGTCATCATCAAAGTGGCGGGCCTGCCCGGCCAGGGGCTCCTCAAGCTCGGCGGCAACGAACTGTCGGTCGGCTCGACCTTCTCAGTCAGCCAGATCGCCCAGCTCAGCTACACCCACAACGGCAACCAGGTACTCGCCCCCACCACCGACACCTTCCTCATCACCGTCGATGACGGCGCCGGCGGCCTGCTCCTGGACCGTGCCGTCAATGTTGAGATCACCCCGGTCAACCAGGCGCCCACCGTAGCCGGCACGGTCACCGTCTTCGAAGGCGAGCAGGACGTCAGCCTCACCGCCAACACCAACCTGGTTCCCCCCGTATCCACCCCCCGCGGCGCCATCTCCGGCAGCGACCCGGACGATACTGTCTTCAGCTATGGCATCACCAGCCTGCCCACCCACGGCACGCTCAAGTACGACGGGGTGGCGATCAGCAGCGCCAGCGTCGGCAGCCCCTTCATGGTCACCGACCTGAGCAAGCTCACCTACAGTCACGACGGCAGCGAGCCCACCGGCACCCCCGACAGCTTCAACATGCGCATCACTGACAGCGGCGGCGGCACCGGCACCCCCCTGTCCCACGACACCACCATCGAGATCGGGGTCATCGGCAACAACAACGATCCGGTGCTCACCACCGACCTCACCCAGACCCTCACCGGCAACACCACCAGCCTGACCATCACGCCGGCCATGCTCCAGGTGACCGACACCGATTCGCCGGACACCAGCCTCACCTACACCCTGACGGCCGTTCCCAACCCGGCCGAGGGCTACTTCAGCCTTGGCGGAACCCGTCTGGTGGCGGGAGCCACCTTCACCCAGCAGGACATCACCGACGGCCGGCTGGTCTACACCACCCTCTCCGCCACGCCCCGCACCGACAGCATCAGCTTCACGGTCAAGGACGGCGATCGCCGCATCTACCCCACTCCCCGGGATGGCGGCATCTACATGCCCGGCACCGACACCCTGGCCGTCAACACCTTCAGCATCAACGTCCAGAGCACCGGCGTGGACGGCAACCCGGTGCCACCGGAAGCACCGGTCAATGACGTGCCGAGCACCGGCGGCAGCAACGCGGCGACCCTGCTCGAAGGTGAGACCATCACCCTCAACAACACCCAGCTCACCGCCACCGACCCGGACACGGTGCCCGCCCAGCTGACCTACCGGGTCCTGTCCCTGCCCTCCAGCGGCAGCATCCGCCTCAACGGCGTGGCCCTGGAATACTTTGACAGCTTCACCCAGGCCGATGTGGACGCCGGGCGGGTCAGCTTCCTCCACGCCGGCGGCGAAGATTTTGTCGACTTCTTCACCTACTCCGTCTCCGACGGCTCCACCGAGACCGCCGTCCGCAACTTCAACCTGACCATCACGCCCCAGAACGACACGCCCACCGCCACCAACGGCAGCCGCATCTTCGGACCCGAGGGCACCAGCATCACCATCACCCCGGCCAACATCGTCCTCTCCGACTCAGACAACTCGACCTCCGACAACGAATCCGGCTACGCGGTCGACAACACCCTGCGCTTCCAGATCACCGGCAATGTCAGCCACGGCAGCCTCACCCTCAACGGAGTGGCCATTGGCGTGGGTGACTATGTCATGGCAGCCGAGCTGAACGCCGGCAAGCTGGTCTACACCCACGACAGCAGCGAGAACTTCAGCGACAGCTTCCGGCTCATCCCGATCGACGACCAGGGCATTACCGCAGGTACGGCCACCGCCACCAACCACACCAGCACCGGCACCGAGCTGATCGTCCCGATCACCCTCACCCCGATCAACGACGCCCCCCAGTACCAGCACAAATCCCAGCTGATCAGCAGCGAAGCCGGCCCCATCACCGAAGGTGCAACCGCCACCATCGGCGGCGCCCTCGGCTACGCCAACACCAACGGCATCATCGGCGCCGGCGCGCCCAGCCTGCCCGCGGACAACGTCGCCCACCTGGTCTATGGCGACACCGACAACTCCACCGAACAGCGTCAGTACCGGGTCACCACCGCACCGGCCAACGGCAACCTGCTGCTGAGCGGCGCGGTCCTCTCCGTCGGCTCGGTGTTCACCCAGGCCGACCTCGACAGCGGCCGGATCACCTACCGGCACAACGGCAGCGAGACCTCCACAGACTTCTTCGACTACGTGGTCAGCGACGGCGACTTCGTCTCCAACGACAGCACCTCGGTGCCGCAGGGCAGTACCCCGGCGCCGTCCCGCTACAACATCGAACTGGACCCAGCCAACGACAAGCCCACCATCACCGCCGCGGGCTCGAGCCTGGTGATCAATTCGGCGCTCACGCCGGTCGCCCTGCCGGCCATCACCCTGGCCGACCTGGACGTGGCTGGCGGCATCGGCGCGGGCGAGCAGGACTTCGTGCAGGTCACGGCCGAGTTCCTCACCGCAGCCGACGCCCCCTTCGCCGCGGGCGTGCTGAGCTTCAGCGGCGCCCTGCCTGCCGGCGTCATCGTCACCAACGCCGCAGGCGACAACATCGTCGTCTTCCAGGGCAGCCTGGCCGACGTGCAGGCGGCCCTCGACCAGTTGCGCGCCGCCACCGACGGCTCCGACCCGGACCTGGCCAACCTCAAGATCAAGATCTCGGTGGATGACCGCCTGCGGGACGCCTCCGGCGCCCTCACCGCCGGCGCCAACGGGGGCAGCACCAATGCCGACGGCACCCCCATCGACGCCACCAACAATGTGGCCAGCGTGGTCTTCTCCGTTGCCGCCTCCGACACCAACGACCCGCCCGCCATCACCAACCCGACGCCCAACCAGACCGTCAATGAAGATGTCCGCAGCCAGATCACCGGCTTCTCGTTCTCCGACCCGGACGCCTTCTCCAGCACCACCAACACCATCACCTTGACAGCCGGCACGGGCAGCCACATCTACTTCGGCAGCACGGGCTCGACCACCCCCGCCGGCCTCACCGTGACCGCCGGCGCCGTCGGCACCAACACTGTCACCCTGCGGGGCTCCGCCACCGACCTCAATGCCGCCCTGGCCAGCCTCTACTACCAGAGCGCCACCCACTACAACGGCGACGACACCCTCAGCCTCACGGTGGACGACGGCGGCAACACCGGCATCGACGGCGGCGGCACAGGCAGCGACAGTGCGGCCATCGCCATCGCCATCCGCCCGGTCAACGACGCACCGACCCTGACCATGCCCAGCGGCACCAAGTTCATCACCGATGGCAGCTTCGAGTTCATCGGCGCGGGCAACACCATCAGCTTCAACGACGCGGCCGACATCAGCAACGCCGTTGCGGGCTTCGAGGCGGGCGTCGACAACTACACCGTCACCCTCAATGCCCAACTGAGCGCCGCCAACTACGGCACCATCCAGGTTGGCACCACCACCGGCCTCAGCGTCACCAGCAGCACCGGCAACGTCGTCCTCACCGGCAGCCGTGCCGACCTGCTGGCAGCGCTGGCCACCGTCACCTACCTGCCCACCGACACCAACGTCAACGGCGCCATCACCTTCCGCGTGACGGTGGATGACGGCAACAACGGCGGCACGCAGCTCCCCTCCGGCGTCAGCGGCCCCACCTCCGTCACCAACACCTTCACCCTGATCACCACCGACCAGAACGAGGCCCCCAGCATCGCCGGCCTCGATGCCACCTCGGCCAGCACCTACAGCGAAGGCGGCGCAGCCATCGTGGTGGACGCCAATGCCACCCTGGTCGACCCCGAGCTGGACATCTACCCCAGCTGGAACGGCGCCGTGCTGCGCATCGAACGTCAGGGCGGCGCCAACGCCCAGGACGTCTTCGGCGTCACCGGCAGTGGCTCCACCGGCATCAACTTCAGTGGCGCCAACATCCGCAACGGCAGCACGGTGGTGGGCAGCTTCACCAACACCGGCGGCACCCTGACCATCACCTTCAACAGCAGCGCCACGGCATCCGTGGCCGACAGCGTTCTGCAGGCCGTCACCTACCGCAACAGCAGCGACGCCCCGCCGGCCTCCGTGACCCTCGCCTATACCATCAACGACCAGAACCCCAACGTCAGCGGCGGCGGCAGCGCAGGCAGCGGGCAGGACCAGGGCAGCGGCGGCCAGCTGTCGGGCAGCACCAGCATCATCATCAACATCAACCAGATCGTGGACAACCCCGTGCTGTCCGCCGGGGCGGCCAAGCTCTACACCGAGAACGAGCCGGCCCTGAGCGTCGACAACGCCATCACCCTGAGCGACGCCGACGACACCCAGATGAGCGGTGCCACGATCAGCCTGAGCAGCGGCTTCCTGCCGGGCGACGTGCTCGCCGTGGACACCACCGGCACGGCCATCACCGCCAACTACAACGCCGTCACCGGCGTCATCACGCTGTCCGGCAGCGACACCACAGCCAACTACCAGAGCGTCCTGCGCAGCCTCACCTACCTGAGCACCAGCGAAGACCCCAACAACAACGACACCCCTGCCAACCGCAGCCGTACCGTCACCTACAGCCTCACCGACAACGGCTCCAGCGGCGCGGGCACCGGCACCGCGACAACAACGCGGCTCATCAACATCGTGCCCGTCAATGACACCCCGGCGCTGGGGGGCGCGGGCTCGACCCGGACCTTCACCGAGAACGACCCTGCCCTGCTCCTTGAGCCCTCCGGCTGGACCCTCACGGACGTGGACGACACCCAGATGGTCTCCGCCACGGTGCGGATCAGCGCGGGCCTGGGCAGCGGCGACACCCTCGCCGCCGGCACCCTGCCCGCCGGATGGGCTCAAAGCTACAACGCGGGCACCGGCACCCTGACCCTCACCGGCGCGGCCACCGACCTGGCCAACGTGCTCGCCGCCCTCGAAACCGTCCGCTACAGCAACGCCAGCGAGAACCCCTCCACCACGCCGCGCACCATCAGCTGGCAGGTGCAGGACGCCAACAGCGACGCTGCCAGCAACGGCACCCAGTTCTCCAACATCCTGACCACCACCCTCAACGTGGTGACCGTCCCCGACACCCCGGTCGCAGTGGATGACGTCAACAGCATCACCGAGGGCAACAGCTCCGTCGGCGGCAACATCAAGCCGGGCACCCCAGGGCAGGACAGCGATCTGGACAACACCAACGCCGAGCTGAGCATCACCGGCATCCGAGCTGGTACCGAGGCCGGCGGCGGCGCGATGACCTCAATCGCCGCCGGCACCACCGGCACAGACGGCACCGTGGTCACCGGCCTCTACGGCAGCCTGCGCATCGGCGCCGACGGCAGCTATACCTACACCCTCGACAACGCCAACCCGGCCGTCAACGCCCTCAAGACCGGCGACACCCTGACCGAGGTCTTCAGCTACACCCTGGCCGACCCGGATGCCCTCACCGATGTCGCCCAACTCACCATCACCATCGATGGCGTCACAGACGGCGGCCCATCGATCACCCCCGTGGATGGCAATGGCGGTGCCACCGGCGAGGCCACGGTGTTCGAGGCCGGCCTCACCACCGTCGCCGACACCAGCGAAACCAGCCCAGGCAGCATCGCCCTCACGGCCGACGACGGCCTCGCCAGTGTCCGCATCGAAGGCACCCTGGTCACGCTGGCACAGATCAACACCCTGGGCACCACGCCCATCACCATCACCACCAGCAAGGGCGCCCTCACCCTGACCGGCTTCACCACCGGCAGCAGCCTGGGCGGCATCCCCACCTCGGGCACCCTGACCTACACCTACACCCTGTCTCAGGACCAGACCACGCCGGGCGTGGACGAGAGCACCGACGTCCTGGCACTGGAGATCAACGACGCCGGCGGAGCCAGCGCCAGCGGGACGCTCACGGTGCGCATCGTCGATGACCACCCCACCGCCAACGCCGACACCAACAACGTGAACGAGGGCATCACCGATGCCCCCACCACGACCACCGGCAATGTCTTTGCAACGGGCTCCGCCGGCGACGCCGCCGACCGCCTCGGTGCCGACGTCGTCCCCGGTCCGGTCACCCAGGTCAGCTTTGGCGCCACCCCGGGCACCATCGGAGCCCCCCTGGCCGGTGCCTACGGCAGCCTGACCCTGACCGCCGACGGCAGCTACACCTACAGCCTCAACAACACTCACCCCATGGTCGCGGCGATGCGCGCCGGCGACACCCTGACCGAGGTGTTCACCTACACCATCACCGACAAGGATGGCGACACCGCGACGACGAACCTGACCATCACCATCAACGGCCAGAACGATCCCCCCGTCGCCGTGGACGACGGCGTCTTCACCACCCCGGAAGACACTCCACTGCGGGGCATCACGGTGCTCTCCAACGACTCCGACCCGGAGAACGACCCGCTCACCGTCACCTCGGCCACGACCCTGCCTGCGCACGGTACGGTCACCATCAATCCGGATGGCACCCTGGACTTCGTCCCCGCCCCCAACTTCCATGGCACGGCGGTGATCACCTACACCATCAGCGACGGCCACGGCGGCACCGACACCGCCACCGTGACCATCCAGATCACCCCCGTCAATGACGTCCCCATCGCCGTGGACGACGTCCTGGAAACCCCTGAGGACACGCCCCTGTCGGGCACCCTCACCGGCAACGACACCCCGTCCGGCGATGGCGGCAACGTCTGGGCCAAGGCCTCCAACCCGGCCCATGGCAGCGTGGTGGTCAACCCGGACGGCAGCTTCGTCTACACCCCTGCCCCGGACTACCATGGCCCCGACAGCTTCACCTACACCATCACCGATGCCGACGGCGACGTCTCCACTGCCACCGTCACCCTCACGGTCACACCTGTGAATGACCCGCCCACCGG
Source organism: Zoogloea sp. (assembly GCA_009026175.1). GTDB lineage: Bacteria > Pseudomonadota > Gammaproteobacteria > Burkholderiales > Rhodocyclaceae > Zoogloea. Next base: position 360 of record WBTZ01000017.1, on the reverse strand, counting down.
GACCGACAAGACCGTCACCCTGAAGGACGGGCAGAGCCTGCCCGTGAGCCCGGCCGACTTCGGCTATGCCGACCCCGACCAGGACCCGATGGCGGCGGTGCGCATCGACACCCTGCCCCCCGACGCCCGCCTGCTGCTCGATGGCGTGCCCGTGGTGCCGGGGCAGGTCATCAGCATCGCCGACCTCGCCGCCGGCAAGCTGGTGCTGGTGCCTGGCGCCGCCACCCGCACCCAGACCTTCGACTTCTCGGTGTTCGACGGCCAGCTCTTCCAGGTGAGCCCCAACACCTTCACGGCGCGGGTGGAGATCAGCCCTGAAGTCATCCTGCCCAAGCCCGACACCCCCCTTCCGCCCACCCG
>WBTZ01000211.1 GCA_009026175.1 Zoogloea sp. | reverse complement strand
GCCACTCCACCCTGGGATACCTGTCCCCGACCACGTTCTTGCAGAACTGGATCGAACGACAGAATCAGCAAGAAAAGGCAGCATAAGGGCGACCGGTTGGAAGGCGGAAAACGTAGGGCACCTCACCCGGACATCAAAGGCGCGTGGCCGGCACAAGGCATTCCTGATCTTATTGCAATCGACAACGGCATGGACCTTCACGCTTCTGGATTACAGAAAGCCTGTCAGGAGATGGGTATCCAGATGCTCTTTTGTGGCGCCCGTACGCCAGAGCACAAAGGCAGCATTGAGCGGTTCTTCAGGACGATGAATCAAGGCCTGATCCATCGGCTGCCTGGCACTACGTTCTCCAATGTCGTCGAGCGCGGGGACTATCCCGCTGAGAACCTTGCCGCGATCACGCTCACCGACCTTGTTCACTTGATCACCAAATGGATCGTCGACATCTACTTGGTGCGCCCACATCGAGGAATAGGCTCAACCCCGCTCGCCAAGTGGTCAGAGCTGGCAGGGCGACGCTCCATCGAGTTGCCACTTTATCCTAAACAACTTGAAGTGATCAGTGGCATTCCGGCCAAACGTACACTTTTCCATTACGGCATTGAGCTCGAGGGGCAGCATTACAACAGTCGTCAGCTGCAAGAGCTGCGGCGCCAATCTGGCCAGAACATGGTTGTTGATCTGAAGTTCTATGAGCATTCGATCAACTTCATCCATGTCTTCGACCCCATGACTAAGGAGTATCTGGAGGTTCCTTGTGTGGATCCGGCCTACGCAAACAATCTTCCCAGAGAGGTACATCGCCTGGTACGGGAGCGGGCAAAGCAGCAGTTCGGCGAAAACGCGTCTTCCGCTCAGATGCTCGAGGTTCGTGCAGAACTGGAAGCAATCATCGAGCAAGCGATCAAGAACAAGAAAATGGCTGTGCGAAAGAACGCCGGCGGCTTGCTCATGCAAGACAGCGAGGCTGTTCTGAACAACAAGGATCCGTTAGCCAAGGCCCGAAAGCCAATTAAAGAACTGACTCCTGAGCGACCTGAGAGTCTTCCGGCGGGCCTCGATGACGTTCTGCCTACATTAACTGTGTTCGGACAAGGAGCACAGCATGAAGCCGATTGATCTGATTCATATGATCACTCCTCAGGCGGGTAGCGAAAACGAGGCATTACATGGGTTCCGGCTAATCTCCGACCCGATTCAGCACCGACGCTTCAATACTGGCCTGTACAAGATGGCAGAGCTTCACCATGCCCGGCAGGTCAAGGGCTGCGGAGGTGGCGTGTTGATTACGGGGCCCGCAGGCGCGGGCAAGACGGTGCTGGTCTCATCGTACGCCAGCCGTTTTCAACGAGAATCAACGCTGGGGAGCACCAAGATACCAGTGCTGGTGGTGACGGTTCCTTCGTCGCCGACCGCCAAGAGTCTGGGAGAGGCGATTCTAATCGCACTCGGGTACCCGAAAGCCTACCGGGGCAGTGGTCCACAAAAGACTGTCTTGATTCACGAGCTTTTCGAACGCTGCGGTGTGGAACTCCTGATCCTGGATGAGTTTCATCATTTGTTCTACGCCCCGACCATTACACACTTTCGGGATGTCACTGACTGGCTCAAGAACTTGATCAGCCTGACGAACATTGCTGTAGTGGCTTGCGGCCTGCCGGAAGCACAGTCCGTGGTGGATGCGAACGAGCAGTTGGCAAGGCGCTTCTCCACCAGGTTCGCGCTGTCTCCGTTCGATGGGGCAACTACTGAGGACTTTGCCGAATTCCGCGGCATTCTGAAGTTGCTTCAGGAATATCTTCCTGTACCGTTCGAGACGCCGATCTACGAGTCAAATATGGCGCGGAGAATGCTCATAGCCAGCCATGGCCTGATGGATTACGTTCGGAAGATACTAGAAGGTGCCATCAGTGTTGCGGCCAACCTTGGGCTCAAGGAGGTTACCCTTGATGTATTGGCCCAAGGATTTCGCGACCGCGTATGGCGTGAAGTTCCGGACAGGCTCAATCCATTTCATCCGGAATCCTATCTCAGGTCGTTGGATCGCGGCGGAGAAGTGTTCTATCTGCACACCCGCCATGATCCGGTGGGCTCGGCTCTAGCCAGGCGGATCAGCCTGAACGTCGTCAAGGCCGGCAAATGACGGACGGGCTGTTGATCAAGTTGGCACCCTATCGCACCGAAGGGCCCAACGGATACTTGTTGCGCTTAGCCGAAGCAAACTGGCTGGAGCATTCCGATCTGCCGGATCTTGGTGTGGCATACGATGTGGAAGTACTGCTGCGTAGTCATTTGCTGCCAGAGCGCGGCCTGGATCCAGCGCTGCTTGCCTGGGTGCAGAACATTTCTACCCTGAGGCAGAAGACCTCGCGTGTATGGAATATGCGTTACTCGCGCTTCTGTCCTTTATGCCTCACAGAGGAGCCATCCTGGCGCGCAGAGTGGGAGCTGTATTTTTATGATGTCTGCGCCCAGCACGGGGTGTGGATGGTTGATCGGTGTTCATCGTGCCATGAGCCAGTGTCCTGGCGCAGATCACAGGTCGTTCGATGTGGCTGTGGTGCAGACCTACGTGCGGAGCCATCCCACCCGGCGCCAGCCGAAGTCACACAGTTGTCTCAGGTTCTGTCGCAGAAGTTGACAGGGCGGGGTGCGACTGACATGCCTGAGCCACTGCGTGATCTCAATGTGGATCAGACCCAGCGCTTGATCCGATATCTCGGCATGCACCTTGATCCTGCGGGGGTATCCAAGTCGCTGAAATTGAGCAACGTGGGTCGGATGGAAGTCTCGTGGCCAGTAACGTCGGTTGCGGCAGCGATCTTGTCTGGCTGGCCGGCGGCATTTCATATGCGTTTCTCGGAGATCCAGGAGCAATCAGCCGGCAAAAAGGTTGGACTACCCAAGCTGTTCCAAAGGGCCTACAGCTATCTATACAAGGGATTAAAGGAGCCCGAGTTCAGTGCCATGCGGTATGCCTTCGAGCAGTGGTTGGTAGAAAACTGGCGTGGAGGCTTGGCGCTTCGGAATCGCAGGCTGGCCGCACAGTTACTGCATCGCGTCCATTGGATTTCAGCCAACGTAGCTGCCGAACGCTTAGGCGTGCGAGTAGCGCGTATTCGGCGGCTCGTCTCTGAGGGAGTGATCGATGGCCATGAATCCTACAGCTCCACAGGCCGGCGCTTTCTGCTGATCCGTAAGGAGCAAGTCGATGAGCTCACCCATGCCGATCTATCCGAAGTCGACTTGGCTACCGCGATGGAATACCTCGGGCTAGGCAAGATCCGAATGAGAGAACTACTCAGGCTTCTGTTCCCTTCCGCATATCGTCCTTTGAGCGAGTCTGGCTTTCCGCCATGGCGAATAAGTCGTCAGGATGTCGAGCGCTACCTGGCAATCGGCGACGGACTACCCGTTTTGGCTATTCCCGATGAGTCACAGGTGTCGCTGTTTCATGTCTTAAAATATTGGGCATGGAGCGAGAATGAGATCGTCGACCTGATAGAGTCGGTGCGCGATGGTGAAATCGTGCTTGTCGGCCTGCTGGATAGTGCTGTCGGGCTGGCACGGTGGATCTTTGACAGCCCGTCGCTCAAGATCTGGCGACAGCGTCGCAATCCTCAGCTGTCGAACTGGCTGAGCGTGCCGCAGGTAGCCAAGTTACTGGGCCTGAAACAGGAGGTTGCGTACTGGCTTGTCAGGAACGAGTTCATTCCGGCAGAAAAGCTCCGTGCCCTTCGGGGCTGCGGGGCACGAGTCAGTCGCTTGGAGTTTGAGCGATTCAAGAACTCATACGTGTTTGCCACTCAGATCGCGGAAGCCCTGAAGACCACGTCCAGGAAAGTCAACTCGCTGCTATCCGAGCAGGGAATCGCTCCTGCCTCTGGCCAGGGCCTGGAGAAGTGTGGGAAAATTTTTTACGCTCGCAGTGAGGCACTGGCGGATTTTTTGGCGACTCTGAACGTTTCGCTGCCCACTAGGGAAATCTAAAAACTTGGGACAAAACGATCGAGACTGTCCGATCTTAGGTTTCTAACGTATTGATGTTTGAAGTTGCGGATCTAAGTTGAAATCGGATCCTACAGACTCTGGCTTCTGAAAAGCAGAAATGAAAAAAGGCTCCGACTGGAGCCTTTTTTCATGTGCAACTCATCCGGGAAAACCTGCGTTCATCTCCTGCCACAACCACCGGACATCGAGTCGAGCCCCTCAAAAATACTAGGAACTGCCCAGATTGTGCCCGGGCAGTTCCTAGGCCCGCTCAACGCGAAGGGCCGCCGTGTTTGTAGTCATCTTTAGTCACTGGCTGACCCCCGCAACTCCTCCGTAACGGCCCGAACTATAAGAGTATTTCGTACAAAAATCCACGAAATTTACCTTATGGGAAGACCCCATTCCGGGCATCCGCAAGCCTCTCAGGCACAAAAAAAAGCCCGGGCCTGCAAAGGCTCGGGCTTAATCCACACCAAAGGAGGAGGGTGGAGGAGACAGGTGCAATTCTAGGCGTCCCGGCCCTCCGCCGCGTGCAAAGTTTTCTATTCACCCATAAGCAGACTGATTGCCGGGCCGATGGGGATGACCCGTGCATGCAGGGAATCCGCTCCCGGCTGTCATTCCCCGCCCCCCAGCCCCACCCGGGTCGGCAGATCCCAGGCGCCGCCAGGGGCGATGAGGCGGCACATGCCTGTCGTGGTCGAGTGGGTCAGCACGAAGCCCTTGCCGTCCCACTGCCATTCGTCCGACGACCAGCAGTCGCCCAGGCCGCGGCCCTTGTGGGCTGCCGTGATGGTTCCGGCCTGATACTCCGAGCCGCTGGTGGTGACCAGCACGGGCTGGTAGGGCGGGGCCTGGTTGACGATCCAGTGGCCGTAGCCGACGTTGTAGGCGCCGCTCCAGCAGCGGGTGGCGACGAGCAGGCGGGTGTCGGTGAGGCGGGTGGCCGTGGGCGCCTCCTGGGAGGACGGATCGGGCTCGGTCAGGTCGGGGCAGTAGTCGGTCTCTTCGCTCCTGAGGGTGGCGCGCAGGGCCTTGAGGAGGGCCGGGCCTTGCTGCTTGACCCAGGTCTTGTCGCCAGCCCTGGCGGGGGCGAGGGGGCCGGGCTTGACGCTGAGGCCGGGCAGCATGGGGAGCACGCCGCTCTCCGGCTGCTTGCCGCGCCGGATGATCGCGCCGGGCGTGCCGAGGCGGCCCTGGAATTCGTCCATCTTGAGCAGGACGGCGGCGGCGCCGCTGTCGGACAGCGCCCAGCTGTCGCCGTTGCGCACGAACTCGAGACTGCTCTTGCGGGTCAGGGCGGCCAGCAGGGCATTGACCTGCGTGGCGTCGAGGCTGCCCAGCAGGTTGTCGTTGTCGAAAGCCACCGAGCCCTGGGCCTTGCCGTTGATCTGCAGATTCAGGCGGAAGCGCTTGGGGAGCTTGTCCACCACCGGGTTGTCGCCGTAGCGGCCGATCTTCACCTGGCCGGTGACCGGCTGATCCGGTCCGGCCTGGCGGGTGAACAGCACGGAGATGCTGAGTTCGACACCGTCTGCGCTGTAACCGGCGGCGCGGCAGGTACGGGTGTTGTCGCAGGCCAGCTCCCAGTCGCCGTGGGAGAAGCGCGCCTGGGGCAGGTCGGCGGCCCGCAGGGCCGGCGTGGCGAGGAGCAGGGGGGCGGACAGGAGCAGGGCAGGGAGGCGCATGGAGGGAGGCTCGCTCGGCGGGTGAAGGGTTCGGCGGCCGGCCCCAGGGGCCTGCCGCACAGCTGCCCGGCATTATGCAGACTGCCGACCCGGACGGGCGCCTCGCCGAAACCCTTGTCTCCATATATACCTTTGACATATCCGCTGCCCTGCTTCCACAATCCTTGCCGAACCGAGCAGTGCCGATGTCATTTTTATATGCCATTTACAAGGAGCGAGACAATGTCCCAGAACGTGGTTTCCCTGTCACTTTCCACCGAGCAGATCGACCAGGTGCACAGCGCGCTGGCGGTACTGGAGAAGAACCTGTCGGGCCTGGTGTCCCTGTCGGCGGACCAGCGCCGGGAGTTGAACAAGATGGGTCCGAAGTCCGAGATGTTTGCGCGCAAGGCCTACGATGTGGTCGCCCAGTCTCCCGACATCATGCCGGGCAGCTTCGAACTGGACGAGTTTGCGGCGGACATCGCGGCCCTGGACCAGTTGCGCCCCATCATCACCCGCCTCGTTGCGCTGGCCCAGCGCGGGGAGGACACCGAGATGGCCCTTGGCAGCGACATCTACAGCGCAGCGCTGGAGGGCTACCGCTTCGCCAAGCTGGCCGGCAAGGGCACGGCGCTGGATGAGCTGCGCAACCAGGCAGCGGTGCGCTTCGCGGGGCAGGGCCGCCGCCGGGCGGCTGCGGCCGGAGAATCCACCTGATCCACCGGCCGGGGCAGGACCTGGGTTGAGCCCGGAGGGAAGCGGGTTTCCCTCCAGGCTGAACTTGTTCCCATCCCGCTTGAACCGGTTCTGCCCGGATACCCGCTGACTGGGCTCCGGGCAGAGCTCACCGGGCTCGGAGATGAACATGTTCAGCGCCGAACCCAGCTCAACTTCCCTTCCGAGCCCAACTGGCTTCCTTCCAGATCCAGTGAGTTCAGCGCAGGGCGAAACCCACTTCCCTGTGGGGTGAACTTGTTTCCCGCGGAGAGGATGCAGGGGCGGCTTCAGCCGCCCGCAGGTGCCTGATCGAAGTCCGTGGGCGGATGAATCCGCCCCTACACGCCCCCACGCCCCCTACA
>WBTZ01000016.1 GCA_009026175.1 Zoogloea sp. | reverse complement strand
CGCCACTCCACCCTGGGATACCTGTCCCCGACCACGTTCTTGCAGAACTGGATCGAACGACAGAATCAGCAAGAAAAGGCAGCATAAGGGCGACCGGTTGGAAGGCGGAAAACGTAGGGCACCTCACTGATCGATTTCAAGCTCGGTTGCCACTCCATGCGCAGCGCCCCGACTATCGCCCGTAATCAGCGCGGTTCTGATGCCCATCTGCTTGAGGCGGTCGATACTGGCCAGCGCCTCTGGCTTCAGCCGGTCGCCAAAGGCGATCAAGCCCAGCACCGCTTGGGCACCTTCCGATGCTAACCAGGAGACGGTCCGCCCTTCGGCTTGGAGGCGCATTGCGGTGTCAGCGAGAGGGGTCATCGTGAAGCCGTGTTCCTGCATCAATCGGGCATTGCCCAGCACGTAGCGTGTGCCATCAATTTCGCCGGCAAGCCCGCGTCCGGGTAAAGCCTGAACGAACCGGGCACTGATCGGGCTCAGTCCGGCGTCCTGGGCAGCATGGCTCACGGCCCGCGCCAAGGGATGCTCGCTACCCAATTGAAGACTGGCCGCGAGGCTGAGGAGCTCCTGAGTATCGCCGCCAACGGCTTCAAAGGCCACGACCTGGGGCTTGCCTTCCGTCAGGGTGCCGGTCTTGTCGAAGACGACCGCCGTCACCTTGTGCGCCACTTCCAGCGCCTCCGCATCCTTCACCAGAATGCCGTGTCGAGCGGCAACCCCCGTACCCGCCATGATCGCCGTGGGCGTGGCAAGCCCCAATGCGCACGGACAGGCAATCACGAGCACCGCGACGGCGTTGATGATCGCTGTCTCGACATCACCGCCGTAAGCCCACCATCCACCAAAGGTCAGCAGGGCGATGAGCATGACCACCGGGACAAATACCGCACTCACCCGGTCCACCAGGCGCTGAATGGGCGCCTTGGCAGACTGGGCACTCTCGACCAACCGGATGATCCGGGCCAAAGTCGTTTCCGTGCCGATGGCCGTTGTCCGCACCAGCAGCAAGCCGTCGGCATTGATCGCACCACCGCTGACGCGATCTCCCGGCTGCCTGGGGACCGGCAGGCTTTCACCGGTCAACATGGATTCGTCCAAGTGGCTTTCTCCTTGCATGATCTGACCATCCACTGGGACCCGCTCACCGGGCTTCACGACAACCACGTCGCCCACGCGGACCGCATCGATGGTGATCTCCTGATCGCCGTCACTAGTACGAATGCGGGCAACGGCGGGTCGCAGGGCCTGGAGCGCACGGATCGCCTCGGTGGTTTGCCGCTTGGCCCTGGCTTCAAGCCACTTGCCCAGCAATACCAGCGTGATCACCACGGCTGAAGCTTCAAAGTACAGATGAGGCATTTCACCGCGGGTCGGCTTTGCCAGCAGGTAGGCGCTGAGTCCGTAGGCTGCAGTTGTTCCAAGGGCCACCAGGAGATCCATGTTCCCACTACCGGCACGTAGTGCCTTCCAGCCTGCACGGTAGAAACGCAGCCCCAGCCAGAATTGAACAGGAGTCGCCAACAACAACTGGACCCAACCGGGCAGCATCCAGTGCACACCGAAAAGATCAGCCAGCATCGGAATGACGAGGGGAAGGGACAGGGTCGCCGCAACCGCGACCGGCCACCATTCGGCACCTTGACGAACGGATGGGGTTTCGCCCCGAGAATCTTCCGTCACCCATGCCGCGTCGTAGCCTGCCTTCTGGACGGCCTCGATCATGACAGCGACAGGTACCCCGCGGGTCAGCGTGACATGCGCCTGTTCGGTGGCGAGGTTGACGGTGGCGCTCACAACTCCGGGAATGCTGCTCAGGGCCTTCTTCACTCGCGCGGCGCAGCTGCTGCAGGTCATCCCTGTGATCGCCAGTACCCGGTTTTCCTCAGGGACATGGAAGCCCGCCTTCTCGATCGCCTGTCGTACGGTCGTCAGGTCAACGACGGAATCGGACTCCAGCAGCGCCGATTCGGTGGAGAAACTGACCGTGGCCTTGGAAATGCCGGGTAGGCGACCCAGCACTTTTTCTACGCGGGCAGCGCAACTGCTGCAGGTCATGCCCTCAATACCGATCGATAGCGCCTGGCGGGGCAGCGTGACAGTGGAAGAACTCATGATGCAACTCCTGTTGAGGTGACAGGAGCAGGCTAGACCTTGCCATCATGGGAAGGTCAACGGCGTCGGAGCCCTTTTTTCACTTTGTGATCGGGACGGTGGTGGGAGCGACCATCCTCTGGAAGTCTGGACGAGGCTCCTGTTCCTGACATGCAGGTGACGCAATTGTCACCCCCATGTTCGGGTCTCGTAAGGGTCGGTAGCGCATGCTTCAACTGCAGGCTCACTCATGACCGAACCAAAGGAGAAAATCATGAAACTCATTTCCACCATATTTGCCGCGCTGCTGCTCACTGCCGGCGCTGCCCATGCAGATATCAACGACAAGGACAATCACGTTGAAGGCGTTGGCGGACACACCCTCAACGAACTGCAAAAGCAAGGCAAGCCCACGGCTGCTGATGTGAAGAAGGAGCGCGATCTGCAGAAGAACTGGGACCGGGAGAAGGACAACCACTTGGAGGGGGTTGGTGGCCACGCCATCCACGAAGTCAAGAAGATGCCGCCGGCGACAAAGGAAAGCCAGGCCAGAAAGCGCGAAGCCGAAAAAACCTTGGACCGGGATAAGGACAACCACGAAGAAGGTGTGGGCGGACACGGCCTCTACGAAGCGACCAAGGGCAAGTAGCTTCGACGAAAGTCACTTGTGGATCCGTCTCTAACGTAATTCGCGCCTCTGCCTCAAGTCCTGGCATTCAGTTGCGACTGTCAGCTGGTGCGTTTTATTCGGCAGCAAGGTGGCTCGACAACATAACGAGCCGCTGACAAAACTGTCATCGGGCGGTTTGGCTCCCGTAAGGAGCCACCGTCCATCATACAAGTGCAGGACCACCTGCACACAACCTGAAGGAGAGAGAAATGCTGAAGAAAATGCTGGTCGTGGCCGCGCTGAGCATCCTGGGTACAACGGGCGCATTCGCTTCTGATGAGGCGCGTGCCGCGGCAAGAGAGGTCATCGAGCTGAAGGATGGCTCGACGGTCTATATCTTCAAGGACGGAAAAATGGCCATGGAAGACAAGTATGGCCGTGCGACTCGCATGAAGAAAGAAACCGTCATGGAAACCAAGGATGGCCGGAAGATCATCATGCATGGCGATGAGGTCATGCGGCTTGACTCGCTACTACGACATGGTGACGGCAGCTAGTTGTCCCGTTCGTACATGAGGTATAGCGGAGCCCCCAATGTTCGCTGAAGCGGCTTGGGGGCTCACGGGATTCGTTGGTGATTACGAACATGTGCGCGTATCGACGCGAATTCAGAACATTCTGGCGATCGCCTCCACAGGCTTGATACCAGCCCCGAAACGGGCGATGGCTTCCCGGTGCTGTCGTAGCTCCCCATACGGCAGATAGCGGATGTTGAGTTCCCTCACTTGTGAGAAGGCCGGCCTCAGCACCTGCTGCCGGACATCAGCCTCTCGTTCATCGGGGGCGACGAGGAATAGATGATGGCGCTGGGCCGCACCACCGGACAAGGCCAGATCCAGCAGCCGAACGATGCCGGAGTAGATCGAGGTCGTATGTTCGACCTCGAATGCCGCCACCACTGCGCCGGATTCCCGTTCCAGCCAGATCACATCAATGAGCCGCACCGCGTCAGCCCCTTCGCTTTGCAGAGCCGGGGGTAAGACGGTGAGACACCCATCGGCAAGGCGCCCTCCTCCGCCATAGGGTCGGCTCTGGTCGTTGCTGGCAATCCACACCGAGAACCCCAGGGCCAGCCCCAGGTCTCTCAGCCACCCTTGCACTTCGGTGTGTCCCTCGTCGGAGACCCGATTCTTGTCAAGTTGCTTGGCAAAGGCGGCGGTTTCCTCCCGGACTGCGGCCAGATCCTTGGCCCAGGCATCGGTTGCTTTGACATCCCCCTCGGCGGGTGGCAAAGGGTAGCGCTCCATGCCCAGGTCGAACATAAGCCCGGCCACGGCACCCAGATCATTGGACAGAAGATCCCGGTGGCGCTGGTTAAACTCGATGAGCCCCTGCCGCATCGCGAGGTAATGATCCCAGCGCCCGAGCTTGACCGCAGCGCCGGTCAGGGCGTTGTAGCCTTTAACGATGGCCGTATTGAACGGGACGACGATCGTGGGATGAATGAAGTAAAGCAGGTTGGCCGCGGCTGGCCCCAGGCCCTTGATGCCCTTGGCTTCGAGCGTGCGGATCGCTTGGAGCACGTCGGCCTCCTTGGTGCAGCAATCACACGCATGCAGCAACCGTCCAAAGGCACGTTGATTGTCCCGATCTTCGTAGATATCCGGAATCCTCAGTTTGGGCTTCCACAGGAACGCATGGTCGGCCCCCTTGAAGATCTGACGCTGCTCGGCAATCGAGGCCACGACCGTTTGGAGAGAAGATCCTTGATAGACATTGCCGAAGTTGCCTTCGTCGATCTCCTTGATAACCTGGCCGATTCCACGCCGGATCGAGCGGAAGTTCTTCAGTCGTTCGGGCCACAAGAACCAGGACTGGTAGGTTCCATTCGGGTCTTGCTTCCAGCGATCAATCAAGAGACGGGTAGTTTCAGACATGCAGATGGAAGGCAGAACAGGTAGTCGATCAGGGTATCACCAACCGAAGGCTCGACGGGACTCGCACCTACCGAACACGTCCTGCACCTAGCGTGAACTACACAACCGGCGGCAATACACCCAGCTTGAAGTAGCGCGACAACGCCTCATGGAGACGTTGCCGTAGTTCGTTCGGATCTGCCCGCGTGATCGTGACGTACAGCGCAGGGGCGATATCCATGAACGCGATCGCGATGCGCGGATCAAAGTGACTTCCGGATTCGCGCACGATGATCTGCATGGCCTCGTCGAGCCCCATCGGCGACTTGTAGGAGCGCTCGGAAGTGAGCGCGTCGAACACGTCCACGACGGCGAAGATCCGGGCGATCAGGGGAATTTCCTCACCGCGCAAACCATCGGGGTAACCCTTTCCGTCCAGACGTTCGTGGTGGTGCCGGATGATCACGGCAGCCTCGTGCAACCAGGGGTTTCCGGTGACGATCTCAGTACCTAGGACCGGATGCGTCTGCATGACCTGGAGTTCGGCGGGCGTCAGCGAGCCCCCCTTCAAGAGGATGCTGTCGGGAATCCCGATCTTGCCCACGTCGTGCAGAAAGGCACCGGCAACCAGGTGCGAGATATCTTCCGCCGAGACCCCCAGTGCTTCAGCCAAACCGATCGCGTAGAGCGTAACCCGATAGTTGTGGGCATCGGTACCGGAATCCTTCTTGGCCACGGCGTTTCCCAGGGAGCGGATCAGCGACAAGTTGGAGTCCAGCAAGGAACGAGACAAGTCCGTTGAGCGCCGCAGCAAAGCCAGCATCAGGGGATATAGAACCAGCGCTGTCGCCACCACGGCGCCAATAGCGGTAAGCGCCCCCGTGCGAACCTGGTCCCGTTGAGCCTGGAGAGTTTCCGCATCGAGCCGGCTGACGGTCCTCACATATCCGACAAGACGCCCATCGCTACCGGAGATCGGGACAACGACGTGGATCAGATGCTCGGAACCCACTTCGATCCAGGTGCGGTGGATCTGATGCCCCTCGGGACGTTTCAAGGTTTGGGCACGAAGCACGTCTATCAGCGAAACGGTGCTACTCCCCCAGTTCTCGTAAACCGGACTGCCATCACGGTCAAAGACCTGCAGCCCGACAAAACGACTCTTGTCCAGCAAGCGCTCCAGTTCGTCATGACCGTCAGGCCGGCCGGCGCTAACGATCACCTGCATCGCAGGCGTGGCGAAATGGCGGGCGCTGCGGGTGGCCTGCTCCAGTGCGGCCTGTTCCGCCCGGTAGGTTTCAACGAAAAAAGCAACGCCACCGGCAACCAGCGCAACCACCGTCGCAGCCAACCCAAGCCTGATGGCCAGCATCCCGTGCAGCTGGCCAGAAGTTTCTGGCAACAGGCGGCTCATGTTAGCTTTTCACTTCAGGCTCTGGAGCATTTCGATTTCGTGTTTGAAGTGCCCACTCACCCGATCCATTGAGAACTTGAGCATCAGCGTGTTCTCCGCGAACTTGGCCCGTTCGACATCCATTTCGACGGTGTTCCCATCGACACTGCCTTGGCTGGGGACATGGTATTTCAGGGGGATGGGAGGCGGGGTGCTGGTGCTTTGTCCTGGCAAGTGCCCCGCTGAGGTCGTGGTCAGGGATACTGGAGGCACATTCGCCGCCGCCTGGGCGTTACGTAGCGCGTCCTGGAAATCGATGTCGACGGCCTTGTAGCCGGGGGTATCGGCGTTGGCGATATTGGACGCGATGATTTGCTGACGATAGGCCCTCAAGCCCAAGGCGAGTTGCTGAAAATCATGGCTCGGGTGCCCTGATCCCACCAATGGGATGTGACGGGGTTGGAAGACATCCCCCAAAGAGGGCCGTGTATCGCGTTGTGCTGAACTCTGCGGTGCGCCCCCCGTACTGGATGCTGGACTGGGCGTCCCCGACGGGGCCGTACTGGTCGTTCTGCTCATGACCTGTGAAAGAGCGCCGGCAAAGGAAGAGGTGCCACTTGCCGAAACGGTGTGACCACTGTGCCCAGCGTCCGAGGTCGGCTGAACCGGCCCAAGGCTTCCAATTCCGGCAACGAGGGGCATGGCAACTTACTCCTGTTCGTTCATGATCTGGATGGCCTTCACCGGATCGATCGGTCCGGTCTCGTGCCATTTGCTACTGAGTTTTGAAGCAGGCGCCTTGTCCATGCAGCCGTGGTTGCACTCCACGACCCAGCGCTTCATCAACACCGCCTGGCAAAAGGAAAAGGCGATGGCCTCGGGCTTGCAGCCGACGGTCTCAGCCAGAAGGCGGCAAGAACAACGGCTCCCGTGTTCATCGTGGGTTGGGGTTTTCATGGTCAAAACACCGAGGCCCCTTCACGGGGCCTCTGAATGACTGCGCTTACTTCATGTCCCGCTGGTGGTTGTGACGCTTTGCATCCTTGGCCGGAGCGGCCTTGTCCGTCGTAGCCTCAGGCGCCGGGATACCGGTCTTTTCCGTCATGTGGGAATGGGGCTTCACCTTCTTCGGCGTGGCCTTATCGGTTTGCTCGGCGGGTGCCTTGTCGGTATCCGCAGCCTGGGCGCCAAAGGACAGCGCTGCAACGGTGGCGATCAGTGCAGTCGAGAGAAAAGAATTGAGTTTCATGACAGCTTCTCCAAAAAAGGGGGTCCAGAGGATTCGAGATGCCGGCGGGCGGGTCCGACAAGGCCAGTTTGTGCTTCTGGAGCCGTCAGAGACATGACCCGATGATTACATTCCTGTCAGCTTTCTCCTGCCCGCTACGCGGCTAGCGCTTAGGCAGTGTCGCCAGGAATGCCTTCTGAAATTCCAGCGTGCACGAAAGCAGTGCCGACCAGTGGTCCACCGCAATCCGGCCACTTGCCGCGGTGAAACCCGCAACGTCTCCCTGCAACAACGCTTTGGGGTCGTGGTCAGCCTGATGTACCCACTTCTGCATCGTCTCGGTGGTCAATGTCGTCACCTGCTCACCGTAGGTGAAGCCCAGACGGCAGAGTCCGGCCGCTACGTCGAGATTGGCCTGAAGACGCGCTCTCAGGTCTTCGTTCGCTTCTTGCATGATGTTCCCCTGTCCAGGCCGAACCGCACGAGACTCACGCCGGCTCGGCAATGACTTATTTGCCAAGACTCTCCGCCAGGTCGCGATGCCCCTTTTCCAGTGCCCGGGCCTCTTGGGCCGCTTCCTTGAGCTTGGTCTTCAGATTGCTGCAGTGGGCCGCCCACAAACCCGCATCACCTCTCGGACGGCCAGAGTAAGAGGCCGCCATTTTTTCGTGTTGCTTGGCTTCCGTCTCGTAACTCACGGCCTTCTTGGCAAAGTAGTCGGCGATACGTTGGTGGTCAGCCGCAGTTGAAGCACTGGAAATGGCCTCCGGGATCTCTGCAACGGGGGGCGTTGATGAACAAGCACCCAAGGTCAGGATCAGCGCTACGCCAGCAAGTGTCACACCCAAATTGCGTTTCATGATGTTGCCTCCTTGTGAGTTCGCACGCTCAGTGTGCGATCTGGCGACTGACAAAGGGGTGACGCAACCATTACATCCCTGTCCTTGAAATGTCAGGAAGTCTGTTTGCCTGTCTCCGCCTTCCTGAGGCGCAGTGCATTGCCGACCACACTGGCCGACGAAAAACTCATCGCCAGGGCGGCAATCATCGGCGAGAGAACCAGTCCATATGCCGGATAGAGGGCGCCGGCGGCAATCGGGACTCCGAGGGCGTTGTAGAGAAACGCGAAGGCCAGGTTCTGCCGCATGTTGCGGACCGTGGCGACCGACAGCGCACGGGCCCGGGCAATGCCTCTCAGATCGCCTTTGACGAGGGTCAGCTGCGCACTGTTCATGGCCACATCGGTCCCGGTTCCCATGGCGATGCCGACATCGGCCTTGGCGAGGGCCGGTGCGTCGTTGATGCCGTCACCGGCCATCGCCACGACATGTCCTTCGCGTTGAAGCTTTTCCACGAGTGCAAGTTTGTCGGCCGGTTTGACCTCTCCGTAGACCTCATCGATACCCAGGCGCTGGCCCACCGCGCGTGCGGTGGTCAAACCATCTCCGGTCGCCATCACTACGCGTAGCCCGGCCGCCCGCAGGCTCGCCAAGGCTTCCGGCGTACTTGCCTTGATCGGATCAGAAACAGCCAGCAGACCGAGAAGCTGCCCATCACAGGCAAGATGGATCACGCTGGCCCCACTCTTGCGGAGTTCCTCGGCGCGTTCGGCAAGTTCGGTGGAGGATCCAAGCTCGATACCCTCCTGCACCATCAGCGTCACGTTACCGAGTGCCAGGCGTCGCCCTCCAATGATGCCGTGTACGCCAATACCGCTCGCCGACTCGAACTGCTCGACCTTGTCGAGACTCATCCCCCGCTCACGTGCGGCACGCACGATCGCGTCGGCCAAAGGATGTTCACTGCCTTGGTCGAGACTGGCCGCGAGCTGCAGGATCTCGTTCTCACTGTTGCCTTGCAAGGCGACGGCCCGCTCGAACGCGGGGCGTCCTTCGGTCAGGGTGCCGGTCTTGTCCACAATCAGCGTGTCGATCCGGCGCAGATCCTCGATTGCAGCCGCATCCCGAAAGAGGATGCCCTGCGTGGCGGCCTTGCCGGTCGCCACCATGATCGACATCGGGGTTGCCAGCCCTAGCGCGCAGGGGCAGGCAATGATCAACACCGAGACGGCGCTGATGAGACCAAAGACCCAACCCTGATTGCCTCCAAACAGCCCCCAGGCAAAGAAGCTGGCGAGGGCGACGGTGACCACCGCGGAGACAAAATACCCGGCCACCACGTCGGCCAGACGTTGCATCGGGGCCCTGGAACGCTGGGCCTGGGCGACCATCTGCACGATCTGTGCAAGCATGGTTTGCGCGCCCACCTTCTCCGAACGGATAACGAGACTGCCGGAGGTGTTCATCGTTGCACCGATCACCTTGTCCGGTGCCTGCTTGCTGACCGGCAAGGGTTCGCCGGTCAGCATCGACTCATCGACCGAACTGCTTCCTTCGACCACCACGCCGTCCACCGGCACTTTCTCGCCGGGCCGGACGCGCAGGAGATCGCCGACATGGACATGGTTGAGCGGAACATCCTCTTCACTGCCATCGGCCAGGATCCGCCGTGCGGTCTTCGGTGCCAGGCCCAGCAACGACTTGATTGCCGCCGAGGTCTGCGAACGGGCATGCAGCTCCAGCATCTGGCCCAGCAGCGTCAGCGAAATGATGACGGCTGCTGCTTCAAAATAGACGCCGATCCGGCCATGCGCCATGAATGACAATGGAAACAAGCCAGGTGCCAGCGTCGCGACGACGCTATAAAGGAAAGCCGCGCCCGTACCCAGGCTGATCAGCGTCCACATGTTGGGACTGCGATGGACCACCGACTGCGCGCCCCGAACAAAGAAGGGCCAGCCAGCCCACAAAACGACGGGTACGCTCAGAACCAGTTCCACGCCACTGCGAAGGGTCGGCGACAGACCGCTGAGCAGATGGCCTGCCATCGCCAGGAAGACCACCACAACGGTAAGCGGCAAACTGAACCAGAAACGCCGACGGAAATCCCGGTATTCGCTGTTGTCGTCTTCAGTCGCCAGATCAGGCAGGACCGGTTCGAGCGCCATCCCGCATTTCGGGCAGTTTCCCGGGCCGACCTGCCGGATCTCCGGATGCATCGGGCAGGTGTATTCGGTGCCGGAATCGGTGATGGCAGGCTTTTCAGGCTGCAGGTACGCACGCGGGCCTGCATCAAATTTGATCTTGCATTTGCTGCTGCAGAAGCGGTAAGTCGTGCCTTCCCACTCACTGTGGAATGTCGATTCCGGCTTCACCGTCATCCCGCAGACCGGATCTGTCGTGCTTCCCGGTGCTGCCTGCTCAGCGGAGGACGGAGCGTGATGATGGGCAGGGTCGTGCATGTGTCCGGACGCTGGGGATGTCATGGCAACTCCTTCTTGTTTCGACCCCGATAGTTACCCGGCCTTCAAGGTTTCGTCGGGTGCTTACTCCACTTTGGCCACCACCCGGGCGTTCTGAGCAGGTAGTCGCGGTATTCCTCGCCGAATGCGTCCAGTGCCTGTCTTTCTTCCCGTCTCGCCAGACGGATGTAAGTCATAAGCAAGATCGGAAACAGGGTGAGCGTGACCAGGGTCGGCCACTGCAGCAGGAAGCCGATCATGATGAGAATGAAGGCGGCGTACTGGGGATGACGGATTCGGGCGTAGGGGCCTGTCGAGGCCAGCGTCTGCGTTTTCTGCGCGGCATAGAGCACTGGCCAGGCATCAGCGAGGAGCCAGAAACCGCCGAGGATGAAGAGACTGGACAGGAGGTGGAAAGGACCGAAATGGGGATTGGCCTTCCAGCCGAAAATCATTTCGGGCAGATGCCCCGCGTCATGGGAAAGCCAGTTGATGCCCGGAAAGTGCTCCGACAACCAGCCCGAGAGCAGATAGATGGTCAGCGGAAAGCCGTACATCTCCGTGAACAGGGCGACGACAAAAGCCGAGAACATGCCCAACGTTCGCCAGTCCTGCTTGCTCTGCGGCTTGAAGTAACTGGCGGCAAACAGGATGAAGAAGATCGAGTTGATGGCGACGAGCGTCCACAACCCATAATCACCGTTACTGGCGTCCATGGCCGTCTCCTCCTTCACCGGTATCGCGGTCATGCGACTTGTGGGCACCGTGATGGCCATGCATGAAGCGGTGCATCAGGGGGCAGGCCAGCAGAAACAGGTAGGGCAATACACCAAACAGATGCACGCGGTGTTCCGTCAGCAGGTAGAACAGGGCAATCGCGGCAAACACCCACCACACCCACTTGCCGCGCCGGAAATGGTGGGAGCGACCATCAGTTCCAGCTGGGGATGGATCACGAGAATCGATCATCACGGCCTCCTACGTTGCAGGACAAGAATCAGCGCGACGTCAGTGGACGGCTACTGCACCCCAGGGTGCCAGCGTGGGCCGCATTTTCCAGTTCGTTGTGCTCGAAAAACCGCCACAGGCTGCGCCGGAAGGCATGCAGGCCACCTTTGAAGATGAGGCCCGCGCCCAGAGTTTCCGTCTCGATCTGGTGAAGCGAGACCTGCCACATGTCGTGGTCCACCCAGAGTCGTCTGCCCTTGGCCGACAGGGAGGTCACGCCCATCATCGCCCGCAGGCGGCGGCAGGCTTCGTCAAGCGCCGCACCCGTCGCGATCCTCAGCACACGGCGTTTGGGCATGGCCTTGACGTCCTCTCGGCGGACTGCTCCGGCATATAAGACCGGCGCCTCCAGAAAGTGATCCCGGCACTGTGCCGAACAGAAGTGAAAAGTCATTTGATGATAGATCGCCAGATAGCGAGACTCAGCAATAATCACATCCATGCCACAGACCGGATCCTGGCAGATCAAGGGGGGATGACGGATCACGTGTAACCTCTCCTTGGATAGCCATGAAAAACGTAATACATCCTGCAAAAAGAACCCAAAGAGGGATTCGTAGACAAGATGCACAACTCTAAAGATACGCCGCACCGGGACCGCAAAGATAGCTTTCGGGTAATGGCTCAGCGCTATAGTCTAGAAAAAGCTCCTCGCCGGCATGAATCGCCCTTATCGTCCTGACCTCAAGAGGAAGTCCGGTCAGAACCAAATTCGGACTTCTGGAATGATTAATGAAGCTGTACTTTGTGCGAAACATTCTCGCCAATATTCGCCCCTCTCCAAGGCAGTTCCACTCCATAAATAAATAATTATTAACTGCCTCTGATAGCTGAACGGATCGCTTAATCTGATGATAGAAATCATATTCCACAATCTGTCCATCCAGCACTGCCAGCACGACTCCTGCCTCAATATTTCTTGAAGCAAACAGTCCTTGCCCGTGAGTATGGCTCGGCAGAACATCAGCCACTTCGATATTATTGACAATGAAGTCGCAGCAATACGCATCGAGCGGCGTTGCGATCCTATTTTTCCGCATTTTAAGTTCTGAGTCCACGCAGAAGGCTTCCCCTGGGCGCATCTTCTTTGAACGTTTTTCGGGCTCTGTCTCTTTGTCGCTCTTCCTCACTTCACAAACCAGAGCCCTATGCCTACACCCAGACCAATTCCCGCCATCCCCGGCAAGCAGCGTCGCAGAAAGCCATGTCCCGCAATCCAAGCCAAAAGCGCGGTTTTAAACACGAGATTCGATAGTATCGCGATGCCTATGGCGCGAGCGGCCTGTACGGCCTCAAGTTTCTGTGTTTCAAACAATCGAAGCGTGGAAAGAACGATGGCGTCCAGTTCAGTTAAACCAGAGATGAATGAAACGAGATAGAGCCCTCGATTCCCAGCCAGATCTGAAAGCCAGGACGCCAGCAGAAGGATAGCTGCGTACATCGCGCCGAATGTGAGTGCAGCTCTAATTTCGGTGGGATTCGTTACCACAGGTAGCGGCAATTGCTCACTCTGTCCAATCTCGCGCCATAGAAGAAACACCGCCACGCCTCCTGCCACGAAATTCCCGATCAACACCGGCCAAAGCGTCACCATCATCTGAGGCGATACGGTTAAAGTAATCACTCCAAGGCGTAAAGGCACGATCACGTTGGCCACTAAAATGATGAATGTTGATAGTGAGATCAAGTTGGGGGACCGCTGCGCATGGCGCGCATACGCAAGTGTTGTCGCGGTACTCGAAACAAGTCCACCGAGCACGCCCAGCAAGGGGGCCCCCATATTTCCAACAATTCGCATTGCAAGATAGCCGATGAGACTTAAGCCCGAGATCAGGACGACCATAATCCAGACGTGGTGTGGATTGAAGGCGCCATAGGGCCCAAAGCCCGTCTTCGGCAGTAGAGGCAGGACAATAAAGCTTAAAGCTGAAAACTGAAGAATTGACACCAGATCCTGAGGACTGATCCGCTTGCCCAGGCTTCGCAATTGCGCCTTGAAATGGAGAAGGGTGGCCGAGACGATCGCCACCATGACTGCGTATTGGCCGTGCCCCAGCGAAACCATCGCACCCAAACTAAAGCAAAGAACCACGGCAATGCGGGTCGTGTACCCGCCGCCGGAGACCCCGCTATGCCCCGCCTCTATGGGCTGGATGGTGACAATCCAAGTGACCGACAATAATGCAATCGGAAGAAAAAAAGGGATATCAGCACTTTGACTAACCAAGGCTGCAACGGATCCGAACAGGGCTACCAACGCGGTGGTTCGCAAACCAACAGATGAGCCCGTTCTTTCCCGTTCAATCCCGATCAAAAGACCGATTGCAAGGCTGGTGAGAAATGAGACCAAGTGATCACTGACAGCGGGGGGCACGATGCGCCACCTTTCTACCCATGGCAATTCTGCATCTGTTGGTTTACTGAGATGGGAAAGTAATTGCGTCAATACTTGGGAGAGACGATCAATGCGGCTGACACGCCCGCTGCATTCCATTAATATCCGTCAGAATGATCTTTCTTCAGCAGAGACTCAAGGCGCATGACTTCATCGCCATGCATAATGATCTTCTGACCGTCTCGCGTTTCCATTACAGTATCTGGCTTCATCCTTGCAGCTCGGCCATAGCGGTCCTCCATGGCCATTTTTCCATCATTGAAAATGTAAAGGGTTGAGCCATCCTTGAGATTAAAGACCTGTCTCGCTTCTGCCCGGGCGGCATCATTCGCGAGCGCCGCGGCACTGATCGCACTCGTCAATACGAATACCAGAATGTACTTGAACATAACGTTCTCCATTGACTATGTCTCGCATTGATCCTTGGGCGCGCCATCATCTCTTCGCCGTGCGATCGGAACGGCCCTCATTCGTTACTATCCCGATACTCCCTGGGCAGTTTGTGTGCAATGCCTTTGTGGCAATCTATACAGGTCTGCCCCTCCGCATCGGCCTTCTGGTGCTTTACGAAGACCGTTTGTTTCTGAAACTCGCCACTCATGCCGTCATAGCTGTGGCAATTTCTACATTCACGGGAATCTGACGCCTTCATCCTTTCCCATTCGTGCGTCGCGAGCGTCATGCGTTTTGCTTCGAATTTTTCCTTCGTGTCTATAGCGCCAGTGATCTTCCCCCAAACTTCCAGGCTGGCCCTGGCCTTACGGATCATCTTGTGAGTCCAATCCTTTGGAACGTGGCAATCTGAACAAATAGCGCGAACACCTGTTCGATTACTGTAGTGGATGGTTTGCTTATACTCCTGGAAGACGGTATCCCGCATCTCGTGGCATGCCGTGCAGAACTCAAGCGTGTTCGTTGCCTCCAAGGCTGTATGAAATCCTCCCCAGAAGAAAATCCCCGAAAAAAAGCCGATCACCAGCAGAGACAGCAGCGAATATTTGGCACTAGGCCTTCTGAGCACTTGCCATGCATGCCCTAGTCTTTTGGGCGGATTGTTCATTCCCGTTCCTTTCGTCAGCTGCCCCAAATCGTTAAAGCGCTCACGCACAACTGAATATCCAGGATGCGCGCTCCCGCCGAACGCTGATGACCTACAAGGAGAGTATCCAGCTCACCAAGTTCTTTATTTCGTTCATGTCCTTTGTCTTGATGATCTTGTGTTCTTCCACATGACCATCCGGGAATTTCGCCTTTTCTCCCGTCGTGATATGAGTGATCAACCGGGCCTCTGCATCGGCCTTACCCCGATACTTGGCTGCCACACTCTTGTAGGCCGGGCCATCCAGGGTTTTCTCAACAGAATGACACTTAAAACACCCGTTCTGGCGAGCGAGCGCCCGCGCAGCTTCCTCATCGACAGCATAAGCCCCTGCAGAGAGCCCCGCCGCTGCAATCGAAATAGACAAGGCAGCGAAAAGCCGGTTTCTATGTGCACTCACTTGTTATCCCCTTATAAAATGCTTGACCCATTTCGGATCGACTTCGTTGATACATCTTCGATGCCGTCAGAACAGAACCCACCCCATCAGGAATAAGCTATTATTATCCGACGCATTGCGCCCTGGCACATAATCAGTGCTCGCACCATTGAATTGCTGGAACCATGTGTAACGCAAGGCGAGCTTGACGTTGGTCACCGGCAGGTAATTGATCTCGGCAATCCACCCTTTAGTGTTTGGGCTGCCATTCGTGCTTCCCATGAGCGAGTCGCCAGTGTTGTAGAGGAGTTCATCAGTGCTGCCGGTCGTCCTGAAATACTGCACCCCCCCTCCCCACTGGCGTCGGAAATAATAGTGCGCGTCAATCCGGAGGGTTTTTAGGGTATTAATCGAATTTGATGCCAGCCCCTCGCTGATAACAGCATTATTTCGGCGCTGCCTTTCGTTGATCCAGGTTAGACGTGACGACGCCGAATGCTCGCCACTAATGAACTGATAATTCAGATCATAGGCGATGTCCCGATATCGATTGGCTCCAAGGGATGGTACGTTAGCATCCTGTTTGAGTCTCGAGACAAGACCATAGGTGCCAACCGCTACGCTGTGCGGGCCCCATTCCTTTTGCAATGCCAAACGCCAATATGGCGAGTTGCCCTCTACAACGCTGCCAGCCAACTCGTCTGAATTCCAGGACTGACCCAGGGCCATAAAACGGAAAAAACCGGTCTTTGCTGTTCTATAATTAGCCAGCTCAAAATACAGTAGATCGTCCCACATGCCATAAACACCTACACCGCTTACCTTGCTGGCAAGCGTCATATCCACGATTGACGCGGCAGGCATTTGCGTGGCTGCTGATCCGGTGTGTGGAAAGCCCCACGCAGGGGTGCTGTTGTATATGTCAGATACGGTCGGACTATTATTCAGGGTGACGCCATAAGTCATTTCCCTGCCCGCCACCGTCACGCCATTGGCGTACCTTGCGTCGAACATCTCCACGCCCCATCGCTTCTCGATCCCATCATAATTGTATTGAACGAGTGCGCCGGCGTTGTCCATGATCTTTCCGCCATAATAGATCGCGGCCGTCTGAAGAATCGTTTTGTCATTCTGCGGAAAATCAGACGATCCCGTTCCGCCCGCGGCGGTATCGCTCGTACTCGTTCGAGAGCCTTGCAGTGCTGCGGAAAATGGAAGGCGTTGCGTCCAAGGACGCTCATCCCACTTTTCTGAGCTATCGGCAAATGCGCCGAGCTTGAAGCGCCTCCCATAAGGTGTGAGCTCGGGAAAAACGGTATGGCATTTACTACATTCATACCCGGTCTGTCGCGCCATGCTGGGCACCGCACGCGCGCTCGGTGCCGTCGCGATCAGCCCACCCAAGGACAGGGGAACAGATAGAATCAAGGCTGTCCGAGGTAAACGGCTACGAAACACGTTTGAAAAAAACATGATGCCTCCCCTTCCGTGAATACGTTCTGCGTCTTTTGAAAACCGACATCCTCAACGAAAAAACAGCATTCCCGCCCAACCTGCTTGATCGAACTACGATGCCGCCTCTTACCCCTTCATACACTAGCTAGTGAGCATCACTGCCGCGGCTTTGAGCTGGGGATTGATGGGTATCTGCTGCGCCCCTGGCTAACTGTCGATGTGCGTGTTCCAGGGCTCTGGCCTCCCGAGCGGAATTCGTGAATTGCAGAGAGAGGGAGCGGCAGTGCGCAGCCATCGCTGCGGGATCGCCCTTCGGCCGTCCCAGGTACGAATGTGCCGTTTTCTCGTGCCAAGCCGCTTCGGCGTCGTAGCTTGTAGCTTTTCGCGAATAGTAATCGGCAATCTGCAGATGCTCCGCCGACGTCTCTGCATGGGAAATCGTTTCGGGAACGAGGCCTCCTGAGGGTACTGAGGTACATCCAGCAAGCGCAATGAGTACGGCTGCGTTGATAGCATGTGCGATTTTCATCATTGCTCCTCATCCTGAATGCAACTCGACGGTACCATTCGCAGACTGACGGAGAGATATCCACTTCATTACATTTACGTCACCTTTTTGAAAGGATTCAAAATCAAGGAGCGGCATTTTAAATTCAAGCGGTGAAGAAGGCCGACTACCTGCTGGCCGTCAAAGGCAATCAGCCTTCCCTTCAGGTAACGCTTCGAGAGCGCTTCGGCCTTGTCTAAAGCAAGGCGCTGCAGCACGCCGGACCGTATGCCCGCTTTTCCGAGGAATTCCACGATCGCTTTGCGCGGCAGGAGTTCTGGGTGGTTGGTAATGCAGGGAAGGTGAATGCCAAGCGCTGGCAGGGGGGCACGATGTTGGGCGTGGTCGAGTCACTGAGGATGGTCGGCGACAAGACTAGCGGCTGGCTTACAACAATGTAATGCACGTGCTCCATGAAAGTCAGCTTGAATCGGGCATACTGACGGCATGTAAATGCGGATTGGATTGTTGCAATGATTCTAGTCGGGGCTCGGATTGGGATTCCTCGCGGAGGGTTACTGAAGCGATTCAAGAAGCGCGGATCTCACAATGGCCATTCGCATTGAATGAGAGAACCTATCTGTACTTGGCTGGCAGTACGCTGGCTGGCCCTAGATTCAACTGCATTTCCAATAAAAGGAGAGTGACGCTATGTCTAACTGGTTTGCCGACAATTCGCTGTCCATCGGGCGCACGCCCCTTATTCGCCTCAACCGCATCATCGACGGCGCGCCCGCCACAGTGCTGGCCAAGATCGAGGGGCGCAATCCCGCCTACTCGGTGAAGTGTCGGATCGGCGCCGCCATGATCTGGGACGCCGACAAGCGCAGCCTGCTTGGGCCGGGCAAGGAGCTGGTCGAGCCGACCAGCGGCAATACTGGCATTGCGTTGGCGTTCGTCGCCGCCGCCCGCGGCATCCCTTTGACCCTGACCATGCCAGAAACCATGAGCCTGGAGCGCCGGAAGCTCCTCACCGCCTACGGCGCCAAGTTAATTCTGACTGAAGGCGCCAAGGGCATGGGCGGGGCGATTGCCAAGGCTGAGGAGATTGCCGCTTCCGACCCGAACAAGTACGTACTGCTGCAGCAGTTCAAGAATCCGGCCAATCCGGCCATCCATCAATCGACCACTGGGCCGGAGATATGGAACGACACTGACGGCAAGGTCGATATCTTCGTCTCGGGCGTCGGCACCGGCGGCACCATTACCGGCGTTTCCCGCTACTTCAAGCAGACACGAGGCGCCAAACTGCAGTCGGTGGCAGTCGAGCCATCAGCCAGCCCTGTGCTGAGCCAGACCCGCGCCAACGAGCCGGTCAAGCCGGGGGCGCACAAGATCCAAGGCATCGGCGCCGGCTTCGTGCCACAGGTACTAGACCTCACGCTGGTCGACACCATCGAGCAGGTCAGCAACGAGGAGGCTGTCGCTTACGCCCACCGCCTTGCATGCGAAGAGGGCATCATCTCCGGCATCTCGAGCGGCGCGGCAGCGGCCGTGGCCAGCCGCCTGGCGCGACGTCCTGAGAACAAAGGCAAGACCCTCGTCGTCGTTCTGCCGGATTCGGGCGAGCGCTATCTGAGCTCGGTACTGTTCGAGGGCCTGTTCAATGAGTCCGGGCTGCCTACATAATTCAGAATGACGGAGCTTTTGCGGTCGATTCGACGGCGTGACCTTCAAGCCCTGCGAAGACGACTTTCGAACGAGGTCTGCGCGAAGGCACTGACCCACTAGGGTTCCCTGTAGCCTTGGTCGTGCTGCGCCGCCTGCTCTTGCCATTGATGGGCTGCCCCGCGTCTTACCTCATGTCAACGATTGCCATCATTTGGTACGCCGGGCAAGCCGGCCAGGCAGCGTCTTAGAGTTCGCTCGGCGCTGCCGACACAGCCTCCAATCGCCCGGAGGGTGGCCCTGACGGTTGGGTCGGCCAATCAGTTGATTCCTGCCCTGAGTAAGGTCCGGCGACTCCCTCTTGCTAAAGCCTTCAGGCTGAAAGTTCCGGCCTCCACCGATGAGGTAGCAACGCTCCGATCTGCTTCCGGGGCTAAGTCGGCAGGTGCCTTTGCACGGCACACATAACAATTGAATCGAGAACCATATCCGGCCGATTGCCATCGTGCGCAAGAACTTGCCCGTTTGCCGGCTCGATGCGCGCCGGCAAACGGGCCGCGACCATCACGAGCTTGATCCAGTCCTCACGGGTCTGCTCATACGACTACGCTGTTGGTGGGAATTGACTGTGTTGAACGAAATGGATCCCGCGACACGGTTGATGTGCACGAGTAATCAGCCGGTCGCGTCTCTTGAGTAGTTTAGTGTGAGTGCCCCGAGTGGACGTGCCCTCCGCTGTCATCAGGGGCAAAGCCAGAGCTGGCGCACCCCCCTAAAGCTAGCAGCATGGCCGCAGCCATGGCGATTGCGACTTTCTTCATCAATACCTCCATTTGCGTTAAGTTGACAGAAAAATCTGCGCTTATCTCCTGCGGTCTGAATCAAGAAGGATGCGAAGCCAAAATCTTTTGGTATAGCGCAAGGTTTGAATCGACCATTTTTTCAACAGAGAAGCTCTCCCGGACAATATCCTGTCCTAGTCGCCCCATCATAGAACGCTTTCCTGGATTGGAGAGCAACTCTTCTATCGCCTGCGCTAGCGACTTTGAATCTCCAGGGGGGACAACAAGACCCGTTATTTCGTGTTGAACCATCTCTGGCATTCCACCTACACTCGTGGCGACAACAGGGATTCCGCTTGCCATCGCCTGCAGACCGACATTGGCAAACCCCTCTCGAAGTGCTGGATGGACTAACAGGTCACTGGCACGGAGAATTGTGGAGATGTCAGAGCGAAAACCCATGAATTGAACACACCCATCAAGATTAAGCTTATGAACCTGAGCTTCAAGTCTAGAACGAACGGCTCCGCTTCCTACAATCAAGACACGGATGTCCTTGAATTTATTCCTTAACGAAGGAAGTGCATCCAGCAGGACATGGTGCCCTTTCCGAGCAATAAGCTGTCCGATGACACACAACAGCGGAGATGCAGGCAATACACCCAGGATTCTCCGAGCCTCCCATTTACTCAAGGCCGAGTCATATGCGCTTGCATCAACCGCGCTATGAATCACTGTTATTTTATCGGAAGGAAAACCAGCCTCCTTCATTACACTTGAAATTCCGTCAGATACGCAAACTATTGCCTTCGGGATTTTTCCAATACAGAAGCCGTTCAAAACTCCCGCTGAAATAGGATTATCCACACGCCGGGTAGTGATTACATTTGGATGTCCAGCCCACTTTGCGGCCAGGGCTCCCAAGATGTCTGCGCCTCGTCGGCTGTGTAAATGTACGATATCGGGCTTTGCCGAGCGGATGATCCTGCCCAGCTTCAAGACCAGTGTTAAGTCGTGATCGCCTCGATAGCGCACTCCTTGAACATTAAGCCCCTCTCGTGTCGCCGCACGATAAAGCTCACCGTTGTCAGGACAGACAAGGAGGGCAGGCACTCCACGTTCCTCTAAGCCATGGACAAGGTGCTTGGTTTGCATTGCCCCACCGAGGAGATGTCGCCCCGTTTCCAAGTGTAAAGTTCTGATTGTCATGTCAATTGTCTCTCTGCTGTTTCCGCATACAACGCGGAGCGATCAGTTTGAGACCCTCTGACTGACAATCAGGTGAGGCTCGAATTACATTTCAGACATCGTTAAGACAGGAAGCTCTCCCTGTTTTTTCACTTTCAATCGTACTTTTACCCTTACTTATTCGATAACAGCCTTCTGCTGCTCGCGACGAATGTAGGCGATTATGTGTGCCACGCTGTCTGGCGTAACGAGTGGAGTTGGAGGCATGTCCCCAAATTGCCAATGGTGGGAACGAACGCCATTCTTTACTGCAATCTGAAATGCCATGTCAGAGTGATGGGATGCAAGGTAGATGCGATGAAGGAACGGAGGTCCCTTCGCGGTCCCCTTCAGATCTGCGCCATGACACGCAGCACACTGGCTATTGAAAAGTGACTTCCCCGCTTGTGCGTCTGGTTTAAGCCCAGGACTGTGTTTTGGTATTTCCCATCCCTGCCCACTAACAGAGATGCTACTCACTGTCATAACAACTAGAACGAGTTTCTTTATGTAACTCATGCTTATTTCTCAATTCCTCGGTTCAAACGCCATTGCTTGACCAATGCGTAGATCGCCGGGATTACCGCCAGGGTCAGCACCGTCGAGGAGATCATCCCGCCGACCATCGGCGCGGCGATACGGCTCATCACCTCGGAGCCGGTGCCCGTCCCCCACATGATCGGCAAGAGGCCGGCCATGATGGCGACGACGGTCATCATCTTCGGCCGCACGCGCTCGACAGCGCCCTCCATCACGGCTGCGTAGAGATCACTGACGTTCGGACTGCGGCCACTCTCGCGGCACGTCGCCTTCACGGCTTCCCAGGCATGGTCGAGATAGATCAGCATCACCACGCCGGTTTCCGCCGCCACGCCGGCCAGTGCGATGAAGCCCACCGCCACGGCCACCGACAGGTTGTAGCCGAGCAGCCACATCAGCCACACCCCGCCGACCAGCGCGAAAGGCACGGACAACATGACGATCAGCGTTTCGGTGATGCGCCGGAAGTTCAGATAGAGCAGCAGGAAGATGGTCAGCAACGTGATCGGGATGACAACCTTCATCTTCTCGATGGCGCGCTCCATGAACTCGAACTGGCCGCTCCAGGTTACGTAGTAGCCGGGCGGGAACTTGATCTGCTCGGCGACCGCCTTCTTCGCATCGGCCACGTAACCACCGATGTCCCGATCGCGGATGTCCACGAAAATATAGGCCGACAACAAGGCGTTCTCCGTGCGGATGCCCGGGGTGCCTTTCTCCACCTTGACCTTCGCCAACTGCCCCAGCGGCACCATCGTCCCCCCCATGGTCGGCACCAGCACTTCACGGGCGATCTGCTGTGGGTCGGAGCGCAGCTCACGCGGGTAGCGTACCGTCACCCCGAAGCGCTCACGGCCTTCAACGGTGGTGGTGACCATCTCGCCACCCAGCGCGCTGCCGATGACGTCCTGCAGGTCGCCGACGGCCAGGCCGTAGCGGGCCAGCTGTTCCCGGTCTGGTTCGATGTTGAGGTAGAAGCCACCAGTGATGCGCTCGGCAAAGGCACTGGTGGTGCCCGGCACCGTTTTGACGACCGCCTCGATCTCCTTGGCCAGTTTCTCCATTTCACCAAGATCCTTGCCGAAGACCTTGATGCCGATCGGCGTGCGGATGCCGGTGGACAGCATGTCGGTGCGGGCCTTGATGGGCATCGTCCAGGCATTGGCGACGCCGGGGAACTGCAGCGCCTTGTCCATTTCTGAGATGAGCTTGTCGGTCGTCATGCCCGACCGCCATTCGGCTTGTGGCTTGAGGTTGATGACGGTCTCGAACATCTCGGTCGGTGCCGGGTCGGTGGCCGTATTGGCACGGCCGGCCTTACCGAAAACCGATTCGACTTCAGGGAAGCTCTTGATGATCTTGTCCTGGGTCTGCATCAGCTCGGCGGCCTTGGTGATCGACATACCCGGCAGGGAGGCCGGCATGTAGAGCAAAGTGCCTTCGTTCAAGGTCGGCATGAACTCGGAGCCCAGGCGGGAGGCGGGATAGACCGATATGGCCAGGGCGATCACCGCGAGGACGATGGTCATCTTCTTCCAGCGCATCACCGTGGCGATGATCGGCCGATACACCCAGATCAGCACCCGGTTCACCGGGTTCTTCGCCTCCGGCATGATCTTGCCTCGAATGAACAGCAGCATCAGCACCGGCACCAGGGTGACCGACAGAATCGCTGCGCCGGCCATCGAGAAGGTCTTGGTGTAGGCCAGCGGGGAGAACAGCCGGCCTTCCTGACCTTCCAGTGTGAACACTGGCAGGAAGGAGACGGTGATGATCAAGAGCGAGAAGAACAGCGCCGGACCCACTTCCTTGCACGCGGCCAGCATGGCCTCGAAGCGTTCGGCCGTGGAGTGGCCCTCCGGCAATCTCTCCAGGTGCTTGTGGGCGTTCTCGATCATCACGATGGCCGCATCGATCATCGCCCCGATGGCGATGGCGATGCCCCCCAGGCTCATCAGGTTGGAGTTCATACCCAAGAGGCGCATTGCGATGAAGGCCATCAGCACACCCACCGGTAGCATCAGGATCGCCACCAGGGCGCTGCGTACATGGAGAAGGAAGACCACGCAGACCAGCGCCACAATGATCGATTCTTCGATCAGCGTGCCCTTGAGGGTCTCGATGGCCCGGTGGATCAGCTCGGAGCGGTCGTAGACCGTCTGTACGGTCACACCTTCCGGCAGGCCGGGGCCGATCTCGGCGATCTTGCCCTTCAGGTTATGGATGACTTCCAGCGCATTCTGACCATAGCGGGCCATCGCGATGCCGGCCACCACTTCGCCTTCGCCGTTGAGTTCGGTGAGCCCCCGACGCTCGTCGGGTGCCAGCTCGACCCGTGCGATGTCGCGGATCAGCACCGGCGTGCCCTTGTCGGCCTTGACCACCAAGCGTTCGATATCGTCCTTGCCGCGCAGGTAGCCCTTGCCGCGCACCATGTACTCGGTCTCGGCCATTTCCACCACGCGGCCACCTACATCCCGATTGGAGTCGCGGATCACCTGGGCGATCTTCATCAGCGGAATGCCATAGGCGCGCAGCTTCACCGGATCGACAGTGACCTGATAGGTCTGCACGAAGCCACCGATGGACGCCACTTCGGCGACACCGTGGGCCTTGGCCAGCTGATAGCGCAGATACCAGTCCTGGATCGTGCGCAGTTCGGCGAGCGTCTTGTCCTTGGCGATCAGCGCGTACTGATACACCCAGCCGACGCCGGTGGCGTCCGGCCCGATCTGCGGTGTCACCCCCTTCGGCATGCGACCGGAAGCGAAGTTGAGGTACTCCAGCACCCGCGAGCGTGCCCAGTAGATGTCGGTGCCGTCTTCAAAAATGATGTAGACGAAGGATGCCCCGAAGAACGAGAAACCGCGCACCACCTTGGACTTGGGCACCGACAGCATCGCCGTGGTCAGCGGATAAGTGACTTGGTCCTCGACCACCTGTGGTGCCTGCCCCGGGTATTCGGTGTAGACGATGACCTGCACGTCGGAGAGATCGGGTAGCGCGTCGATGGGCGTACGCAATACCGCGAACACCCCGGCGGCGAGAATGAACAGCGTGGCGAGCAGAACCAGGAAGCGGTTCCGGCCCGACCAGTCGATGATTTTGGCCAGCATGATGGATCCTGTCTCAGTGGCCTGCGTGAGGATTGGCCGCCGGCGCCGACGTGGCTGCTTTGCCGGCGGGGGCCGCCGAGGTGATCACCCATTCGCCGGGCTGGCGCTCGACGAACTCGACCTCCACCTTGAGGCCCGGCTTCAAGGCCTGCAGCAGTGACGGATTGGCCACCTTGAACTCCATGGTCATCGCCGGCCACTTGAGGCTGGCGACAGGGCCGTGATTCAGGCTGACCGTCCCGTCCTTGGCATCGACACTGTCCACCGTCCCTTCGGCCCGGTGTCCAGCCGCCTGGGGCGTCGGCGCAGGCTTCTCGCTGTCCTTGCCGGGCTTCGGTGCGCCGCCATGGCCCGAATGCCCAAAGCCGCCGACCGCGGCTTTCAGGTTGCTTTCCGCATCGATCAGGAAGTTGGCGGCAACGACGACCTTTTCGCCGGCCTTAACGCCATCCATCACTTCGATATGGTTCTCGCTACGCCCACCCAGCTTCACGTCCCGCGGCTCGAAGCGCCCTTCGCCGTGCGCGATGAGGACGATCTGGCGGGTGCCGCTGTCGATGACTGCCGAATTCGGCACGGTCACGACCTGTCCCTTGCCTCCTACCGGCACCTCTACCTGCGCAAACATCGCGGGCTTCAGGAGCTGGCCGGGATTGGCCAGTTCAACCCGAACCGGCACCGTCCGCGTTTCTGCATTGAGGGTCGGATAAACATAGGTCACGCGGCCCTCGAAGACCTTGTCCGGGTAGGCATTGATGCGCACCTTCGCCACGGCCCCCGTACGCACCTGAGCGATGTCCTGTTCGAACACGTCGGCGACAACCCATACCGACGACAGGTCGGCTACCTGGTACAGGGTGTCGCCCGGCATGAAGCGCATCCCCTGCAGCGCTTTCTTTTCAGTGATGACGCCGGAAACCGGGGAACGGAAGGTCAGCGTGCGCTTGGATGCACCGGATTTTGCCAACGCACGGATCTGCTCCTCGGAGATGTCCCAGTTCCTGAGACGCAGCAAACTCGATTCGGCCAGTTGCTGCATGCCGCTCCGGGCTTCGCTGCCAGCATCCTTCAAGGCTTCGACACCCTGGGCGGCAATGGCGTACTCACGTTGGGCGGAGACCAGTTCCGGGCTGTATACCTCGAACAGCGGCTGGCCCTTGGCGACCGGCTGGCCGGTGACGTTCACGTGCAGGCGTTCCACGTAACCTTCGAACTTCGGGGAGATGGCAAAGCTGCGCCGCTCATCGATTTCGATCCGACCGGCAGCGCGCACCAGTTTGTCGAGGGCGCGCAGTTCCGCTGCCTCGGTACGCACACCGAGCTTCTGCACTTTCTCGGTGCTGATCTTGATCCATCTGGCAGTTGCGGGCGTCTCGTCGGCCTCGCCTTCATAGACCGGAATGTAGTCCATCCCCATCGGGTCCTTCTTGGGGGTCGGCGAGGTGTCCGGCAGCCCCATCGGGTTGCGGTAGTACAGCAGCTTGCGTTTCTTCTTCGTGCCTTCTGCCGAAGGGGCAGCAACCTGACTGGCCGCAGGTTCATGACTTGCTGCCGGCCGCTGGCCCAGCCAGTAGCCACCACCGGCCGCCAGGGCGACCGAGAGGCCGATCGCAATACCTGCGCCTGTTTTCATAGATCTTCTCCGAGGATTCGTTCGATTTCTGCAAGGCGCATCTGCGCATCGGCTTGGGCCTTGATACGGTTTTGACGGGCCTGACGGATCTGCCGCTGGGCGTCGAGCAAGGTGGCGAAATCCACTTTGCCGGTTTCGTAGCCGGCCAAGGCCGCCTTGAAAGTCAGTTCGGATTGCGGCAACAAGCTGGTTGCGGCAAGGGCTTCGGTGCGCCGGGCGGCGTCGAAGCCGGACAGGTTCTCGGCCAGTTCACCCAAAACCTGGTTGGCGGTAGCGTCGCGACGGGCTTGGGCGGCCGACAACATGGCTTCCGACTCCCGTTCCTGGGCACGGCGGGAGCCCTGCTGCAGGGGCAGGTTCAGTTCGACCATCAGCTCCCATTCCTTCACGGAACCCTGGTACTGGATTGGCGAGACGCCCAACGTGAAGTCCGGATAGCGGTTCTTGTAAGTCAGTTCGCGATTCTTTTCGGCCGAACGGATGCGGGCCTCGTCAGCAAATAGCTGCGGGTTCTTTGCCCGCACACGCTCCTCAAGGGCCAGCGGGTCGAGCTGGGCCGGCGCTGGGAGCGTTCTCAGGCGCTCCGGCGCTGCAAGGGGAGCAGCGCTGGGCCTGGCGAGGAGGGCATTCAGCCTTGCCTGGAGCTGCCGGCGTTCATTCTCGAGGGCGACCAGCTCGCTCTTCATGCCGGTCTGCTCCACCTGTGCCCGAATCACGTCCTGCTGAGCCGCCAAGCCACCTGCGTAGCGCACCTGGGCGATCTTCTCCAGGCGCGTCATCAGGTCGAGGATCTCGCGGGTCAGCTGTTCATTGCGATGGACGTACTGGAGCTGGGAATAGGCGGTCTTGATCCGGGCCGCCAGTTCTGCCCAGGTGCCGCTGGCACGACCCTCTGCGCCGCGCGCATCGAGTTCGGCGATTTCCCGCTTGAGATCCCGCTTCCCGAGCCAGGGCACGTCCTGCATCAGCAGGTAGCGCGTGCTGCCGACCCGGGCCGGCGCCAGCGTCGGGTTTTGCTCACCCATCCGGGTGATGTCACGCAATTCGGTTCGAAACTTCGGGTCCGGCAAGGCGCCGGCCGGTGTGACTCGCTCTGCGGCGGCTTCAGCCTCGAAACGCATCGAGGCGTATTCAGGATTGCGGCTGCGGGCGAAGTCCAATAGCGATTCGACATTGGCGCCAAGCGAGGCGTCCTGTGCCTGCGCAGCCAGGCTGAATGCCCCCAGCACCACGGCGTACAACCAACTTGCGCGCGGTTTCGTACGCATCTTCATTGATGACTCCCTGAATATTGTCGGACTCTGGCAAGCGAAGTCACTTTGCCAGCAAGCCGTCACTTCTTACGTCGCCCCTTGCGCTCACGCGACTGCACCTTGGCGACTCTCGTCGACTTTGAGCCGAGCCGCCTCCTGAGAAGCCAGAAACCGAGCACGGCCAGCACAAGGCCGGCAGCACCGCCAATCATGAGCACTGCGGTGAGTTGCTCATGATTGAGAAGCGATATGTCGACTCGATGCACGGCAACACGAACAACTTAGTTGCGTTCCAGATGCACTACGGTCATCGCACCGTTGATCTGGTCCGCCATGAAGCGGATCTTGTCGCCGGCCTTCACCTGATCCAGCCAGGCCGGATCCTTGACGCGAAACACCATGGTCATTGCCGGCATGCCGTTGGGCAGCGGGCCATGGGACAAGGTGAGCTTGCTGGCAGACTTGTCCACCTTCTTGACGAGGCCATCGGTCATCTGGGCGGAAACGCCGCTTTTTTCACCGTGCATGGCGGTGTGATCCGCATGCTCGTCGGCAGCGATGGCAGGAATGGAAAATACAGTGCCTAGTACAGTGGCCAGGACGATGAACGGAGTTTTCATGGGGATTTCCTTCATGAGAGGTATCGGATATCAGTGACGGGCAAACACGCTGGTCGAACCATCGGCTTTGACGAGCAGCGTTTCGTAGGGCATTGGTTTGGCGCTCTCCATGCCGGGGGAGCCCGGCGGCATGGAGGGAACGGCCAAGCCAACGGCCTTGGGCTTCTCTTTCAGCAGGCGCTGGACATCCGCCGCCGGGACATGCCCCTCGATGAGGTAGTTGCCGACCTTGGCCGTGTGGCACGACCCGTAGGCGTCGGGCATGCCGAGCTTCTTGCGCTGCCCCGGAACGTCTTCCACGTCATGCGTCTTCACGTCGAAGCCCTGGGCACGCATGTGCTCCACCCACTTCCCGCAGCAACCGCAATACGGGCTCTTGTACACATCGACCGAGGCCCCAGCCAGGGCGGTGCCTGCCATCAGGCCCAGCACGGACGACAAGATCAGCGTCTGCAGTTTCATGACGATTCCTTTGGTGATTGGGATGGCTCATTCTGGCAAGCGCACACCGACGAGAAGCTGTCCTGAAAATTACTTTTCTGTAATCTTCAAGCGGAGGCGCTGAAGCCCTAGTGCGTGTGCTTGAACCCGGGCGGATGGGTGTGCCCCTTTTTCTCCACGGCTACGGGAGAGACGGGCTCATCCTTTGCAGGGTCGCCATGAGCGTCATGGGCCTCAAGCCCACCGTGACTGTGCCCCTCGCTGGATGCCACAAGCGCCGTATAGTCGGTCGCAGTCAGCCCGGGCAGCCTCTGGAGGAAGGCGACCAGATCCCAGATCGCTTCATCCTCCATCCCGCCGTTCGACCAGGCGGGCATGCCTGAAGCCTTGATGCCGTGCTTGATGATCCAGAACTGACGGGCCTGGGCGAATTGGGGATCGAGCGCAGCTTCGGGCTTGACGGTCAGCTTTGGGGGTGTCGGATAGAGCCCTTTCCGGATCTCCGAGTCCTCTGCTTCCGGAGACAAGTGACATCCCACACACATCGCGTCGTAGTTACCCGAGCCCCGGCGGACCCGTTCCGGATTCGTCAGATCAACAGGCGGCTTGATCTCACTTGCCCGAACTGCGATGGAGCGCTCACGCGCGAATTCGAGCAAACGATAGGTCAGCGGGTGATGGGGCTCGTCGGCAGCGACGTTGATGGCGCCGGAGTAAAGAAGGACGGCCCCTGAAGCCGCACCCACGGCAGCCAGAACCGCCAGGGTGATCAGAGTCTTGTTCATGATGGGGTTCCTCGGTGCTTGTTATCGTGAGTGGAACTCAGTGACCGGAGTGCGGGCCGGGCTTTCGGACCTGCACGTCGGTTGCGGCGGGCTTGCCCTTCGCCGGCATGGATTGCCCCCCCTGGGTTTTTGCGCGCGGCGGCTCAGCGGCGGGCCCGGTCCATTCATAGGCACGGGTGCCGGGAGGCTGCTTGTACCAACCAGGGTCGGAGTAATCGCCGACCTTCTGCTCGGCACGCACCTTCAGTACGGTGAACATGCCCCCCATCTCCACCGCGCCATAGGGGCCTTGGCCTGTCATCATCGGAAGGGTGTTGTCCGGCAGCGGCATCTCCATTTCACCCATATCGGCCATGCCACGCTCTCCCATCACCATGTAGTCGGGAATGAGATCGGTGATCTGCTTGGCGGCTTCCCGGTGATCAACCCCGATCATTGTCGGCACGTCATGGCCCATCGCATTCATCGTGTGGTGGCTCTTGTGGCAATGGAAAGCCCAGTCACCCGCTTCGTTGGCGATGAACTCAATTTGGCGCATCTGCCCGACGGCGATGTCGGTCGTCACTTCCGGCCAGCGCGACCCCTTCGGTGTCGGGCCTCCGTCGGTGCCAGTGACCGTGAATTCGTGGCCATGCAGGTGAATCGGATGATTCGTCATCGTCAGGTTGCCGACTCGGATACGTACCCGGTCGTTCTGGCGCACATTGAGGGAGTCGATGCCCGGAAATGCCCGACTGTTGAAGGTCCACAGGTTGAAGTCGAGCATCGTGTTCACCTTCGGTGTGTAGCTGCCGGGATCGATGTCATAGGCGTTCAGGAGGAAGCAGAAATCCCGGTCCACCTCGTCGATGAGGGGGTGCCGGTCCTTCGGATGGGTGACCCAGAAGCCCATCATGCCCATCGCCATCTGGGTCATCTCGTCGGCATGGGGGTGATACATGAAGGTGCCTGGCCGGCGTGCCACGAACTCGTAGACGAAGGTCTTGCCGGGGGGAATCTGAGGTTGGTTGAGTCCACCGACACCATCCATTCCGCTGGGCAGGCGTTGCCCGTGCCAATGAATGGTCGTGTGCTCGGGCAGGCGGTTGGTGACAAAGATGCGGACCCGGTCGCCTTCGACCACTTCGATCGTCGGGCCGGGGCTTTGTCCGTTGTAACCCCACAGGTGGGCATTCATGCCGGGAGCGATCTCCCGCACAACCGGCTCGGCCACAAGGTGAAACTCCTTGACGCCCTTGTTCATGCGCCACGGCAGGGTCCAGCCGTTGAGGGTGACCACCGGGTTATAAGGCCGACCGGCGCCGGTGACGCCTCGCGGGAGATGCGGAGGCGCCGTGTTCGGGTCCTCCTTCAGGATGAGTTCAGGAAGTGCGGCCATGGCGACGGAACTGACCGAGGCCGCGGCCACGGCGCCACCGGTCAGGCCCAGGCTTTGGATGAATGCGCGACGGGATGTCATCGGGTGTCCTTTCGGTTCAGTGATCCGGACGGCCGGTGCTGGCCGGAGCGGTACGTGAGGCGGCGGCCAGGGAGGGCTTGCCGATCAGGGCCATTTGTAGATCACTCTGGGCAATCCAGTAGTCACGCAGGGACTCGATGTAGCTGTTCACACTGGTGATCTGGGAGCGGGCGTCGGCAAGCAGCTCGAAGACCCCGATCAGCATGCCGTTGTAGCGCAGCAGGTTCTCTTCGGCGATCCGCTTGTTGAGCGGCACGATTTCGTCCCGGTAGTGCTTTGCAATGTCGAAGCTGTTGCGATACGCCGAGTAGGCTTCGCGGACTTCCGAACGGGCGTTGATGGCTGCTTCGGCCGCACGTTCAACGGCCTGGCCATAGATGGCTTCCGCCTTGGCAACCTTGCTGCCGCCAAAGTCGAAGATCGGGAGTTCGAAACTCACTTCGTAGCCGCGTTTGTAGCCGCTATCCCGCGTTCCCTCCAGGACACGCGCCGGCCCGAACTCCAGCACGTTGATGAAGCGCGTGGCCTGGGTGAGGCCAAGGTTCTTGGCCAGCGCCTCGGTTTCGAGACGGACCGCCTGGAGATCGAGGCGCTGATCCAGTGCCGTTTGCTCGACTGCCGGCAGCTCGTCGGGCAACTTGGGCAGATCGGGCAGGCGCTCAGGGAGCCGAATCGCCTGGGGTGATGGCAAGCCCAGCAGCTTGGT
Source organism: Zoogloea sp. (assembly GCA_009026175.1). Taxonomy (GTDB): domain Bacteria; phylum Pseudomonadota; class Gammaproteobacteria; order Burkholderiales; family Rhodocyclaceae; genus Zoogloea. The sequence goes on along the minus strand of WBTZ01000016.1, from coordinate 18,794 downwards.
CAGCCGCTCCCGCGCCGCAATGCTGGCTTGCTCGGCCCGAGCCAGATCGAGGACCGCGGAGGCATAAAAGCCTTGCTCGCGCGCCTGCTGAAGCCGGTTGAAGTTACCGACTTCCGCCATCTTGCGGGCCAGGCCAGCGCCGGCTTCCGCCGCCTGCTTTACTTTTCGGAGGTAACGGACCGACTCTTCGGCCGCGATGGTTCCAAAGTAGGCCTTGCGCGTCTCGGAGGCCAGCCTCGCCACCTCCAGTGCCGTCATGCGCTGGGTCTGGGCGAAGTTGCGTTTCTCGACCTCCACGGCAAGCGGCATGGTGATCAGCGCGAACAGGTTGAAGGTCAGCACCTGTTCGATCTTGAATTCGCGTACCCCATTCTCGGCGCGGCTGGTACGAAGCATCGAAAAATGGGGGTTCGGCAGGCGCCCGGCCTGGACCATCTCGGCTTCGCTGATCCCAAGATCGTAGAATGCGGCGCGGAGTCCCCGGTTGTTGTAAATGGCGACCTGGACAGCATCCTCAGCGGCCAGGGGCTTGGCCAGCAGCTCGATCACACGTGTATCGATCTCCTTGCGGGCCTCGTCGCTCCTGACCCATTGGGCATCGGCACCAATACGGGCGCGGGTCGTTTCCCGGACGGTGTCGAAGCCTCCGTCCGGGGAGAAGCTGGCACAGCCGCTCAGAACCAGCGTTCCAAGCACCAGGGCGTTCAGCGTCTTGGTGGAGCCAAAGTGTCGTGCGGATAGGGTTGAGCGCATGACGAATTCCTAATGGTGATGGCCGGTATGGGCTGGCGCTGAAGGCGGCGGCGTCACTCCGCTCTCCTTCTGCAAAGCCCCATCGGTATTGGCAGGTGCCGCATGGCCTGCATGCGTGCCGCCTGTACGCAGGACTCCTTCATTGGCCGCTCGCCACCCGCCAACGGGGGCGTCCGACCAGGCACGATAATCGGACAAGGAAGACGCATAAGGGGAAGTCCTGGAAGCAGGCTCCAGGGTGGGCGGCTCAGTAGCCACGACGCTTTTCGTCAAGGCCAGTGCCAGCAGTCCGAGCAGGATTGATCGCATCGGTCGTCTCCATGGGGTCAAAGGGATACCTCGGGAATCTGGTGTTCCCATGGCGAGCAGTGTGCGGCGCAAAAACCGACAGGAGACTGACCCGGGAATTACATCTTTGTAATCTTGGGAAGAATGGAAGTGGCTTGCGCCAAACTATCGCTGCCACATACAGAATGCTGCGAGGAAGACCATGAAAATACTAATCGTCGAGGATGAGCCCAAAACAGGGGACTACCTCAAGCAAGGGCTGGTTGAAGCCGGCTTCAATGTGGATCTGGTCCGGGACGGCATGGACGGACTGCACTTCGGGATGACTGAAGCTTACGACCTCATCGTGCTCGACGTGATGCTGCCGGGGCTCGATGGTTGGCGTGTCCTGCAGGCCCTGCGCAAGGCCGGCAAGGAGATGCCCGTCTTGTTTCTGACCGCGAAGGACAGCGTGGATGACCGGGTCAAGGGGCTCGAACTGGGGGCCGACGACTACCTGGTCAAACCCTTCGCCTTCTCGGAGTTGCTGGCTCGCGTTCGCACGCTCTTGCGCCGGGGCGCCAAAAACAAGGAAGTCGATGCCTTGCATGCGGCAGACCTGGAACTGGACCTCCTGCGCCGGCGCGTCACGCGCGCCGGCAAGCGGATTGATCTCACCGCAAAAGAATTTGCCCTCCTCGAACTGCTGCTACGGCGGCGTGGGGAAGTGCTACCGCGCTCTCTGATCGCCTCCCAGGTGTGGGATATGAACTTCGACAGTGACACCAACGTGATCGAGGTGGCGGTGCGTCGCCTGCGGGCCAAGATCGACGATGGTTTCGAACCCAAGCTGATTCGCACCGTGCGCGGCATGGGCTATGTGCTGGAGGAACAAGAGTGCGAGTAGTTCGCCCGGGAGCCCGCCGCAAGTCCCTGACCTTCCGCCTGACCTTGCTCTTTGCGGCAGCATCGACAGTCGTGCTGCTGGTTCTGGGTTTGATTGTGGCCGAGTCCGTCGAACACCACTTCGAAGAGCAGGACATGGCGGCCCTGAGCGGCAAACTTGAGCTGATTCGCCACGCCTTGGCCAAGGTCCATTCGTCAAAGGATCTGGCTGCGATTCCGCAGCAGATGGACGACTCTTTGATCGGGCATCATGGCCTGGTCGTGGCCGTAAAGGGACCGGACGGTCGCACCCTGTTCGCCACCGAGGATGCTCCCTTCCCCCAACGCTTACTGGATCGGGTCAAAACACCCGGGGCTGAGCGCCCTTACGTATGGCAAGTCGATGAGCAGTTGTCCTTCCGGGGCATCGTGGCCGAAGCACCAACCGGGGTTCAGGCGTGGGCACCCGCCGTAGTCGCCGTGGCGACGGACATTTCCCATCACCGCAGCTTCATGGACTCATTCATGAAGACCCTTTGGCTTGTGGTCATTGGGGGCACCTTGGCGACCGGACTACTCGGTTGGTTTGCTGCCCGTCGAGGCCTGGCACCACTTCGCGAGATGAAGCAAAGAGCGACGGAAGTCAGCGCCCAACGTCTCGACCAGCGTTTGCCCGTAGATGCCGTCCCTGTCGAACTGGCTGAACTGGCCGAATCCCTCAACGACATGCTGGCCCGGCTGGAGGAGTCGTTCAAGCGACTCTCGGATTTCTCATCAGACCTGGCCCACGAACTCCGGACCCCGGTCAGCAACCTGATGACGCAAACCCAGGTTGCCCTCTCCAAAACCCGTAGTTCCGCCGAATATCGAGAGGTGCTGGAGTCCAATTGCGAGGAGTTCGAGCGTCTGTCGCGGATGATTTCGGACATGTTGTTCCTCGCCAAGTCCGAAAACGGCCTCATCGTGCCGGGCCAGGAAACCTTTGATCTGGCGGACGAGGTCACGGCCCTGTTCGACTTTTACGGTGCCCTGGCCGAAGAGAACGGCGTCACGCTACGGCTTGAGGGCTCAGGACAGGTGACCGGAGACAGACTGATGCTTCGACGAGCCATCGGCAACCTGCTGTCCAACGCACTTCGCTACACCCCGTCTGGTGGGCGCATTGTCGTGACGGTCAGCGTCGTACGCGACAGCACGGACACCGAAACCGTCCATCTCGCTGTAGAGAACACCGGGGAGCAAATCCCGCCGGAACACCTGTCGCGTCTCTTCGACCGTTTCTACCGCGTGGATGCGTCTCGCCGCAACTCCGGCGATGGCGCTGGGCTGGGCCTTGCCATCACTCGTTCAATCCTGCGATCTCACGGAGGCGACATCGAGGGACGGACGGGGAAAGGCTGCAACATTTTCGAGATGTGGATACCGACATCGATCGTCACGCCCCGCAGCGCGGACTGACCTGTTTGGATGCTCACAGCCATGATCTGCTCAAATGCGCTCTCTTCCCCGAACGGCTTGTTGCTTCAAGCAACGATCTGTCGCTTGGAGGATCTCGGCCTTCAGACACTCCGGGCGACATCCACTGGGGACGCTGAGGCGGCTATCACCCTATTTGCCCAGTTCACCGACTGTATGTACCGCAGCTTTGCGTTAGAAGAGCGCTGGCTCAACACCTGGTTCTCTCCCGATCGGGATGCTCATGTCCGGGAACATACGCATCTGATCGAACTGACAGTCGAGCACTACATGAGCGTCATGACGGATGACCGGCTCACCTGCGCCTCCATACGTCGCGCACTTGAGGGAGCTATCTTGCCGCACATCGTCACTAGGGACCGTGCGCTCTTACAGCACCACCACACAGTCGCACCATGACTGCCAGAATGTATGGATTGCGTACGTCCTCTTTTTTGTTCTAGTATCTCAAAGCCTTCCCTTCGCACGGAAGGTGTTCCCATGTTCAGACCCCATGCCATGAAGCAACCCGCTCGCAGCCTTCTCTTGAAGAAACACGCTTCGTCCCTCAAGGCGAAGAAGCGGCTCGTCGTGTCCATTGAGTCTGTCCGGTCGACACCGGCAGTTCAGGAGCGCGCGGAGCAGCTGGCCGCTGCCGCTCGCCGTGCCAAGGAAGCCCATTTTCTGGACAAGTATCGGGTCACTTTGCCTGGCTGATGCTGACTGACGAGGGATATGGTTACCTCCCCATCACGGAGGTTGATCCGGCGACTCTCGGTACATTCTCGTGCGGAAAGCCGCGCCTAGACGATTTTCTGAGCGCACAGGCACTGGCCTTGCACAAAGCCAGACTGGGCTTCACCAACGTGGTCTTTCATCAGCAGTTCGAAGGTCCGGTCGGCTACTTCACCCTCGCCAACGACGCGATCAAGCTCAACGACTCTGAGAAGTTCGAGTTGGGGTTCGGTGAGCAGGTCGAACTCGCAGCCTTTCCCGCCGTCAAGATCGGGCGACTTGCCGTTCACCAGGACCTGCACCGTAAGGGTGTGGGCGTCGTCTTGATGACGCTTCTTCTCGGCGACATTCTCAACACGGCGGGCTTGTCCGCTGCGCGACTGATCGTTGTCGATGCGGACAACGACGACGCGGTCCTCCGCTTCTACGAAAAGCTCGGCTTCGAGACAAGCCTGTGGGCGGAAGAGATGGCCAGGAATCACACCAAGAAGCGTGCTAAGCCCCAGACGATCAAGATGCATCGGGACGTCTTCAAAGGCCTCTGAGTACGTCAGCTGCGGCCAGCACCGTGAAGGGCTTCCAGATAGGCAGACCATACGCCGTTAAGGAGTTGTCGGTAGCGATGAATGTCGTCAAGGCGCACGAATAGGTCTTGTCCGAAGAGCGGCGTCCCGATGTCCGGCTTGTGGACAATGACCGTCGGGTCGTCGAGTGCATCCTGTTCGTAATCAGCCAGAAAAAGGTGAGGCGCCGCCGTATAGAGCTCTTGAGCCGATGCGCCGTCTCCGTGTTTGACGGTATTAGCCAGCAGACGGAGCTCATCCAGGCCAGACCGCTGCTCCTTGGTCAGAACAGGATCCGGAAGCGTCTTGTCCCACGCCTTCAGTACATCAGGTCCAAACTTGAGCGGTTTGTGATTCAGGACGCGAACGTGAAAGGCCCGGACTTGCTGCTCAAACAGGTGGTAGAGACTGACCGCGAACATGTTCTGAAGTCCCTGGCGCAAATCGAGCACGATGTCGAAATGCGCTAACGACGCCTCGAAAGCAGCCTCATGGGCCGTTTGCGGATCGAGCCCGTTGCCATCGTTGGCACACTCACGGCTCGCTCGGTACGCTTCCTGTTGAAGCGCCTCGACTTCCGCGTGCACGGAGTCAAAGGTCGGCAGGAGGCGCACCGTCAAGGTCTCGACAAGTCGGTCAATCTGATTGCGGTACAGCTGTCGGTAATGTTCCAGTTCCCAGTGAGTCAGCATCGCCGTCCTGTCCTCGCCAAAGGCCGGGGGACAACGACGTTATCACGATTGCGTGGCTGGCCGTTGCGACCTCAAATTGTAGGCGACGCTTGCCACAATAATGAGCAGGATCAGGACCTGTGCGGTAACGGTCTGGATCGACGGGTAAACGCCCAGCACATCGATGCGCGGTATCGAGAGGGGCGTGATCTGCAGGACGCCGACCTTTTGCAGTGCGGCCACACCTTTGCCCATCAGAACAACGGCGAGCGCCCCGACCAGGGCCGAACTGAAGGCAAAGAACTGGCTGATCGGCAGACGTGCCGCGGAGCGCAGGAGTACCGCTGCGACCGCCGCCAGGATGACCACGCCGGAGGCAAGGCCGGCAAGCAAATAGACACCATTGTCCTGGGTCCAGAGCGCAGCATAGAAGAGGACCGTCTCGAAGACTTCGCGATAGACGGTAACGAACGACAGTACGAACAGCATCAATGCCGACTTCTTGCTCAGCGCGGACGACAATTTTTCCTTCACATAGGTCTGCCAACGACCCGCAAGACTCTTCTGGTGCATCCACATGCCCACCGCCAGGAGTACAACGGCGGCAAACACGGCGGAAACCCCCTCCGTCATCTCGCGGCTGGCGCCGCTCACATCCACGACATAGGTCGCCACTAGCCAGGTCAGCCCCCCGGCGGTGAGCGCTGTCATCCATCCCGCATGCACGTAGGGCAGCACATCGGTGCGATCCGCTTTTTTCAGGAATGCCATCATGGCGACGACCACCAGCAAGGCTTCCAGGCCTTCCCGCAGCAGGATGGTCAGCGCACCGAGGAAGGTCGAGAGGGCGTCTTTGGTGCCCCCCAGAGCATCCTGGGCTTCATCGAGCTGGGTTTGCAGTTGCTGGGCAATGTCGTGGGCACGCTCGACCTGCCCGGCAGTCAGTGCATTGCGGTAGAGCCCCATCGTCTTTTCGATGTCGTGGAAAAGCGCTTGATTCTTGGCGGCCAGCGCCGGCTCGACGGGCTCGAAGCCATCCAGATAGGCCGACAATGCCAGCTGCGAGGCCAAGCGTTCGTTTCCGTTGTCCAACGCGACAACGCTCTCCCGCAGCTTGTCTTTCGCGATCTGTATGCTGCCCGTGTTTGACGTTGCGAGTAACTGGGGCGTGCTCCGTAGGTAGGCGGTGAGCTGGCGAGCGGCATCGGCGCCGACGGTCTTGGCGAGCGCGGCCTCGGAATGCTGGCTCAGCGTCGCCAGGGTCGGCACGGCCTCACGGAGGGCAGGTTGCGCGGCCCACAATTTGGCCCCTGCCTGCTGATCGGCCTCGGAGTACGACAGCGTCGAGGCGAAGTAGGCCAGTGCCCAGCGGTCTTCGTCCGAGAGCTGTACGAATCCCGGCATGGACGTTCCCGCCACACCCCGCGTGATGATCTGCTGAAGCGCAAACACACTGCGCTCCCGGGCGCGTTCGTGGTCGGCCAGCGCGATGGGAGGTGGGTTCAACTTGGCAGCGAGCGGGCCGTCTGCATGCCCGGAAACACCGTGGCACGAGGCACACTGGCTTTGATAGAGCGTGGCGCCCCGTTGTAGATCGGGCAACTTGCCGGGGGCCATCGAAACCGGATAAGCCGCGATGAGTCCGCCTGCCAATTTGCGTGCCTGTTCCCCCACAGATGCGGCCGAAGCCTTTTGTGCGATGAGCGCACGTAGCGCCGCTGCATCGCTCGCCAGGGTCGGAGCGGCCAGCACCGCTGGCAATTCGGCCAACTGTCGTTCTGCAGCCTGTGCGAACTCCTGCATCTCGGCATATTCAGCTTCGTTGGCGATCTGTCCCTCCTTGACGGAGCGGCCATAGTCGACGGCAAGGTAGTCCAGCAATTGCCAAATCTGCTTGGTCTTGTCTTGCGTCGCTGGAGGCGCAACCTGTGCGATCGAGGCCGTCGCAATCAAAGAAAACAGAACGATTGAAAGGAGACGCAGGGCTTGCATGAGGGGTCCTACCGCAGGATGTCTTTTTTGATTTTGCGTTCAAATGAGAATGAGTGCAATTCCTTTTCTCACGCACAATCCCATCCCAATGCGTTTCGCGCCTTTTCACGGTGACTCACGCCTCAAGTGCCGCAAGCGATGGAGCGGTGTTGCCCCCCTCAGCTATCGCGCGTCGCTTGTTTCCGTGGGGTCACATGCTGTCTCCCGCCGGCATGCGTTGCCGAGAGGTGGCTCTCCGATGCGGAGGGCGTGGAGACCTCGGTCGCCCCCTGCGACAGCTCGTTCAAGATTCCACATGCGACTGCTTGCCGGCCTTCCTTACAACATGCGCGCAACACCTGAAGCTGCGTTTCCAGTTGCTGCAACTCCCGTATCCGCTCGGCAACGTGGCCGATGTGGGCATCGAGCAACGCGTTGACGTCCTCGCAACTTTCCGATGGGGTGTCCCTGAAACGCAGGAGCACTCGGATTTCGTCCTGCGTCATGTCAAGGGAGCGACATCGCCGAATGAAGGCGAGGCGTTCGAGGTGCATGGCATCGTAGATCCGGTAGTTGCCTTCCGTTCTTGCAGCACGCGGGAGCAGCCCTTCGCGCTCGTAGTAACGAATGGTGTCCACCGGCGTACCTGTCTGCTGGGCGAGCTGACCGATTTTCATTGCAAGGCCTGAAGCCCGGCGTGGGCTCAAAAGTGAATCGAGGAAGGTCATCACCTTACCCGCTTGACTCTGGAGTTGCTACAGGGTTTTTAATGATGGAAAGAGGAGAGCACCATGAAACCATTGCCCATCAGTCTGCAATCCGAGACGCAGCCCCCATCCTGCGGTTGCGGTAGCACGTGCCACGCACCGGGGGCATCCGCGACGGACGATACCCTTCGAGCTGACTCCGTACGAGAGGGCTTGCTACTCCACATTCCAGCAATGGATTGTCCTGCTGAAGAGAGCGAGATCCGCCGGGCTGTCGAGCATGTCGAGGCTATCGGTGGGCTCCGTTTTGACTTGTCGGCCCGTACCCTGCGCATCGATGCGCCGGAAGACGCTTTGCCGACAATCATCGACGCCATCCGCAAGGCGGGCTTTGCTACAGAGCTCGTCAAGCCGGGCACGCCGGTGGGCAAAGATCGCGACGGCATTCCCCGTGGCATCGCTGTTCTTGCGATGGCGCTCGCTCTGGCGTTGGGTGCAGAGCTCTTGGCTTACCTGATGCCCCAAGTGCTTCTAGCCAAGATGGCCGGGATGGGTTTGGCGGCAACAGCGATCATGATGGCCGGGTTTTCAACCTACAGCAAAGGGCTTGCTGCCCTGTCTCAGGGACGTCTGAATATCAATGCGTTGATGTCGGTAGCGGTTACAGGTGCATTTGCCATCGGCCAGTGGCCTGAAGCCGCCATGGTGATGGCTTTATATGCCATTGCAGAGCTGATCGAAGCAAGGTCGGTCGATCGGGCGCGGAACGCCATCAAGAGTTTGCTCGCACTCACACCCGAAACCGCTGAAGTGAAACAAGCCAATGGTAACTGGGAAGAGCTTTCCTCCCGCGACGTGATGCTTGCTGCAGTCGTCAGGGTCAAACCTGGCGCACGCATTCCGTTGGATGGCGTCGTGACTGCCGGCAGCAGTGCGGTCAATCAGGCACCGGTTACCGGGGAAAGCCTGCCTGTGGACAAGGCCATCGGCGACACGGTCTTTGCAGGGACGATCAACGAATCGGGGCTACTGGAGTTCAAGGTTACCGCCCGATCCAATGAGACCACACTGGCCCGGATCATCCACGCGGTTGAAACAGCTCAAGGCAGCAAGGCGCCCATGCAGCGTTTTGTCGATCGCTTCGCGGCCCTCTACACGCCCGCCGTGTTCGTGATCGCACTGGCCGTGGCGCTCCTGACCCCGTGGTGGTTGGAATGGAGCTGGTCTCAAGCGCTTTACAAAGCCTTGGTCCTTCTTGTGATCGCCTGTCCCTGTGCCTTGGTGATTGCAACGCCCGTTACGGTGGTGAGTGGGCTCGCCAGAGCAGCACGTCGGGGAATTTTGATCAAAGGCGGCGTTTATCTGGAAGATGCCCGTAAGCTGAAAGTCATTGCCCTCGACAAGACGGGGACGATAACCGAAGGAAAACCGAAGCTGGTCGCAACCGAAATTCTGGACCAGACAGTATCCGAGAAAGTGATTTTGGATTGGGCCGGTAGCCTGGCTGCCCTCTCTAACCACCCGGTATCGAAAGCCATTTCAACGGCACTGGCGCCCGCCGCCACCGTTGTCGATGACTTCATGTCGCTGCCGGGGCGTGGTGTCCAGGGGCGCATCGGTAACCAAGACCTGATCCTTGGGAATCATCGTTTGATCGAGGAACGCAAACTGTGCGGTCCTGCCATTGAAGCTCGCCTCGTCGAACACGAGGCCCAAGGGCGCACGATGACACTCCTGGCCAACGAAAGCGGAGTGCTGGCGATCTTCGCCGTTGCCGACACGATCAAACCTCATGCCCGGGAAGCCATCTCGACATTGCATGCCTTGGGAGTCAAGGCAGTCATGCTGTCTGGCGACAACCAGGCAACGGCTCAAGCCGTTGCCGAACAGGCAAATGTGGACGATGCACGCGGGAATCTACTGCCTGACGACAAGCTCAAGGCCATCGAAGCCTTGCAGAAAGAATTTGGCCCCACGGCGATGACCGGTGACGGGATCAATGATGCGCCAGCCTTGGCGCGCGCCGATATCGGCATAGCAATGGGGGCTGCTGGAACGGATACCGCCATGGAAGCCGCCGACATCGTGATCATGAACGATGATCTGCGCCGTATCCCTGAAGCCATTCAGCTTTCGCGCACGACGTACCGGGTGCTCTGGCAGAACATCATTCTGGCGCTGGGAATCAAGGCGATCTTCCTGGTCCTGGCCCTGCTAGGCAGTGCCACTATGTGGATGGCGGTGTTTGCCGACATGGGAGCCAGCTTATTGGTGGTCGGCAACGGGCTGCGACTGCTACGCCTTGGGCAACCTGACGATCAGTCCACCAAGGTTCACGTCTGAGTTGAAACATCTTCCGGGATACTTTTGAACATGCGTTTTTGGGTTGCCCTCCTTCTGGCTGTATTCATGCCGCTCCAGCTCAGTTGGTCAGCGGTGGGTGCTTATTGCCAGCATGAGACCGGGGAGAAAGCCGGCCATTTCGGGCATCACAGTCACGAGCACAAAGCATCGAAGGCGGAGACCTCAAAGCAATCTAATTCTGGCGAAGGTGTCTCCATCGATGGAGACTGTGGGCTGTGCCACTACAGCGCCCTCATGATTCTCGGTCAAGACACGCTCTGCCTGCCTTGGTGCCCGGTGCCCTCTGCTCCGGAATCAACGCCAGCCTTCTTTCGCACCCACATCCCCCCAGGCCCCGAACGGCCCAACTGGCTTGCTGCGCTCTGATTCGGCGCAGCGACCTGCTTTAGTTTCCACTAGGTTCCACTTAGAGCCCGCCTCCAGGCGGCGCCTGCGCCGGATCTCGTTTGTTTCGTCGTTCTGTCGGTTTCGGCCGACGACTTCACAACAAGGAGATTTCAATGCGCACCCCCGTGCCATTCAGAACCGCATTTCCGCTGCTCGCGGTCCTTTTTGCGACCGCATTCGGTGTCCAGGCTCAGGTGCCGACATCGCTTGCCACGCAAACCGTCGTACGCAATCAGCTTCCCGTCGAAGCCGGTGGCCCGTTGACCCTCGCCGCCGCGCTTGATCTGGCCCTCCGGGCCAACCCCGACATCACCGTAGCACTACGCGAGCGCGAAGCCAGTGAAGGCGCTGTGATTCAGGGACGTGCCCGGCCCAATCCGTCCATTGAGTATCTTGTGGAGGACACCCGCGCCACGACCCGTACCACAACCGTACAGCTCAATCAGCCCATCGAGCTGGCAGGCAAGCGGAGTGCCCGGATTGCGATCGCCGAGCGTGGCCGGGACATTGCCGACATTGAGCTGGCCACTCGCCGTGCCGAGATCCGGGCCTCGGTGGTCAGCGCCTTTTTTGACGTACTTTCAACACAAGAGCGGACCCGGCTCGCAAAAGAGACCGTCATTCTCGCTGAGCGAGCCACGGGTGCCGTCTCCAGGCGTGTCATCGCCGGAAAAACCTCTCCCGTCGAGGAGACCAAGGCGCGCGTCGCGGAAGCCGGGGTCCGGGTCGAACTGGCTCAGGCTCAAGGTGAGTTGCGGGTTGCCCGTCAGCGACTGACAGGGCTCTGGGGCAATCCGATCCCGCGATTCGAACGTGCAGAGGGTGACGTCGACACGCTGCCTCCAGTACCGTCCTCCGACATGATCGAGCAGCGTATCGAGGCATCACCCGTCCTAAAGCGGGCCTCGGTCGAGATCACTCGGCGCACCTCTGTCACTGCGCTGGAGCGTGCCCGGCGCATGCCTGACCCAACGATCAGCGTCGGGGTGAAACGCGCCGAGGAACTTGGCCGAGACCAGCTCCTCGTGGGCGTGTCGATCCCGATTCCCGTCCTCGACAGCAACCGCGGCAACCTCCTCGAAGCCCTCAAGCGAGAAGACAAGGCGCGGGATGAACATACCGCCCTGTGGGTCCGGCTTACTGGTGATGTCCTGCAGGCCCGTGAGCGGCTGAGCAACAGCCGACTTGAACTCGAATCGCTGCGGCGCGACGTGCTGCCCGGAGCGCAACTGGCCTACGAGAACGCAACGAAGGGCTTTGATCTGGGCAAATTCAGTTTCCTCGATGTCCTCGATGCCCAGCGGACGCTGTTCCAGGCACGTAACCAATACCTGCGCGCCCTGACCGACACCCATCGGGCCGCGGCCGAAATCGATCGCCTTCTGGCTGATCGTATCTCTGAATAACGCAAGGAGGATTCCAAGATGAGTCTGAAAAACATGACGACCCGGATCAGCCGAAAGCACCTGATCGCCGTAGCCCTGATCATCGCCTTTGGCGGTGTGGCAGGAGTGTTCATTCTGCACAGTGGGCAAGGCTCCTCAGAAAGTGAGAGCCATGCCCACACAGAGGAGCATGGAGATGCAGAGCATCACGGTGCCAAGGCAGACAAAGCACATGCCGACGATGCCTCGCACGGCGATGCCGAGCACCATGCCCAAGCCACCAGCCCGGGAGCGCACGGTGGAACGCTCCTTACGGACGGCACCACCAGTGTCGAGATTCAGCTGGATGAAAGCGCTGGCGAACCTGTCATGCGCCTCTGGCTTCTCGATAATGGGAAGCCCATTGCCCTTGGAGCCATCAAAGCTCACCTCACGCTCACCCGACCGACGGGTGAAGTGGAGCAGATGGAGTTTGCAGTCGACAAAGACAGCTTGAAAACGCGAGGGACGATTGCGGAGCCCCAAGTATTCAACGCCGCCGTCGTCATCGAGACCGGATCCCAGACCCGTCGATTCACGCTCAACCGGGAGGAAGGCAAGGTCGAGCTCAACAACGAGCAGATCAAAACGGCCGGGATAGAGATCGGCAGGTCGGGCCCGGCCCGGATTCGCTCGTCGCTGCAGCTTCCCGGCGAGATTCGCTTCAATGAGGATAGGACAGCGCACGTCGTTCCCCGGGTCGCCGGGGTCGTGGAGGCTGTATCGGCCAATCTGGGACAGCTCGTCAAAAAGGGGCAAGTGCTGGCCGTACTGGCAAGCCCGGCGCTCTCTGAACAGCGCAGCGAGTTGATGGCCGCCCGGAAGCGCCTGAGCTTTGCCAAGACGACCTACGAGCGGGAGAAGAAACTGTGGGAGGAGAAGATCTCCGCCGAGCAGGACTACCTGCAGGCTCGACAGGTGCTGCGCGAGGCCGAAATTGCCGTTGCCAACGTGCAGCAGAAGCTCACCGCCATTGGTGCCAGTGTGGATGCGGATGGCAGCCTCAACCGTTACGTGCTCCGTGCCCCCTTCGATGGAATGATCGTCGAAAAGCACATTGCCCTGGGCGAAGCGGTCAAGGAAGACGGCCAGGTGTTCACGATCTCCGACCTGTCGACCGTATGGGCGGAAATCAGTGTTCCGGCCAAGGATCTGGCCCGGGTCCGGGTTGGCGAGAAGGTCACCATCAGGGCCTCGTCCTTCGACTCCACGGCGACCGGCACCGTGGCCTATGTGGGCGCGCTCATTGGCGAGCAGACCCGTACGGCACGGGCTCGGGTGCTCCTCTCGAATCCCCACGGAAGCTGGCGTCCCGGCCTCTTCGTCAACGTGGAAGTGATCTCGAACGAAACCGAAGTGCCGGTCGCCGTGCTTTCGGAAGCCATTCAAAGCATGGACGGAAAGAGCGTCGTGTTCGTCCGGGTCAGCGATGGTTTTGTGACTCAGCCCGTCCAGATCGGGCGTAGCGATGGAGCACGCACCGAAATCCTGTCCGGACTCAAGACAGGCACCCCCTATGCCACTGCCGGCAGCTTCGTGCTCAAGGCGGAAATCGGCAAAGGCTCGGCTGAACACGAGCATTAAGGAAAAGGTGAACGATCATGTTTGAACGCATCATTCGCTTTTCCATTGAACAGCGCTGGCTCATCCTTCTGGCGGTTTTCGGGATGGCTGCGCTGGGGGTCTTTAGTTACCAGAAGCTTCCCATCGACGCCGTGCCTGACATCACCAATGTCCAGGTCCAGATCAATACCCTGGCCCCGGGTTACTCCCCGCTTGAAACGGAGCAGCGGGTGACCTACCCCCTTGAAACGGTGATGGCTGGTCTGCCCAACCTGGTCCAGACACGCTCCTTGTCTCGCTACGGTCTGTCCCAGGTGACGGTGATCTTCAAGGATGGGACCGACATCTACTTCGCACGGCAACTGGTGAACGAACGGATCCAGGGCGCGCGGGACAAGCTGCCCGCCGGCATATCGCCAGCCCTGGGGCCGATATCAACCGGGCTCGGCGAGATCTACCTATGGACGGTGGAAGCAAAGGAAGACGCCAGGAAACCGGATGGCAGCCCCTACACCCCCATCGACCTACGGGAGATACAGGATTGGATCATCAAGCCACAACTGCGCAATGTGCCGGGCGTGACGGAAATCAATTCCATTGGCGGCTATGCCAAGGAGTATCAGGTCGCTCCCTTGCCGGAACGCCTGGCGGCCTATGGCATGACACTCCAGGAGATCGTCACGGCGCTGGAGCGCAACAACGGCAACGTCGGGGCCGGCTACATCGAAAAGCGAGGGGAGCAATACCTGGTTCGTGCCCCCGGACAGGTGAAGACCGAAGAGGACATTCGCAACGTCATCATTGGCACTGCCCAAGGTCTCCCCATCCGCATCCGTGACGTGGCCGAGGTAGGCATTGGCCGGGAGCTTCGCACTGGGGCTGCCACCGATAATGGTCGTGAGGTGGTACTCGGCACCGTCTTCATGCTGATCGGCCAGAATAGCCGCACAGTTTCCCAGGCCGTGGCCAAGAAAATGGAGGAGATCAACCGCAACCTGCCTGCCGGGGTGGAGGCAGTCACCGTCTATGACCGCACCACGCTGGTGGACAAGGCGATTGCCACGGTGAAAAAGAACCTCCTCGAAGGTGCCATTCTCGTTATCGCCATTCTGTTCCTGTTCCTGGGCAACATCCGGGCAGCGCTGATCACCGCCTGCATCATCCCGTTGGCGATGCTGTTTACCTTCTCGGGCATGGTGGCCAACAAGGTGAGCGCGAACCTGATGAGTCTCGGGGCACTCGATTTCGGCATCATCATCGACGGCGCCGTGGTGATCGTCGAGAACTGTGTCCGCCGGCTATCCCATGCGCGGGCATCCCTGGGCCGTCCCCTGAACCGGACGGAGCGCTTCCACGAGGTTTTCAAAGCCTCGCGCGAGTCGCGTCGAGCATTGCTTTTTGGGCAACTGATCATCATGGTGGTCTACCTGCCGATCTTTGCCCTGACCGGCGTCGAGGGCAAGATGTTCCATCCGATGGCCTTTACCGTCGTCATTGCACTCCTGGGCGCGATGATCCTGTCGGTGACCTTCATCCCCGCCGCGGTTGCTCTCTTCATCGGTGACAACGTCTCTGAAAAGGAGAACCGCTTGATGCAGTTGGCCAAGGAGGCCTACGCACCTGCACTCCGGTGGGCCATGAACGCCAAGCCCGTCGTGCTCACCTTCGCCCTCGTGACCGTGATCCTCAGTGGTCTGATCGCCACACGGATGGGGAGCGAGTTCATCCCGAACCTCAATGAAGGGGATTTCGCCATCCAGGCCCTGCGCATCCCGGGTACTAGCCTGACGCAGTCGGTAGCCATGCAGCGGCAGCTGGAGAGCCGACTGAAGGAGAAATTCCCGGAGGTCGAACGTGTCTTTGCGCGGACCGGCACGGCAGAAATTGCGTCGGATCCGATGCCGCCCAACATCTCCGATGGCTACATCATGCTCAAGCCCGAGAAGGATTGGCCCGAGCCCAGGCGAACACGTGACGCCTTGCTTGAAGCCATTCAGGCCGAAGTGGCCACCTTGCCTGGCAATAACTATGAGTTCTCGCAGCCCATCCAGCTTCGTTTCAACGAGCTGATCTCCGGGGTCCGTAGTGACGTGGCCATCAAGGTCTTTGGTGACGACATGGACGTCCTGAACGGAACGGCCACGGAGATCGCCGCCATGCTTGAAAAAATCACTGGCGCGTCCGAAGTGAAGGTAGAGCAAACCACGGGCTTGCCAGTGTTGACCGTTCAGATCGACCGGGACAAGAGTTCCCGCTACGGCCTGAACGTCGGGGATGTACAGGATGCCGTGGCGACCGCCATCGGGGGGCGAGAGGCCGGAACCGTCTTCGAGGGCGATCGTCGCTTTGACATTCAGGTTCGTCTTCCCGACACGCTGAGAAGTGATCTGGAGGCGATCAGGCGACTGCCGATTCCGCTGCCACGTGGTGGGGCCGTAGGGGATACCCGGGCGAACTTCATTCCTCTGGCTGAAATCGCCACCCTGGATCTGGCCCCCGGACCCAACCAGGTCAGCCGGGAGAACGGCAAACGCCGGATCGTGGTGAGTGCCAATGTTCGGGGTCGGGACATCGGTTCCTTCGTCGCCGAGGCCGAGCAGGGTCTCTCACAAATCAAGGTGCCCACAGGATACTGGACAACTTGGGGAGGAACGTTTGAGAACCTGCAATCAGCCACGGCACGCCTGCAAATCGTCGTGCCCGTCGCGCTGCTCCTCGTTTTTGTGTTGCTCTTTGCGATGTTCGGCAACATCAAGGACGGGTTACTGGTGTTTTCGGGCATCCCGTTCGCGCTGACTGGAGGCATCATCGCCCTGTGGCTGCGCGACATTCCGCTGTCGATCTCGGCTGCAGTGGGCTTCATTGCCTTATGCGGCGTTGCGGTATTGAATGGCCTGGTGATGATTGCTTATATCCGCGGTCTGCGCGAGCAAGGCCAGGCGCTCGATCCTGCGATCCACGAGGGAGCCTTGACCCGCCTGCGCCCCGTTCTGATGACGGCACTGGTGGCATCGTTGGGTTTTGTGCCGATGGCGATCGCGACAGGCACAGGTGCGGAGGTTCAGCGCCCCCTGGCCACCGTCGTGATCGGTGGCATCCTCTCATCGACCATTCTCACCTTGCTTGTGCTGCCGCTGCTGTATCGCCTGGCACACGGCTCGGATGAGGACATCGGAACGGATGATTCGCCTGGGGCAAACTGATATTTTCCTGAGCGCTCGTCCGCTCAAGCTTGCCGGCCGCCAAATACAACTGCGGCCTGCAGGCTTGTAGCGAATCAGGTCATTCACCCTTCGCGGCTTTGACCACCCCGGCCCGCCTCAACGTTTGCCAAGGTGCCAGCAACAAGCTGTTCAGCATGTAGGCGCCCCCCAACCAAAGCCCGGAGATAATCAACTGTCCCAGGGCCTGCTTCCAGGCCGGCGCATTCGACGCCGCAATCTGCAGCGTCATCGCCAGACAGGCGAAGCTCAAGATAGACACTTGGATCCAGCCCGCCGCCGGCATCAGTCGGCTGGGGATCAATTTCGCTTCCGTGCGTGAAACTTTCAACTGACCAGACCGATGCAGCCAACGAACCTCCCGGTCGCTCAGATCATGCTTTCCCTGGAGCTCCAGCACCTGCTGACGTGCTACTTTGGACGGTTCAAACCCAAACCGGTGACGGAAGAAGTCCGAATTATTCAGCGCCATGCTGTTTCGCTTTTCTTGCGTCCAGGTAGCCAGCGCGAGCTTGATTGAGCCGGGGATGAAATACTCGTTGTAGTCTCCGGTGGCCTTGCGCTGTTCGCCAATGAGGTTGATCTGGATGCTGTCTTGTGGGGCCGACTGCTGCTCTTTCATGGTGACGTTCACTTAGCGTGGTTGGAAACCTATTCAACCCTCGTAGTAGTCTCGGCCCGCAATGCGCTGCGAAGGGATGACGTTAATCTGGATGGTCGGCCCGGCCGAGCGTACCAAGGCAGCCATTTTGTCGAGGGGTTTGCGTGCCTCGAAGTGGGCCACGGCAGCGGCAAGTAGATTGCGAAGCTGCTCTGACGAATCCTTGGTCCATAGATGGCCGTTGTAGAGCTCGGCGGCAAGATCTCCATCAGGATCGGCTGGTGCGATTCGACTGAGGAAGGCCTGCAGGTCTGGGTCGGCGACGGCCTCGTTAAGACGCCCATCACGAATCAGCAGCAACAGCACTTTGGCGACTGGGTCG
The DNA here is from genome assembly GCA_009026175.1 of Zoogloea sp. Lineage (GTDB taxonomy): Bacteria > Pseudomonadota > Gammaproteobacteria > Burkholderiales > Rhodocyclaceae > Zoogloea. The sequence continues at coordinate 845 of WBTZ01000016.1, read as the reverse complement.
GCATCAATGATCGCTGCGCGGGCAACGGCGATCTGGAGCCGGATTGTCCTGAGGAGATTCAGGTCGATGCCGCTGCCACCATGCATGGTCCCATCGCCGGTTAGCAGCCAATCAATAGAAACACCAAACACGGTTCGGACTGAGTGTAGAAACTCAGCGCCAGGTCTCTTCAAGCCACGGGCAGCGTCACTCATGAAGCCCGCAGAAACGCCCAGCCTGCGGGCAAATTCGGCTTGGCTCAGACCGGTGTGCGCAATCACATTGGTCAGCCGCGCCGCAAAGCCCTCCAGACCAGCGCTTGAGTTTTGGGAAGATGCTTGATCCGGCATTCTCTTAAGGCGTATAGTTATCTCTATAGATAACAAACTGTCTCTCTTGAAGATAGACTACTCTTAAAAACCCGTGAAGTCACTCTGCTCGGTCATGGACGCTGTCGAGATCATTTATCGTCTTCGCCGCCTCGGTAAGAGCCAGGCTCAGATTGCTCGCGACTTGGGCGTCACCGGGGGCGTGGTGAATAACGTCATCCACGACAGGATCACCGCTTACGCGATAGCGAGTCATATTGCGAGTTTGCTGGCATGCAGGATTGAAGAGCTTTGGCCCGCACGCTATGCCTTCAAGCCGCGCGGGCCGTCAGCCCATCGCTGCATCATTGCCGGTACTCAAAAGGAAGGAACACCATGACCTGATCAACAAACGAATTGTCAGGCCAGGATGTCCGTACCGGTTTAAAACTGACCAGGTGTACCGGTTGAATTTTGACCAGGGACGATAGCCGCCCGTCATTCAGGCTGCTGTGGATAAGTCTATCGGTTTTTCCCTTCCTGGGAACCTCCTTCCAC
>WBTZ01000210.1 GCA_009026175.1 Zoogloea sp. | reverse complement strand
GGGCGTGGACGTGTGCGAGCTGCCGGTCGACGGCCGCGGCGTGATCCGCGCCGCCGCGCTGCCGGCCCTGCTGCAGGAGGGCGCCGCGCTGGTCTCTGTGATGGCCGCCAACAACGAGACCGGGGTGATCCAGCCGGTGGACGAGATCGTCCGCCTGGCCCAGACCGCCGGTGTGCCGGTGCATGTGGATGCCACCCAGATGGCCGGCCGCCTGCCCGTCGATTTCGCGGCCCTCGGCGCGCGTTTCGTCAGCGCCTCGGCCCACAAGCTGCACGGCCCCAAGGGGGTTGGCGTGCTGCTGGTGAAGAAGGGCGCGCCCTTCGCCCCGCTGCTGCCGGGCAGCCAGGAGCGTCGGCGGCGCGGTGGCACCGAGAACCTGCCGGGCATCGCCGGCTTTGCCGTGGCGGCCCGCCTGGCCCGGGTCTACCTGGCCTCCGGAGACGAGATGGCGCGCCAGGCGGCGATGCGGGATGCCCTCGAGGCCGGCCTCGGCGAGGCCCTGCCCGGCCTGCGGGTGTTCGGCGCGGGGGTGCCGCGCCTGCCCAACACCAGCTGCCTGGCCTTCGGGGCCCTCGATGCGGAGATCGTCCTGATGCGCCTGGAGAAGGCCGGCATCTGCGCCTCCAGCGGCTCGGCCTGCAGTGCCGGCTCCACCGACCCTTCCCACGTGCTGCTGGCGATGGGCGTGCCCGAGGCCGAAGCCCGTGCTGCGGTGCGCTTCTCCCTGGGGCGGGATACCACCCCCCGGGACATCGCCACCGTCATCGATACCCTGCGTTCGAGCCTGTCACCCCTGCTGGCGGATGCGCTGGCCGCATGACCCCTTACCCGCAATCGAACATTCAAAACGGAGCCTCCCATGAAAGTCATGCTGCGCAATACGCCCGCCGGTCTGTCGGCCTATGTGCCCAAGAAGGACCTGGAGGAGCCCGTCGTCTCCCAGGAGCAGGCCGGCCTGTGGGGCGGCACCATCACCCTGGCCAACGGCTGGGTGCTGGCCCTGCCCGAGATGGCGGCGGACACCCGCCTGCCCATCACCGTTGAAGCCCGCAAGGTGGGAGGTGAATGATGGGACTCAGCGCCGATGACATGAGCGTGCTGTCCGGTCTGGGCAACGCGGCGCCGGATGTGGCGGCCCTGGCCGCCGCCGCCCGCGCCCGCTGGAACGGACTGCGCGTGACGGTGGTGGATGCCCTCGATGTGCGGGGGGAGACACCCGCCCTGGAGACCGCTTCCGCCGATGTATTCCTGCTGGGGTCCGATGGCCACTGCTGGTCCATGACCAGTGACCCCGCCGCCGCGTCCGGCGTCATGCTGGCCGCCAGGAGCTGACCATGAACGCCCCCGCCGAGATGCAAACCGTCGATCACGACGAAGACTGGATCCTGCTCACCGACCCCGACGTGAGCGGGATCGAGCTGGACAAGGTGATCCGCGCCCTGCGCAGCCCGCGCCTGTCGGCCGGGGGCCGGGTCGAGGATTTCGAAGCCGAGTTTGCCGCCCAGCATGGCCGTGCTTATGGCATTGCCACCGCCAGCGGCACCCTGGCCATGTGGCTGGCCCTGCGCGCCATGGGCATCGGCCCCGGCGACGAGGTGGTGGCCTGCAGCTATGGCTGGCACCAGACCGCCCACGCCATCCTGCTGGCGGGGGCGACCCCCAACTTCGCCGAGATCGACTACTGGTCGGGCTGCATCTCCCCGTCGGCCGCGGCGGACCGGATCCGGCCCAATACCAAGGCCATCATCGGCAACAACTGCAACGGCCATCCGGCGGCCTGGAAGGCCCTGCGCCAGCTGGCCGAAGCCCGCGGCGTGGCGCTGATCGAGGACTCCACCGAGGCCATCGGCTCGCGCTACCTCGGGCGGCCGGTGGGCAGCTTCGGCGATGTGTCGGTGTTCGACTTCTCTCAGCCCGGCGCCCTGTGCTGTGGCGAGGGCGGCATGGTGCTGACCGACGACCCGCGCCTGGCCACCGAGCTGCGCTACCTGCGCTCCCACCGCCTGACCGACCGGACCTCCGTGTCGATCGGCAGCCGGGTGCCCCTGCAGGCCAACATGAGCGACCTCACCGCCGCCCTGGGCCTGGCCCAGCTGGAGCGGATCGACGAGATCCTGGCCCGCCGCAAGCAGGTGGAGGCCTATTACCGGGACGAGATGCAGAGCTTCGAGGGCATCAAGCCGCCCTACCTGGGGCCGGACGTGGATGAGGTGCACTGGATGCTCTACGTGGTGCACCTGGGGGCCCGCTTCACCGCCAGCGGGCGCGCCCAGATCGTGGACGACCTGGAGGCCGACCTGATCGAGGCGGCGCCCTTCAGCGCCCTCCTGCACCAGCAGTTTGCTTACCAGGCCCTCGGCGAGGAGTTCAACTGCAAGCGCGGCTGCCTGAAGAACACCGAGCGCATCGGCGACCGCTCCCTGGCGCTGCCCTTCTACGGGCACATGGACGCCGACCAGGTGAGGTTCCTGGTCAAGACCCTCAAGGACGCCTGTACCAACGTGGGTGCCGGCGCCGCCATCTACCTATAAGACATCACAAGACATCCCCAGAGGCTCCCATGACGACTCTTGCCACCGCTCCCGCCCCGTCGGAAGTTCTGCCCGACGGACTCCCCGCCAGCCTGGTCGAGGCCCTTGCCGCCGGCCGCGTGGTGCCCTACCTGGGCCCCCGCGTGCTGGCCCTGGCCACCGCCTACGGCGTGCCTGCCACCCCGGAAGAACTGGTCGTCCTGCTCACCGCCAGGAGCTCGGTGCCCCACAAGATCCGCAACCGGCTCACCCAGTCGGCCCAGTACATCGAGAACTTCAAGCACCGCAAGACCCTGGTCGGCCTGATGAACGAGGCCTTCGCGGCCAAGGCCGTACCGGCGCCGCTGCACCAGTCGCTGGCCGGCTTCGGCTTCCCGCTGATCGTCGATGCCTGGTACGACGACGCGATGGCGGCGGCCCTCGCCGAAGTGGCCCCGACCGGAAGCTGGGGACAGGTCCAGGGCCTGGCCCAGTCGGAGCACTTCGGCACCTGGACCGGCTGGTACGACGCCGACGGCACGCCCACGCCGGACCACAAGCCGGACTGGAAGACGGTGCTCTACAAGCCCATCGGCGCCCATGCGCCGGCCGGCAACTACCTGGTCTCGGACACCGACTACGTGGAAGTGCTGACCGAGATCGACATCCAGACCCCCATCCCCCAGGAGGTCCAGCGCCTGCGCAGCGGCCGCAACTTCCTGTTCATCGGCTGCCGTTTCAACGACCAGCTGCCCCGCGCCTTTGCCCGCCAGATCATGAAGCGCTCCTCCGACCGCCACTGGGCGGTGATGCCCGACGAGCCGACCCGCATGGAAGCGCGCTTCCTGGCGGAGCAGGGCATCGAGCGCATCCCGCTGCCCCTCGACGCCTTCGTGCCGGCGCTGCTGGCGCGCCTCGGCTAGTCGATCCCCCTTCCGTAACACTTTCCCAACACGCTCAGAGGTAGTCCCATGGCCCTACTTACCATCCAGCCGTCCGGCAAGACCGTCGACGTCGCCGCCGGCTCCACCCTGCTCGGCGCCATCATGGCCGCCGGCGAGACCATCGCCCACAAGTGCGACGGCAAGGCCCAGTGCGGCAGCTGTCACATCTTCGTGCAGGAGGGCCGCAAGACCCTGCCGCGCATCCAGAAGCTCGAGAACGAAAAACTCGACGCCCTGGTCGGTGTCAGCAGCAAGTCCCGCCTGGCCTGCCAGACCCTGATGGGCGAAGAACCGGTGACCATCGAGTTGCTGAGCTTCGTCTGACGCATTGCGGCGGAGGCTCGAGGGGAGCCTCCGCCGGCAGCCTTTGGGGCGGCGCTTGCCGCCCTTTTTTTCGTCTGTGACTTTATTCGAAGCTCGGCAGTTCGGGCTTGACCACGGGCTTGCCTGCGGCGATCCAGGCATCGATGCCCCCGGCAATGCTGCGCACGGACAGGTAGCCCATCTCTTTCAGGCTGCGGGCCGCCAGGGCGGCGCGGCCGCTGGTCTTGCAGTACAGGACGATTTCCAGGTCACGCCGGCCGAGTTCAGGCTTGCTCCCCAGGCGGAACTCCAGCACGCCGCGGGGGATCAGGATGGCACCGGGCAGATGGCCTCCGGCAAACTCGTCGGCTTCGCGCACGTCGATCAGCACATCGGCATCGCGGATGGCCGCATCCGCCTCCTGCGGGGACACTTCGGTGATGTGCTGGCGCGCTTCGGTGACGAGGTCGTGGGGTGTTTTCATGGCGGTCCGTGGGTGGAAGAGGTTGGCGGGAGCGCGCCTGAGAGTGCGCCCCTGGGGAAATGGATGGAATATTAGTTTTTTCTAATTTGAAGGGCAAGCTTCAAGGGGGCTGTGCTGGCCGCTCGATGCGAGACCTGTAGGGGCTGTAGGGGCGGCTGCGGTCCCGCCGAAGCGGACGTTGTCTAGGGGCGTGTTGGTTATTCGCGTTTGCGCCTTTGCTGGGCGGCTTTCCGTTGTTTTGAGTTGGATTGGCCGGGAATTCGCCCCGGCGGGCGACCTCCTTTCTTGCTTCGCCAAGAAAGGAGGCAAAGAAGGCGACCCGCCTCGCCGGTCATTCGCTTGCGCGAATGACTCCCCTGCGCTGCTCACGCCAGGCGGCCGGCGCGGAACTCGCCCTTCAGGCTCAAACAGCCGCGCCGGACTACCCCGCCTGTCGTTCCGCTGCTCGGCGGGTCGGAACGGGCTTTCAGCAAGCACCGAGCCTCTACGGAAAATCCGGTGGATGCGAGACGTTGGGGTTTTGCTTTTGCGTTGATCATCACCCCGTGCTTCAGCAAACGCGCGGTGTTTGCGAAAAGCCCGTTCTGACCCGCCGAGCAGCGCAGCAGCGGGCGGGGCTTTCCGGTGCGGCTGTCTGAGGAGGCGTAGCCGACGAGTTCCGCGCCGGCCGCCTGATGCGAGCAGCGCAGGGGAGTCGTCCGCGTAGCGAACGACCGGGGAAGCCGGGTCGCCTTTCTTTCCCCCTTTCTTTGGCGACGCAAAGAAAGGGGTCGCCCGCCGGGGCGAATTCCCGGCCAATCCAACGCAAAACAACGGAAAGCCGACCAGTAAAGGAGGCACACCCAGCCTCGAAGACAAAGCGCCGACAGCATCCCCCCTGGACGCAGACGGTGCGGCTGGCGACAATCCGCGCCTTATCTGCCCTATCTCCGCCCCATCCGCCCGCATGCCCCACCTGAACCCCACCATCGTCCACGTCGATGACGCCGTGATCGTCGCCGACAAACCGGCCGGCCTGCTCTCGATGCCGGCGCGGGGCGAGGCGCGGCAGGATTGCCTGGTCAGCCGGGTGCAGCAGCTCTACCCCGATGCCTTGCTGGTGCATCGCCTGGACATGGCCACCTCCGGCCTGATCATGCTGGCGCGGGGCCATGAGATGCTGCGCCGCATGAACCTGGCCTTCGAGCAGCGCATCGTCGGCAAGAAGTACTGCGCGGTGGTGCACGGGCACATGGCGGACGAACGTGGGGAGATCACCCTGCCGCTCGGCTGTGATCCGGACAATCCCCCGCGGCAGAAGGTCGATCCGGTCCACGGACGCGCCGCCAAGACGCGTTACCGGGTGCTGGCGCGCAGCGGGGAAGGGGGGGATGCCCGGACCCGGGTGGAGCTGACGCTCCTCACCGGGCGCACCCACCAGCTGCGCGTCCATCTGATGTCGATCGGCCACCCCATCATCGGGGATCCGCTGTATGCCCCGCCCGATGAGGCAGAGCGGGAGCCGCGCATGTGCCTGCATTCGACGAGCCTGGCCTTCATCCATCCCAGGACCCGCGTCCCGGCCTGTTTTGACAGTGCCGTGCCGTTCTAGGGCGTACTGCAGGGCCGGGCCTCGGCCTGCCCGGCCTCCCAGCAGTCACCGGGCCGGCGCCGGTCGGGATGGGGGATACCCTCCCGGTCGATGCGGGCAATATGGGTGCGCCAGTGCCGTACGCCCTGGCGGCTCAGCTCCATGTGCAGCAGCCAGCCGGTGTTGTTGTCTTCACTGGTGAAGCTGTCGAACAGGAAGTTGCCGAGGCTGTAGATGATCGGCTTGCCGCGGTAGGTCTCGGTGTCCTGGGTGACATGGGGGTGGCCGCCCACCACCGCATCGGCGCCGGCATCGATCATCAGGCGGGCCAGCTGGCGTTGCCGGGCGCTGGCCAGGGGTTCGTGCTCCCAGCCCCAGTGCATCACCGGGATGACCAGGTCGGCCCGGTGGGTGCTGCGCGCGGTGGTGATGTCGAGGCGCACCTGCTCGTCCTCGCTCCACGCCACGCCGGGTTTGTCCACGTCGGCTTCGAAGGAGCGCGGAAAGAACTCGTCATAGCCCAGCAGGGCGATCCGCAAGCCCTTGCGTTCGATGATCAGCGGTGTGTGCGCGGCCTTCAGGGTGTGGCCGCCGCCGAAATAGGCAATCCCGGCCTTGTCCAGCCGGCCCAGCATCTCGGCGAAGGCGGCGGGGCCGAAATCCCCGGAGTGGTTGTTGGCCAGCCCCACCACATCGAAGTGGCGCTTGAGGACAGGCAGGGTGCGCGGGTGGGCGCGGAAGGAATAGGGCTTGGCCGGGTCTGCCGTGCCGCCGCGGGCCACCACGCATTCGAGGTTGCCGACCCGGATGTCGGCCTTGCCGAGCAGGGTGGCAAAGGGGGCAAAAGGATCGCGCCCCTGCCTGACCACCTTGCCCGGCGTGTCTGCCAGCATGATGTCGCCGACGAAGGCGATCGATACCGTAGGCTCTGCGGCTGCGGCTGCGGCTGCGGCTGCGGCTGCGGCTGCGGCGGCGGGGGC
>WBTZ01000209.1 GCA_009026175.1 Zoogloea sp. | reverse complement strand
GCCTGATGCCGGCGGGAACGCGGATGCGGCGAATCCGGTCGGGCGGCGGCGTCAGGCAGGGGGCGGCCGGGATGGAATCCAGGCCGCCGATCCCCAGCAGGCGGGGCAGATCGGCGAGCATGGCGGTGAAATCGGTTCCGGGGGGGACGGACGCCTCGTCGTGTTAGTCCCGCCACGGCAGGACCCGTGCCACCCCCGGCAGGCCCGCCATCTCGCCCCAGAAAGCACTCACCAGCACGGCATGCACGGCAAGCCAGGCCAGCAAGGCCGCGACCAGCGCCGGGGGGGCCGTCAGGCGGCCCCGCAGCCCGCCCACCAGAACCGCTGCCGCGATGCACCAGGCCAAGCCGTACACCCCGTAAACCCCCTTGGGCAGCCACCAGGCGAGCACCCCGGTCACACCTGCCAGGAGCAGGCCGGCCAGCCCTCCGCCAGCCAGCACGGCACCTTTTCCTTCACGCAGGACAGCGCCTCCCAGGTAGGCAAGCATCAGCAGGCCGGCAAATGCCGCCATACCCCGGTATCCGCCCGACTGGAAGCTCAGGGCGCACCCCGCCAGGCCTGCCGCGGCGAGCAGGGCGAGAACCGGCGCAGGGCCGCTCCCTCCTTCTGCCACATCCCGCCGCGCGGGTTGCCGCCACGCCGCCAGGGCCAGCACCGCCCCCGACACCAGCATTGAGGCATAGACGATGCGCGAGAAGGTGGTGAACAAGGCGTAGCTGCCGAGCCCCACCAGGATCAACGCCAGCACCCGGCCCGATCTGCTGCGGGCGCTGCGCAGATGCGCCAGGGCGAAGGGGAAGCTCAGGCTGAGCCAGGCATCCAGGGCGGCGCCGCCCACGTGCATCTCCCAGAACAGGGCGGCACTCCGGTAATCCGCCGCAAAATTGGTCAGTCCGGGGAAGGCCATCCGCTCCCACAGGGCCCCCAGCGCACAAGCCCCCAGGCCCAGGGTCACGCCGGCGGCGAAACGGCGCAGGGCCGGCTCGCCGTCGCGGCGGATCGCCAGATGCAGGAAGGGGATCAAGGCGAAGGCCAGGATGTAGCCCTTGGCCACCCGCAGGCTGTTGAGCGGCGTGCCATACCCCACCAGGCTGGCCGCATCGAGCGGCGGAAAGGGCCGCAGGCCGCGCAGGGTGGCAATCGTGACGGCCACCGCCAGCAGGCCGAAGCACGCCAGCGCCCCCACCCTCAGCTTGACCGGGGCCCGCCCCTGGAGGGTCGGCGGCGGTGGCGCCAGCAGCTCCCGCAGGCCAAGGCCGGCCAGCGTGGCCAGGGCCAGGGCGTCGCTCTCGTTGATGTGGATCTGCCCGCTCCATGGCGCCAGGTCGATCACCGGCCACAGGGCCGGCAGCAGCACCAGCCACAGCGCCGGCTGGATCAGGACCAGCGCCATGTATACCGCCAGCAGGACGCCTGCCAGCCAGGGCCCGAAGGGATACACGGCCAGCCAGCCTGCCAGTGCCACCAGCGCCACCAGCGCCACACCACCGCCATAGATGCGCGGGGCGATGGCGGATGTGTGGGAATGGGAATGGGCAAGAGTCGCCAAGATCGGACGTCCGGGAGCAGGATCAGGCGTCGATCCTAACCGATAGGACTTGCGATTGTCGTGCTCCGCATGCCGGCAACTTGACCCGGACGCCGCCCCATCGCAGCATTGCGTGTCCATCCGACCTCAAAGCCCATGTCACCCCCGCCTGCTCACGTCCATCCACCCCATCCGGCCGAACCCGGCCCGGGCCTGCGCGCACGCCCCGTGATGGCCTGCGTGCTGGCCACCCGGCCGGCCTTCCTCGGGGTGACCCTGTTTGCCTGCCTGATCGGCCTGGCCGCCGCCCACGGCAGCGGCGTGCCCCTGGATCTGGCGAAGGCGGTGCTGACCGTGCTCTTCGCCCTGGTCGCCCATGCCGGCATCAATGTCCTGAACGACTACTACGACGCCCGCAGCGGCGCCGACGCCGCCAACACCGAACGCATCTTTCCCTTCACCGGCGGCAGCCGCTTCATCCAGAACGGCGTGCTCAGCGAGGCCGAGACGGGTCGGCTGGGCTATGCCCTGCTGGCCCTGGTGGTGCCCGCCGGCCTTTGGCTGGCGGCCCACTCCGCCGCCGGCCTGGTCCTCATCGGGCTGGCCGGGCTGTTCCTGGGCTGGGCCTACACCGCCCCGCCGCTGGCCCTGGTCAGCCGCGGCCTGGGCGAGGCGGCGGTGGCCGCCGGCTGGCTGATCGTCATCGTCGGCAGCGATTTCGTGCAGCGCGGCGGTTTCTCGCCGGTCCCCGTGCTGGCCGGCCTGTCCTACGCCCTGCTGGTGGCCGCCATCCTGTTCGTCAATGAATTCCCCGACCGCCTGGGTGATGCCAGCGCCGGCAAGCACACCCTGGTGGTCCGCCTGGGGCCCGACGCGGCCAAGTGGGCCTGCCTGGGTCTGGTGCTGGCAGCCTATGCCTGGCTGATCCTGATGGTCGGGCGCGAGCGCCTCCCCCAGGGCGCTGCCGCTGCCGCGATGACGCTCATCCTGTCGTTCCGCGGGCTGCGCACCCTGCTCGCCCACGCCAGCCAGCCGACCGAGCTGGCCCCGGCGCTGCGGCTCACCATCGCCGCCGCCAACCTGCACGGCCTCGTCCTCGCCGCCACCCTGGCCTTCGGACGCTGGCCCGGACCCCAGCCATGAGCCAGCCCCTGCGTCTCCCTTTCGCCCCTGCGCAGATCCAGGGCGTGATCTTCGACATGGACGGCCTGCTCCTCGACAGCGAGCGGGTCGCCCTGGCCACCGTCGCCGAGGCCGCCACCGAACTGGGCCTGCCCTGGCGGCCGGAGGTGGGGCTGGCCATGGTGGGCCTGAATTCCAATGACGGACCCGCCGTGATCCGCCAGCACCTCGGCGAGGACTACCCGGTCGCCGAGCTCTACGCAGCCTTCGGACGCATCTACGAAGCGGCCATCGCCGCCGGCCGCATTCCGCTCAAGTGCGGCGTCACCGAACTCTTCGATGTGCTCGACGAGCTGGCCATCCGCCGCGTCGTCGCCACGTCGACCCGACGCTCCCGGGCCGAGCCCAAGCTTGCCGCGGTCGGCCTGCTGGCGCGGGTGCATGGCATGGTCTGCGGTGACGAAGTCAGCCGGGGCAAGCCGGCCCCCGACATCTTCCTGGCCGCAGCACAACGCCTGGGGCTGCCGGTGGGCCACTGCCTGGTCCTCGAGGACTCCAACGCCGGCGTGCGCGGCGCCCTGGCCGCCGGCGCGCGGGTGGTGATGGTCCCGGACCTGCTGCAGCCTGCCGACGACGTGCGCGCCGCCGCCGTGCCCGTGGCCGGCAGCCTGCACGACATTGCCCGCTTCCTGGAGGGAAGACTGTCATGATGACGCGCCACCTGCCGTGCCCCGTGCTGGCCATCTCCCTCGCACTGGCCGCCCCGCTGGCGTGGGCCGCCGACGCCGGATCCACCGCCTTCTGCCTGTTCCCGCTGCCTGCCGACGGCGGCACACAGCGCCTCATCAACCTCGGCATCGTGCAATACGTGGATGTTCGTGCGGACGAGGTCCGCATCTATTTTGGCGGTGGCAACCTGGGCAGCGGCCACGAGGCCCGTCTTCCGGCCAGAAGCCGGGACGAGGCCGAAGCCATCCTGGCCCGCCTGCGCAGCGCCGCCACCCGCTGTGCCCAACCCCTCACTGGAGCTTCCCCATGAAACTCGTCGGCCTGCTCGACTCTCCCTTCGTCCGCCGCAGCTTCATCACGGCACGCATGCTCGGCATCCCCTTCGAGCACCAGACCCTGTCGGTCTTCCGCAACTTCGACCAGTTCCATGCCATCAACCCGCTGGTGAAGGCGCCCACCCTGGTCTTCGACGATGGCGAGCTGATGGTGGACAGCTCCCAGATCATCGCCTGGCTGGAGCACATCGCCGGCCCGGACAAGAGCCTGTGGCCCACCGACCCGGCGGCGTACCGCCGCTGCCTGCAGCTCGTCAGCCTGGGCCTCGCCGCCGCCGAGAAGAGTGTGCACCGGGTGTACGAGATGAAGGTGAGAGCCGCCGAGTATCGCGACCCCGACTGGCTGCACCGGGTGGAGGGCCAGATCGCCGACACCTACGCGCTGCTCGAGAGCCACCTGGGCGACAGCGACTGGCTGTGCGGCGACCGCATCACCCAGGCCGACATCACCGTCGCCGTCGCCTGGCGCTTCACCCACTTCTCCGCCCCCGGCCTCGTGGCCGACAGTGAGCACCCGCGCCTGGCGGCACTCTCCGTCGCGGCCGAGGCACTGCCGGCCTTCATCGCCGCCGACTACTCATAAAACCCGAAAGCACGCATGATCGGACGCATCACCGGCCGCCTGGCCGAAAAGAACCCGCCGCAGATCCTGGTCGACGTCAATGGCGTCGGCTATGAACTGGAGGTACCGATGAGCACCTTCTACGGCCTGCCCGCCAACGGCCAGAACGTCAGCCTGGCCACCCACATGGCGGTGCGCGAGGATGGCCACTTCCTGTACGGCTTCGCCACCGAGGAAGAACGCGCCGCCTTCCGCCAGCTCCTCAAGGTGGCGGGCATCGGTGCCCGCACCGCCCTGGCCGTCCTGTCCGGGCTGTCGGTCGGCGACCTGGCCCAGGCCGTGGCCCTGCAGGAGAGTGGACGCCTGATCAAGATCCCCGGCATCGGCAAGAAGACCGCCGAGCGCCTGCTGCTGGAGCTGCGCGACAAGCTCGCCAAGGCCCTGCCGACAGTGGCCGGCAGCACCGCCACGGTGAGGCCGGGCGACGACCGGGGCGACATCGTCAATGCGCTGCTGGCCCTCGGCTACAACGAGAAGGAGGCCCTCGGCGCGGTCAAGACCCTGCCGGAGGGCGTCAGCGTCTCCGACGGCATCCGCCAGGCCCTCAGGGGCCTGTCCAAGGCCTGAGCGGCAGGAGAGGACGGAGGATGAGCCAGAAACTCAAGCAGGGCTTCATGCGCAACGTGAAGCTCGGGGCCGGCCCGCTGCGCCTGCTGATGAACCTCTGGCCGCCCTTCATCGGGGCCGGCATCCACGTGGAGCGGATCAGCCCCGACTACAAGGAAGCCTCGGTGCGCATGCGGCTGGGGCTGCTCAACCGCAACTACATGGGCACCCACTTCGGCGGCTCCCTGTTCGCCATGACCGATCCCTTCTTCGCCCTGCTGGTCATGCACAATCTCGGGCGCCACTACGTGGTGTGGGACCGCGCCTCGTCCATCGACTACCTGCTGCCGGGGCGTGGCACGGTACGCGCCCACTTCAGCATCACCGCCGGAGAGATCGAGGACATCCGCCGGGCGACCGCCAGCGGGGACAAGTACGAACCCGCCTTCACCGTCGATGTGGTGAATCGCCAGAACGAGGTGGTGGCGCGCGTCCACAAGACCCTCTACATCCGGCGCAAACCCGACCGGCAACAGGCCGCCGCCGGCTAGCTGCCGGTCTGCTCGCCAGGAACCGGCAGGGGCCGCGGGTGCAGGGCGCGGATCAGGCGCTTGCCCAGATCGATCCCCGGCTGCTCGACCACCCGGTAGGAGAGTTCAGCAAGCCAGCGGACGCTCAGCACCGCCAGGGTCAGGAACACCAGCTCGAAGGCCACGGAGTAAATCCCGGCCTCCGGCAGCGGCCACACGGCATGCAGCAGCCTCCCCAGGTACCTGAGCACCATGAAGTGCAGCACGTAGGCACTGAAGCTGACCCGGCCCAGGCCGCAGATCGCGGCATTGACGGCCAGTCCTCCCGGCTTCAGGAACAGGACCAGCACCCAGGGCACGAAACACACGGCCATCAGCAGATGGGTCGGCGGCTGGCCTGTGCTCCAGTCGAAGAACTTGTGCGGGCCGTAGAACGACAGCCCGAGCACCACGCCCAGCATGGCCAGGCTGGCCTGGTTGGCGGTGATCCGGCTGGCCTCGATGCGCGCCCGGACCGCCGGGTCCTTGATGAGGTAATACAGCAGGAAGCCCAGGGCAAAGATCACCAGCTGGTTGGGTGGCCAGAAATACAGGAAGTTGGCCCGCGCCTCGGCATCCAGTTCCGGATAGAGCTGCTGGCCGAAATGGGATGCCAGCAGCATCACCCCCAGGGCCAGGGCCACAAACGCCAGGGCCCGCCGCAGCGTGGTCACGCAGCTCGCCAGGAGGGGGAACACGAAGTAGAAGCAGAACTCGACGCCGATGCTCCAGCCGCCCGGAACAGGCGTCCAGCCCGCGACGGTCGGTACCAGGTAGGGGCTCCAGGCGTTGTAGAACAGCAGGCTGGCCAGCAGCACTTCGAAGTCGAACCCTTCGGCGGGTACCTGGTAGGCAAACCAGTAGATCAACACCGCAAGATAGTAGAAGGGGGCGATCCGGAAGAAGCGGCGCAGCAGGAACTTCTGGCTGCGCATCGCAAATGCATCGGTGCTCCGGTGCCACGACATCAGCAAGGTCACCGCCGAAGCCAGGAAGAAGAGCTGGACCCCGTAGAAGCCCATGAACAGCACGCGCAGGGCAGGCCAGACCAGCTCCGGCACGTGCCCTGGGGTGTGCACCGCGATCACGATCAGGATCGCATAGCCGCGAACGGCATCGATGACCTGCAGGTGCTCCTGCTGGTCGAATCGCTCGGGGGAAACGGGAACCGTCTGGGTCATTGCGCCTGCCTCTGCTCTTGTCTCAAACCCCCACCGCCCCGGCTCAGCCCGCGACCAGGGCGGGCGGGCTTGAAAGGTTAGCAGACAAGGCGCCCGCACATTGTGAACGATGCGGACGGAATCGCGACGCGGGTCACGGCCCCCCCCGGTTTGAGGGATAATCCCGCCACCCC
>WBTZ01000208.1 GCA_009026175.1 Zoogloea sp. | reverse complement strand
CCGCCCTGCTCTCCACCCATCCGCCCACCGCAGAGCGGATCGAGGCGCTGCGTACGGCCCTCGCCACACGCCCGCGTACGGCAGCCCACGCCATTGGCATCGACTGGGGCCCCGTCCGCAACGCCCTCGCCAAACCCTGAAACGCCAGCGGCATGCGGGGGCGCCGAGGGGCCGCCCCGGCCTCCTCTGACGAAGCGAGCATTCCTCGCGCAAAGGCAGTATCTTTCGCCCAGAAAGCGGCCATCAAGGCCCCCAATGCTTCACTCCGCGCCCCCAACGACAGCATGAATCCAGCCTCCGAACTCCGGCTCCGCGACATTGCCACATCCGCCGTCCTCACCGTCGTGCCGGATCTGCCCTTGCGCAACGCCATCCAGCTGTTCGTCGATGCCCAAGTCTCCTGCCTGGTGGTCACCGAAGGCGGTGACCGGCCGGTGGGCATCATCACGGAACGCGATCTGCTGCGCCTCGTCTGCGCGGGCTATGCGGAGGACAAGCCGGTCCGCAGCGTCATGAGCGCGCCCCTGCTCACGGTGCGGGAGGACATGGATTTCTCATCGGCCCAGGCGCTGCTGGCCAACCGGGCGGTGCGCCACCTCGTGCTGGTGGACGACACCGGCAGGCTGCGCGGCGTGGCCAGCGAGACGGACTTCCGGCGCCATATCGGCCACGACCTGTTCAAGGCCATTCACTGCCTGGGTGCCGTCATGGACCCCTCGCCCGACATGCTGCCCCCGGAGCACCCCCTGGCCCGGGCCCTCGAGATCATGGCCTCCACTCGCCGCGACCATCTGGTGATCGGCCGCGATGGCCGCGCCGAGGGCATCCTGACAGAGCGGGATGTGCCCCGCCTGATGGCCCGCCAGGTCAGCCCCGAGAGGCTCACCATCGGCGATGTGATGTCGCGCCCCCTGTACACCGTCGGTCCCGACATCACCGTCGCCGAAGCCGCCCGGCGCATGGGCGAGGCCGGGCTGCGCCACCTGGTGGTGCTGGACGCGGCGGGGCAGATGCTGGCGGTGATCAGCCAGCACCGCATGCTCGAACGGCTGGGCGTGGTGATGATGGAAGAGAGCCGCAGCCGCCTCGAGAACACCCTCGACGTGGTGCTCGAGACCACCGGGGTGGGCACCTGGGAATACGACCACCGCGACGACATGCTCAGCCGCAGCCGGGGGCTTGCCCAGGTGCTCGGACTTGCCGGCAGCGAGATCCACGAGCCGCTGGAGCAGGCCCTGCTGCGCCTCGACCCGGCGGTCCGCGGGCGGGTCGGGCAAGCCTTCCGCGGCACCCTGGCCGGATCCGAGGCCCACTTCGCCGTGGACTACCAGGCCCGCGGCGGCGACGGGCAGCTGCGCTGGCTGAGCGTGCGCGGACGCGTGGTGGAACGGGATGACGCAGGGCTGCCCCTGCGGTCGGCGGGCGTGGCCGTGGACATCGACGCCCAGAAGGCGTCCGAAGCGGCCCTGCGCAAGAGCGAGGCGCGCTTCAGGCAGCTCACCGAAAGCCTGCCGCTGCCCATCAGCCTGCTCGATGCCCAGGGGCGGGTGGTCTTCATGAACCAGCAGTTCACGACGACCTTCGGCTACTCGATGGCCGAAGCCCCCGACCTGGACAGCTGGTGGGCCCTGGCTTACCCCGATCCGGCCTATCGGGCCGGCGTCCGCGAGGCCTGGAACGAGGCGGTGCGCACGGCCATCGCCACCGACTGCGTGATCCGCCCGGGTGAATACCGGATCCGCTGCAAGGATGGCGGCGTCCGGATCATCGAGATCTCCGGCGTCGCCCTCGGCGACCACCTGCTGGCGACCTTCTCCGATGTCACCGAGCACCGGGAGCAGCAACAGCTGCTCGAGTTCAGCAACTCGGTGCTGCGGCGGATCTCCCTCGGGGCCCCCCTCATCGAGATACTCGAGGACTGCTGCCGGCAGATCGAGGCCCGGGACGCCTCCATCCGCTGCACGGCCCTGGTGGTGGACAAGGAAGGACACCTGCTGCGTCACGGCGCAGGGCATGCCATGCCGCCGGGCCTGAGGTCTGCCCTCGACACCCAAGCCTCCTTCCCGGGCAGCGCCGAGGCCCGGCAGATCGATCTGCCGGCCGGGCCGGATAGCGCGCCTGCCGCATGCTGGACCTTTCCGGTGGTCTCCCGCGAAGGACCGCTGCTCGGCCTGTTTGCGCTGTGCCGGCAGAACGCCGCGCCCCCCCTCGAGACGCCCCTGCGCCGGTATGTGGACGCCGCCGTGGCCCTGGCCGCCGTGGCCCTGGAGCGGGCAGGCCGGGAGAATGAACTGCGCCAGACCCACCAAGGGCTGGAACGGGCCGAAGAGCGCCTGCACACCCAGCTTGACGAATTGCGCCGCTGGCAGCAGGTCATGCTCGGCCGGGAAGGTCGCGTGCTCGAACTCAAGCGCGAGATCAACGCCCTGCATGCGCGCCTCGGTGAGCCGCCGCGCTACCCCAGCGTCAGCACGGCTGGAGACCTCCCTTGATGCTGCCCGCCATGCCCCGCTGGCTGGCAGGCGGGCTGCTGGCCCTCGGGCTGGGTCTCCTTCCTGCAGCGACCGGGGCCGCAGACGGTTTCCCGCAGCGCATCGTGGTGGTGATGGACGACAACTACCCGCCCTATGTCTTCCGCGATACCGACGGCAAGCTCAAGGGCTACCTGATCGATCTGTGGGCCCTGTGGTCCGCCAACAGCGGCATTCAGGCTGAACTGCGCCCATCCGACTGGTCGCAGGCCTTGCAGCGTTTCGGCAATGGCGAGGCAGACGTGATCGACACCATCTTCCGCACGCCGATGCGCGAGGAGTTGATGGACTTCACCCCGCCCTATGCCGACCTGAATGTCCCCATCCTGGTCCATAAGAGCATCCAGGGCATCGACAGCGTGGCGACGCTCAAGGCCTTTGCGGTCGGGGTCAAGCAGGGCGATGCCTGCGCCGACCGCCTGCTCGAGGCAGGGGTCCGGCGCACCGACACCTACCCCAGCTACGAAGCCCTGATCGACGCCGCCGTGGTGGGAGACGTGCGTGTCTTCTGCCTCGATGCCCCCCCGGCCCACTTCCTGATGGCCCGCAACGGTGTCGAAAGGGATTTCCGCGAAGCCTTCACCCTCTACCAGGGCCAGTTCCACCGCGCCGTCCACAAGGGGCAGACCGCACTGCTCGAGCGCATCGACAACGGCTTCAAGGCCATCCCCGTCAGGGACCAGGCAGCCCTGAGGGAAAAATGGATGGGGCGGCCGCTCGACATCCCGACCTGGGGCGGCTACGTGGCCGGGGTCACCCTCGCCGCGGCCATCACCGGCTTGCTCCTGCTGCTCTGGAACCTGCAGCTACGGCGCCGCGTCCGGCTGCACACCCTGGAGCTGGAAGCGACCCTGCACGCCATTCCGGACCTGCTGTTCGAAGTGGATGAGGCAGGCCTCATCCTCAAGCAGTGGGCCAGCGCGCCCGATCCCCTGATCCCGTCGCGCAAGCTCCTCATCGGCCGCAGTTTTGCCGATGTGCTGCCGCTCGATGCCGCCACCACGGCCCTGGCAACCCTGCAGGAAGCGGCCAGGCAGGGCAGCACCCGAGGCCAGTTGATCCAGGTCCCCCTGGACGGCCGGCCCGAATGGTACGAGCTGTCCACCACCCTCAAGCCCGGCACCGCCCGGCCACGGCATTTCATGATGCTGGCACGCAAGGTCAGCGACCGGATCGCCGCCCAGCAGGCCATGCAGGCCTCCCGCGCCGAAGCCGAACAGCTCCTCGCCCAGGCCGACACCATGCGCCTGACCCTGCTCAGCATGCTGGAAGACCAGCAACTGGCGGAGACCCAACTGCGCAAGCTGTCCCAGGCCGTCGAACAGAGCCCCGAGGCCGTCGTCATCACCGACCTGCAGGGCAACATCGAATACGTGAACGAGGCCTTCGTCACCATCAGCGGCTATCTCCGCAACGAGGTGATCGGCGTCAACTCCCGCCTGCTCCAGTCCGGCCAGACCCCGCCGGAAACCTATGCCGACCTGTGGCGGACCCTGGTGGCCGGCCAGACCTGGTCGGGGCAGTTCATCAACCGCCGCAAGAGCGGCGAGATCTACTACGAACACGTCCAGATCTCGCCGATCCGCCAGCCGGACGGCCGAATCACCCACTATCTCGGGGTCAAGCAGGACGTCACCGAAAAGCGCCGCCTGAGTGAAGAGCTGGACCGCCATCGCCACCACCTCGAAGAACTGGTCGCCACCCGCACCGCCGAACTGGCCGCCGCCAAGCAGGCCGCCGAAGTGGCCAGCCAGTCCAAGAGCGCCTTCCTGGCCAACATGAGCCACGAGATCCGCACCCCGATGAACGCCATCGTGGGGCTCACCCACATGCTCCAGCGCGCCACCCGCGATGTTGGACAACTGGACAAGCTGGCCCGCATCCGCGAATCCGCCGACCACCTGCTGGCCGTCATCAACGACGTCCTCGACATCTCCAAGATCGAAGCCGGCAAGATCGAACTGGAGCACATCGCATTCGACCCCGTCCGCCTGATGGAGCGCGCCGCCGCCCTGATCCGCGAACGCGCCGACGCCAAGGGCCTCGCCCTGATCGTCGAACGGCCGGACACTCCGCTGGGTGGTCTGCTCGGCGACCCCACCCGCCTCAACCAGGCCTTGCTCAACTACCTGGGCAATGCCGTCAAATTCACCAGCGCCGGTTCGGTGACCCTGCGCTGCCGGCCGCTGGAGCAGACCGCCACCCACCTCTGCCTGCGCTTCGAAGTCAGCGACACCGGCATCGGCATCGACAGCACCGTCACCGAACGCCTCTTCATGGCCTTCGAGCAGGCCGACAACTCCACCACCCGCCACTACGGCGGCACCGGCCTTGGGCTGGCCATCACCCGCCGGCTGGCAGAAATGATGGGCGGCGAAGCCGGCGTCAGCAGCTCTCCCGGCGAAGGCAGCGTCTTCTGGTTCACGGTCCGGCTGGAGCGCAACGGCCGGATGGTGGACAACCCCGCAGCCCAGCCCGTGGAGGACGGCGACCCGGAAACCCTGCTGCGCCATGGCCACGCAGGCCGCCGCCTGCTGCTGTGCGAAGACAACCCGATCAACCAGGAGGTGGCCCTTGCCCTCCTCGAGGACGTCGGGCTGCATGTGACGGTCGCCGAGAACGGCGCGGAAGCCCTCCGCAAGATCGACAGCGAGCGCTTCGACCTGGTCCTGATGGACATGCAGATGCCGGTGATGGACGGCCTCGAAGCCACCCGCCGGATCCGCAGCCTGCCCGGCCTGGCCCATCTGCCCATCCTCGCCATGACCGCCAACGCCTTTGCCGAAGACCGGGAACACTGCATCGCCGCAGGCATGAACGACTTCGTCGCCAAGCCCGTGGATCCGGACCTGCTGTTTGCCGCGCTGCTGCGCTGGCTCCCCACAAGCGGCAGCGAGCCCTCCCGGCCGGTCTAGCCCCGCCAGGCAAGAACCGTCCACCCCGCCGTGGCGGCCGTCGCCGGCAGCAGCTATAAACAGATGGCAGTGGCATGCCCGCTGTACATAGCTCGAGGAGACCCGCCATGACAACAAGACCGAAAGTCTGCATAGACCGGCTTCTGCCGGCCGAGATGATGCGCCACCAGGAGACCATGGCCGGCCCCGCCGGGCGGGTACGTGCCATATCGCCCCGGGGCAAGACCTGGAACAACGGCTCGACCCTGCGGGTGCGCTTCATCGGTGGCACCCAGGCCCAGCGCAATACCGCCATCACCCAGGCCGGCTGGTGGTCGGCAGTCGCCAACCTGAAGTTCGACTTCAACGACGCAGCGGATGCGGAGATCCGCATCGCCTTCGACCCCTCGGACGGTGCCTGGTCGTACATCGGCACGGATTGCCGCAGCATCCCCCTCAACCAGCCCACCATGAACCTGGGCTTCCTCGACGGCGGCACCGCGGCCCACGAGTTCGGGCACGCCATCGGCCTGGCCCACGAACACCAGAGCCCCTTTGGTGGCATCAGCTGGAACGAGAAGGTGGTGCTCAAGGAGCTCGCCGGCAGCCCCAACTTCTGGGACGAAGCCACGATCCGCCACAACGTCCTTGCCAAGTACAGCGTGGACCAGGTCAATGGCACCGACTTCGACCCTGAATCCATCATGCTCTACTTCTTCCCTGCCACCTGGACGACCAACGGCATCGCCACCAAGGCCAATGACGTACTGTCCTCCCTGGACAAGCTCTTCATCTCCGGGGCCAAGATGTATCCCCGCAGCGGCCCCAGCCTGGAAACCGCCACCGTCCTCAAGGTCGGTGCCGCCCGGCGCACCCCGGCGAGCATTGGCAAGGCCGGCGAACAGGACCTCTACCAGTTCGTTGTCACCACCCCGGGCAAGCACATCATCGACACCCAGGGCTCCACCGACGTGGTGATGAAACTGTTCGGCCCCGACAGCACGACCAACCTCATCGCCACCGACGACGACAGCGGCCTCGGCAGCAACGCCCGCATCGCCGC
Source organism: Zoogloea sp. (assembly GCA_009026175.1). Lineage (GTDB taxonomy): Bacteria > Pseudomonadota > Gammaproteobacteria > Burkholderiales > Rhodocyclaceae > Zoogloea. Next base: position 339 of record WBTZ01000208.1, on the reverse strand, counting down.
CAGCCTGAGCGCCGGCACCTACTACGCCCAGGTCCGCCATTTCGACGCCGCAGGCACCGGCGCCTACACCATCCGGGTCCGGCGCGGCTGAGGCCGCACAAACGCAAGAAAGCCTCTCCTGCCCTGCGGCAGAGAGGCTTTCTTGTTTTGCGATGCAAAGGCCCCTGTAGGAGCGACTGCAGCCGCCCTCGGACGTGGATCGATGGATCCGTGCCGACTCAGTGGGCCGCGGGCGGCTGAAGCCGCCCCTACAGGGCCTGGGCGGCGCGGCGGGCCGTTGATCCGCCCGCCGCGTCGATCACGCCCGCTTCATCATCACCACCTGGCTGGGGTTCCTGA